>NZ_JAWOWL010000034.1:0-60125 GCF_033340395.1 Vibrio sp. 1159 | reverse complement strand
TCACTCAAGCCGAATATGGGATCAAGTTAACCTGGTCACACAACTTTGCTGTCAAGGCCTTGCGGGTGAATAGTTACGATCAATCAACACCAACAACAAATCATTAAACTAAATAACATCAAGCAGGCCTGCTTGAGCAAAATGTTTGTTTAGCAGGGAGTACAACCATGACCACCTTTAAAACCGAAGCACAATTTGAGCAGGCATTTATCGAGATGCTTACTCATAAGGGATGGGAGCCTGAAGTACTCAAAAACAAAACCGAAGAGGGCTTACTGCAAAACTGGGCGAACATTTTATTTGAAAACAATCGCCAGCAAGATCGATTGAACGACGTGCCACTGACGGCAACGGAAATGCAGCAGATTATTGAGCAGATCAAAGAGCTAAAAACACCGCTTAAACTCAATGGGTTAATTAACGGCAAAACGGTAGCCATTAAGCGCGATAACCCCGCCGATGCCTTGCATCTTGGCAAAGAAGTCAGCCTAAAAATCTATGATCGCCAGGAAATTGCTGCTGGTCAAAGCCGTTACCAAATCGTCCAGCAGCCGAAATTTGAACGCGGCAGCCCACTGCGTAATGACAGACGTGGTGATGTGCTGTTACTGATTAACGGTATGCCGGTCATTCATGTTGAACTTAAACGCAGTGGCGTACCAGTTAGCCAAGCGGTTAACCAAATCGAAAAGTATTCCAAAGAAGGTATTTTTAGTGGGCTGTTTTCACTCATTCAAGTGTTTGTCGCCATGGAACCTAATGAGGCCAAATACTTTGCTAACCCAGGGCTAGATGGCAAATTTAACCCAGACTACCAATTCAATTGGGCCGATTTTAATAACGAGCCCATGAACCATTGGAAAGACATTGCCTCGACGCTGTTATCCATCCCTATGGCACACCAGTTGATTGGCTTTTACACCGTTGCCGACGATACCGATGGAGTGCTTAAAGTGATGCGTAGTTATCAGTATTACGCCGCCAATGCGATATCGGATAAGGTAGCCAAAACCAACTGGCAACAATTGGGTAGCGCTGCTAATAACCCAGACCGCTTGGGCGGCTATGTGTGGCATACCACAGGTTCAGGCAAAACCATGACCAGCTTTAAATCGGCACAACTCATTGCCCAGTCAAAGGATGCCGATAAAGTCATTTTTTTGATGGATCGCATCGAGCTGGGCACCCAGTCGCTGGCGGAATACCGTAATTTTGCAGGCGATGGTGAAGATGTACAAGCGACCGAAAACACCCATGTATTAGTAACCAAGTTAAAAAGCACGTCCCCAGCCGATACCCTCATTGTTAGCTCTATTCAAAAAATGAGTAATATTTTTGAAGAAGTGGATGATGACGGCACTGCAACAAACTCGGCAGATATTGAAAAAATCCGCGCTAAACGATTGGTATTTATTATTGACGAGGCGCACCGTTCAACGTTTGGCGACATGCTGATCATTGTTAAACGCACCTTTCCCCGCGCCTTGTTTTTTGGTTTTACTGGCACGCCGATCCAAGAAGAAAATGAAAAAAACGGCAATACTACCAGTACCGTATTCGGTAACGAGCTGCACCGCTACAGCATAGCCGATGGTATTCGCGATGGTAACGTACTCGGCTTTGATCCCTATAAAGTTCCTACTTTTAGGGATGGTGACTTAAGGCAGGCTGTCGCCCTAGAGCAAGCTAAGGCGGGATCTGTAGCGGAAGCAATGGATAATCCTGCCAAAAAGAAAAAATTTAATTATTTTATGAATGAAGTGCCTATGGCTGGCTACAAGGACGCTACAGGTAAATACCACAAAGGTATTGAAGATTACGTACCTAAAAGTCAGTACATAAGCGAGACTCACCAAGCCAAAGTGGTAGAAGATATTCTGCACAAATGGGATGTGCTAAGCCAAGGCAATAAATTTCATGCGATTTTGGCTACTAACAGTATAGCTGAAGCCATTGATTATTACCGTCTGTTAAAGGCTACTAAGCCTGATTTAAAAGTATCCGCACTGTTTGATCCCAACATTGATAATGACGGCAGTGGCGACCGTGGGCCAACGTTTAAAGGTGATGGCTTGGATGAGATTATGCGTGACTATAATGCGCGTTATGGCCACGATTTTGATTTTGCCCGCCATGCAGCATTTAAGAAAGATTTAGCCGCACGTCTTGCTCACAAAAAACCTTATGAGCGCATTCATACCGACCCTACAAAACAGTTGGATTTATTAATTGTTGTAGACCAGATGCTCACCGGTTTTGACTCCAAGTGGCTGAATGTCTTGTATTTAGATAAGGTAATTAAATACCAAAACATCATCCAAGCCTTCTCTCGTACCAATCGATTGTTTGGCCCCGATAAGCCTCATGGTGTTATCCGTTACTATCGTTATCCGCATACGATGGAGCAACATATTAACGATGCGGTAAAACTATACTCTGGCGACAGACCCATTGGGTTATTTGTTGATAGGCTAGAAAGTAACTTAGAAGCAATGAATGAACTATTCGGTGATATTACCGAGTTGTTCATCAGTGCCGGTGTGACAAATTTTGAAAAACTGCCAGAAGATGTTGAGGTGTGCGCAAAGTTTGCTGAACTATTTAAAGTATTTAACCAGCATCTAGAAGCCGCGAAGGTACAAGGTTTACATTGGGAGCAGTCGGTTTATACATTCACGACGGACGCTTCAACAGGCGAAAATGGCACTGAGCATGAGGTTACTCTCGCCATTAATGAACAAACCTACCTGAGCCTTGCGCTGCGTTATAAAGAGCTCGCATCAAAAGGTGATGGTGGTGGTGCTGGTGGCGGCGATGTGCCTTTTGACATTAGTGGCTATTTGACGGAAATTGATACTGGAAAGATTGATGCCGATTATATGAATAGTCGCTTCGATAAATATTTAAAAGAGCTAAATCAGCATAATGATCAAGCCAGCATTGAACTTACGCTCAACGAACTGCACAAGTCATTTTCTTCACTGACGCAAGCTGAACAAAAATACGCCAAGCTTTTCTTACATGATTTACAGCGTGGCGATGCAAAGTTAATAGAAGGCCATACTTTCAGAGATTACATCAACACCTACAAAGACAATGCTGAAAATGCCCAGATTAATGCCATTGTTAATGCGTTAGGTTTAGATAAAAGCCAGCTTATTAGCTTATTAAACGATAGTGTTAATGAGAAAAACCTTAATAATTTCGGTCGCTTTGACGCGCTTAAAGACACTGTTGATAAGGCAAAAGCCAAAGTTTATTTTGAAAAATTAGATGGCCTAAGCATTCCACCCTTTAAGCTCAATATTCGCATCGATCAGTTTTTAAAGCAGTTTATTTTTGCTCAGGCTGATGATCTCTTAAATGATGTAGTAGATATGCTTGATGGAGTAATGGAAGAGTCATGAGTAGCCAATCTCATTCGCTTTGCACTGTTAACTTGGTTGAGTCAACTATCTCAGTGAGAGAGTGGTCGCTGTTTTTACGAAAAAGTTTCCAGGAGGAAAATAATGGTCACATTTGATCAGCTTATGCTCCCGCTAATAAAGGCATTAGTTAACCTTGGCGGCTCAGGCAGTATCGACGAGATATACGAAGAAGTTGTCGAGCTTGAGAAGTTTGATGAGGGTACTTTGGCTGTTCTGCACAACCCTGAAAAAAGTAGCCAAACTGAAGTTGGATATCGATTAGCATGGGCTAGAACCTACCTGAAGAAAGCTGGATACCTTGAAAACTCATCTCGTGGCGTTTGGGCACTTACAGATAAAGATAGACAGGAACCGGAAATTGATAGCAGAGAAATTGTCAACTTTGTTAGAGCTCTGGACCGCAAGCCTGAACAGACTGGTGTTACGACATCTACTCCAGAGCTGTCGTCCGATGACTCTCCAGAAGAGGCTATGCTTTGGCGTGAAAAACTGCATCATGTGCTAATTGAAGAAATGAGCCCGGATGCGTTTGAGCGACTAACACAGAGGTTATTGAGAGAATCAGGCTTTATCCATGTTGAAGTGACTGGTCGCACGGGTGATGGTGGTATCGATGGCAAAGGAATTGCCCGAATCAACGGTTTGATGAGCTTTCATATCGCTTTTCAGTGTAAAAAGTACAAAGGTTCCGTTGGGGCTCCCGAGATCCGTGATTTTAGGGGCGCAACCATTGGTAGAGCTGATCGTGGGATGTTTATCACTACAGGTAGCTTTACAAAAGCTGCCATTGAAGAAGCCAACCGTGATGGCGTTGCTCCGATTGACTTGGTCGATGGTGATCAGTTAGCTGATAAACTCAAGGAACTTAGTTTAGGCGTTAAAACAGAGTTAGTTGAAAAAGTAACAGTTGAACCAGACTGGTTTTTAAGTCTTTAGCTCTATCACCGCTACAGATAAGTGCATGTTTCTTGCGACTATCTAACATCCTAATTGTTAGTGAACCTTCACACTATCGTGTTGGAGGTTCACTATGTTCAAAAACCTATTTTTTCAAACCAAAGCACTACCAGAGCTGTCATCGCAACTGGATGCAGAAATCCCACGCTACCCGCCATTCCTAAAGGGGTTGCCAGCTGCATCACCCGAGGATTTGCAGTCCACACAAGACGAGCTAATTGCCAAACTGCGCCAGGTAATAGGCTTTAATCAGCGTGATTTTCAAAGGCTGATTCAACCCTGCATTGATCATCTTGCTGCTTATGTTCATTTGTTGCCAGCTTCTGAGCATCATCATCACAGTGGTGCTGGTGGTTTATTACGTCATTCGTTGGAAGTTGCTTTCTGGGCGGCACAAGCAGCTGAAGGGATCATCTTTGTTGCCAGTGGCACACCGGTTGAGAAAAAAGAGCTTGAACCAAGGTGGCGTGTCGCGGCGGCTCTTGGCGGTTTGTTCCATGATATTGGTAAGCCTGTTTCAGATTTGTCCATCACAGACGAAGATGGACGCTATCAGTGGAACCCTTTTTTAGAAACCTTATCCCAGTGGACCACTAACAACAGCATTGAACGCTATTTCATTCGTTGGCGCGACGGACGGTGCAAGCGGCACGAGCAATTTTCAATTCTGGTGTTAAACCGGGTGATGACACCTGAGTTGCTCGCCTGGTTAACCCAGCCGGGCCCAGAGATTTTGCAAGCCATGCTGGAAGCAATTGGCAATACCGATCCCGAGCATGTCCTGTCTAAATTGGTTATTGAAGCTGACCAAACCAGTGTCCAGCGAGACCTGAAAGCTCAACGAATTTCCGTTGACGACAATGCCCTTGGTGTCCCAGTCGAACGCTATCTACTTGATGCCATGAGGCGATTACTTGCCAGTTCCCAGTGGCTGGTCAATCAGCGAGACGCCAGAGTTTGGATACGAAAATCGAATCAATCAACCCATCTTTACCTGGTTTGGAAAAGCGCGGCTAAGGACATCATTGAGCTGTTGGCCAAAGACAAGATACCTGGCATTCCAAGAGATCCCGATACTCTTGCGGACATCCTCATTGAGCGAGGATTGGCCACTAAATCCGCCTCAAATGAGCGATATGAAAGCCTTGCCCCTGAAGTGCTGATCAAAGACGACACGCCAATCTGGTTACCTATGCTGCATATAGTTGAGGCCGATTTATTGTTCAGCTCGAATGTGCCAAGTAGCGTGGCACTGTTTAGCAAATCTGAATGGGAAGCAACACAGCAAACACAAGCAGAGCCACAGTGTCGCTCCAGTGAGCATTCAGACTTGCCTGAAGCGTCATCATCAATCGAACTCAGTAATTCGGCTGAGTCGCCATCGTCAAAATCGTCCGACCAAGATGATGAACTTCGTCTTGCCAGTGATGTTAATCACCTTCAGGCAACTGAAAATGCTCCAGGTGATGAATGCGAAAAGCCTAACAATTCATATGATGGTGCTATCTCAAATAACGTAAACCAGCAAGATGCAGAGGCATTGAATCTCCCTGAATCTTTGGCGTGGCTCCCAGAGGCCAGCAGTGCGTTGATTATGGTTGGTGAACAGCTTCTGATCCGCTATCCCGATGCCGTAAGACCTTGGTGTACACCCCGAAAACTGCTTGCTGAACTCAGTCGATTAGATTGGCTTGAATTAGATCCCGCAAACCCGACTCGTAAGGCTAGAACTATTACTACGAAAGATGGCGTTCAGGAGCAAGGGTTACTTCTGAAGGTATCGATTTCTAAAGGGCTTACTGCACTGATTGACATCTCCAAACACGACACAGAATCAGCGGCAGCAATTCAGAACAAAGAGGCTTCACAGCGTCCGAGTCGAACTGAGACAACCAATGCCCAAGCAAAAGAGTCCGCCACAAGAGCGGAGCGTAAGCAAAAGCCGATTGCGGCCAATGCGAACTCAAGTACAGACCCCAAACACGCGCAGCGGCAACAGATGGTTAGTTTTGTGAAAGATTTGCCCATCTTACTGACCGATGGTGATTACCCAGACGTGGATCATAGTGCCGATGGTATTCGCGTCACGATTCAAACCTTACGCCAAGTCGCCAATGAGCATGGTATTCCAGCCGGACAGCTACTTCGGGGGATCTCGGCCAGTGACGAATGCCAGTTTGATGAGGGGGAAACGGTTCTGTTTACCGCTCACGCTAAACGTTAATCCATTTGAAGTTAAGCGGATTGTAAACGGTTATTTTGCGGAGCATGAATGAAAGAAAACGCATATGAGATGCCCTGGCGCACGAACTATGAAGCCATGGCAGCAGCAGGTTGGCTAGTTGGGGCAACTGGGGCAATTGCAGCAGAAATACTCACTGAGTTACCACCTGAGCCATTTTGGTGGATGACAGGTATTTCCTCGGGCATGGCGTTGTATCGCCTGCCTGAGGCTTACCGTCTTCATAAGTTACAGAAGGGACTAAAAGGCAAACCTTTGGCTTTTATGGAGCTGTCGCATTTGCAAAAGGTAATGGCAAAACATCCTGATGAATTGTGGTTAGGGTATGGCTTTGAGTGGGATCAACGTCATGCCCAACGCGCTTATGAAATCCTAAAGCGGGATAAGAAAACCTTGCTTAACCAAGGTCACGGCAAACAAATGGGTTCGACCTGGATTCATGGTGTTGAGCCCAAAGAAGAAGATGTGTACCAGCCAGTTGGTCACACTGAGGGGCACACCTTAATTGTCGGCACGACCGGTGCCGGGAAAACCCGATGCTTTGATGCGATGATCACTCAGGCCATTTTGCGTAATGAAGCCGTGATTATTATTGACCCTAAGGGAGACAAGGAACTTAAGGATAATGCACAGCGAGCTTGTATTGCCGCCGGTAGTCCTGAGCGCTTTGTGTATTTTCATCCGGGTTTTCCAGAGCATTCAGTACGTCTTAATCCCCTGAGAAACTTTAACCGGGGTACTGAAATTGCCAGCCGAATTGCGGCATTAATCCCATCTGAAACCGGTGCTGATCCATTTAAAGCCTTTGGCCAAATGGCACTGAATAACATAGTGCAAGGTCTGTTGCTTACGTCACAACGCCCTGATCTGAAAACACTGAGGCGTTTTTTGGAAGGTGGCCCAGAAGGCTTGGTAGTAAAAGCCGTCACAGCCTGGGGGGAGCAGGTGTATCCCAATTTTAGTGTGGAGATCAAGCGCTTTACCGAAAAGGCCAATACCTTGGCTAAACAAGCCATGGCGATGCTGCTTTTCTACTACGAACGCATTCAGCCCGTTGCCGCCAATACTGATTTAGAGGGGCTATTGAGTATGTTTGAGCATGACAGAACCCACTATTCAAAGATGGTGGCTTCATTGATGCCGGTGCTCAATATGCTCACATCAAGTGAACTAGGTCCATTGCTATCACCGATTGCAAACGATGTGGATGACAGCCGGTTAATTACGGATTCTGGCCGTATTATCAACAATGCCCAAGTGGCGTATATCGGCTTGGATTCATTGACCGACGCCATGGTTGGCAGCGCCATTGGTTCGTTGCTTTTATCCGATCTCACCGCCGTAGCCGGTGACCGCTATAACTATGGTGTTGAAAATCGTCCCGTAAATATCTTCATCGATGAGGCGGCTGAAGTCGTCAACGATCCCTTCATTCAACTGCTCAACAAAGGCCGTGGCGCAAAAATGCGTTGTGTGATTGCTACTCAGACCTTTGCTGACTTTGCAGCTCGTACAGGCAGTGAAGCTAAGGCTCGCCAGGTGTTAGGTAACATCAACAACCTGATAGCTCTTCGGGTGATGGATGCCGAAACTCAGCAGTACATTACCGACAATCTGCCTAAGACTCGGTTGCAGTACATCATGCAAACTCAAGGTATGTCGTCCAACTCGGACAGCCCCGCGTTATTTACCGGCAATCATGGCGAACGCTTGATGGAGGAAGAAGGCGATATGTTTCCACCGCAGTTATTAGGCCAGCTCCCAAACCTAGAGTACATCGCCAAGCTTTCAGGTGGCCGCGTGATCAAAGGTCGCATTCCTATTTTAACCAGCTCTACACAGGCAGCATAAGGAGTCTGTATGCATCATTCTGTCTGTCTGAAAATGACAACACTTACCAGTAAAGAAATGCTCGCTCAGTGGCAGCAACATAACCCTCAGTTCAAGGAAGCTTTAAGACTGCTTGAAACCGACTGGCCTCATGCGTTGGGTTCAGTGCACTGTTTGGCGGACTATTTAACAGATGCGCTCACGTTAGATGGCCATTCCATCTTTGATTTGTGTCTGTGTAATGGCTTGGGCAGTTATGAAGAAGTCAGTTGTGATGATGACAGTGTACGCCTGTGGCATTTCATTGAGGCACTGACCTGGACTGCCGCCAGTTCTTTAACGGGGATTCGCCTGCGTGATCCTGACCATTTCGAGTGGGCCGCCGTGGATGGTGTGTATTTCTACTCCTGGATTCGTAATCGTCCAAATCGAATGGCGTATCTGGCTGAAGGACACATCGATGTGCGTTATGTCAGTGGCCATACATCGACAAAGCGGCTTCAACAAGTGATTAAAGCCCGGATTATGACGCCAACCGTTGCAGCCATGCTGGCGCGAGTAGAAGAGGATGTTTGGCATGAGCAAGCATAAGTCGGTTTGGCTGCTGTGTCTGGCACTGATGCTGGAGATTATTGCCATTGGCGTGTTAGTGCCCGGTGATTGGACTGGCCGGGTCATTAGTAAAGAAAAGCAGATGATCCAAAATCAATTGGGCGCTCAAACAAGCTATTGGATAGGTCAAACTAGCCATGGCTGGTATCAGTCATGGATTGTGGATACACAGATGGAGCAATCTGTGCGTGATTTTCTAATCCCCACTGAAGAACAACGACTGCGCTCTAAAGGGATGGAGAACATGGGAGGCTTTTGGTTTGTCTGGGTAGAAGACCGCATTCAGGCATTTTTTGATGTGCTGTACCAAGTGTTCACTCGATTTGCTCTGCTGATGGTCTGGTTGCCTTTTGCGCTTATTCTCATGTTACCGGCGCTGTGGGATGGCTTAATGACCTGGAAGATTAAGAAGACAACCTTTGATTTTTCGAGCCCTATCATTCACCGCTACAGCATGATTATCCTGGGCTCAGGTGTCATTTTGCTGTTTATGGGATTGTTCGCCCCGCTGGCCATTCCACCGGTGGTGTTACCGTCGCTGATCATCGGCTTGGCATTGATGGCAGGGTTGGCGTTAAGCCACTTGCAGAAGAAGATTTGAGGCCTCGGTTAATGGCCACCAAGACAGGATGATATGAATATCTGGCTTATTCCTGTCATTATTTGATTCGATTGTGGGTTTGATTCGAATCATGCTATGATTTGAATATACTGTTATTTAAATCAAAAGGCGACAAGATGTGGATCTGGCAACAAGCTGACTGGCCGAACTTTATCTGGGATGAAAAAGTCATTGAACCCAAGTTACGCGACATTCGCTTTCACCAAGGAATGTTGTTGGGCAAGATGTCGAGCCAACCTAAAGACCAAAAGCAAAGTATGTTAGACACGTTATTGGCGAACATTATTCATTCGAGTGCCATTGAAGGTGAGAAGCTCAATGCTTTTTCTGTTCGCTCGTCCTTGGCCAATAAGCTTGGTCTTTCTGAAGAAAAACCATTTCCAACTACTGAACGCACTGATGGCTTAGCAGAAATAATGTTAGATGCGGTGGAGAATTTAGACTCGCTGCTCTCACTTGAAAGAATATTGCAGTGGCATAAACGACTGTTTCCTGAGGGTTACACCTTGTTCAATCCTGTTATAGGAGGGCAGTTGCGCGGGGACGAGCCAATGCAGGTTGTGTCGGGAAGAATAGATAAACCCACGGTGCATTTTGAAGCACCGAGCCGAGATGTGCTTGAGTCAGAACTAGACGTGTTTATTCGCTGGTTTAATGACTCTCGTGAGGACCCCGCTTTAGACCCTTTGCTTAGGGCTGCGATAACGCACTTTTGGTTCGTGACGCTCCACCCTTTGGATGACGGCAATGGCAGGATCACCCGCTTACTCACTGATTTGGCGCTGGCCCAGGCTGAGCGTCAATCAGTCCGTTTCTATGCAATGTCAGTGGCGATTTTAGCCAACCGTAAAAGCTACTACGAAATATTAGAGCAATCCCAGAAAGGTGATCTTGATATTACCGCGTGGCTTATGTGGTTTTTAAACACCTTAGGTGAAACATTCACCAATGTGCTCGAAGAAATCGACCAAACGGTTTTTAAAACAAACTTCTGGCGAAATGTCGATCAAACGCGACTGTCCTCGGAACAAGTAAAAGTGCTCAATCGAATGCTTGATGGGGATTTTGACCAAGGCATTAATACGTCGCAATACCATAAAGTGGCGAAAGTGAGTAAGCCAACCGCATCTCGTCATTTAGCGGCGTTGGTCGAGCTTGGTTGCTTGGTAAAAAGTGAAGCCGGGGGGCGGAGCACTCGGTATAAACTGGCGCACGTGAGTTAAAAATACGAACATTGAGAGAATACGCCAATATAACTAGCGACAGTTTTCAGCTAGTTTAAGGTTTGCGTGTTCGAGCGATTTTGCGTGTAAGTTTCCGTTCGATGAGAGCAAATTCGCGACTTAGTTTATGATATTTCCGTACAACACTAGGATTTTTAAGTGCTTTTTCTTTCAATGTTTTTAGAGACATTAATTTTACCCCTAAGCTAGTTCATAAGATTGGACTTTCAGCGTTGTCTTTTGATTTCTGAGAGCTGATAAATCATAAGCATTTTGCAGGCGCAACCAGTGGTCAGCAGTGGGCTTAGCAAAAGCCAGTTCCAAGCGTACGGCCATTTCCGGAGTTATTGCACCTCGTCCGTTCAATGCCTTGGATAGGGTTTTACGGCTTACATTTAAGTGCTCTGCAACATCGGTAATCGTCAACTCCAGCGGCTCGATGACCAACTCTTTTAATATCTCACCAGGGTGAGCAGGGTTATGTATAGTCATAGTGATAATCCTCGCAGTTAACAATTTCCGCATCACGTCTGTTAAATCTGAATGTAACGTGCCAATTATCGTGCACTAATTGTAACCCTTAAGGTTGCGATATCAATCTGATTGTAAGTACAGAATCACTAAGCCACCTCAAAACCTTCAAGAATTCGGCATCTAGCTGACCACTGAACCTGCCAATCCCAAGGCATTCTTCACTTCTCAATTCAAACAACGAGGAGTGACTATGGAACCTGTGAGTATTCCATCCTATATCGATGACCCGCCGCACTTCCTGCTTTGGAGCGCCGATGAGATGGCTCCCATTCTGTTGGGGCTAGTGATCGGCATTTTTACCGGTAATGCCTTGGTTTTATGCCTGTTGGGGTTGGTGACAACCAAGCTCTATCGGCGATTTCGTGATGGTCGCCCTGATGGTTTTATTCTTCACGCCATCTACTGGGCTGGACTGTTGCCAACCAAAGCCAAGACGATCCCTAACCCATTTATCAGGAGCTATCTGCCGTGAAGTTCGACGTGTTTTTAAAATCATGGCAAGGCACGCAATTAGAGAACCGATGGCAGCGGTTCCTGATTGCAGTGCTGGTGCTATCTAATTTGCTGCTTGCGGTAGCGGCATTTTCTCGCAATACCGTGGTAGCTATTCAACCACCAACCTTGTCTGAAACGGCTGAAGTGTCACGAAACCAAGCCACTCAACCTTACCTTGAATCCTGGGGGCTCTACCTGGCTGAGCTTATGGGCAACGTGACGCCGGGTAATGTGTCCTTTATCCGGGTTGCCATTGAGCCGCTACTTTCTCCAGCGGTGTACCAGCAAGTGGTCGATGCACTGGAAATTCAGGCAAGGCAAATCCGAGAAGACCGAGTCACGCTCAAATTCCAACCCAGACAAGTGGAGTATGAGTATGAAACCGGCCATGTCTTTGTGACCGGTTATTCCTTGGTTTCTGGGCCATCTGGAGATGAGCAGCGCCAAACTCGCACCTATGAGTTTGACATCGATATTGAGCAATACCGTCCAAAGCTCAGTTGGATGGATACGTATGAGGGGCAAGCTAGAACGAAGCGCGTTCGTGAAAAGTTGACCCAAGAGCAAAACCGGAGGGTGAATGATGCGAACCAAAATTAGTCGATGGATGACACCAAGCTTAATCGCAATGAGCTTGAGTGGCGTCCTGTTATCTCAAGCGTCGTATGCAGACGTGGAATTGCCGATTGTGCCAGCCAGTGTGATGAAGCAGTCTGCTACTGCAAATCCACCGGTTCAAACCAATACGGTTTCAACGGATGTGCCAACAACGCTACTGATGACACCGGGTGTTAATGAACTGATCCCTGTAGCACTTGGCCATCTGAATCGGATTGTGACGCCGTTTGAATCGCCTCAGGTGAGAACAACCAGTGATGCTCAGACGCAAATCAAGGGGAATGTTGTATATGTGGCCACGGACAAAGAATCACCGGTTTCACTTTACATCACACCGCCTGGTCAGGAAGCGCCCGCATTATCAGTCACCTTAGTACCTCGTCGTATTCCACCGCGTGAAATCACTTTAGCTATTGATGGTCAGCAGTGGCCTATTAAGGGCGTCGTGAACCGAAAAGCCGCTACTTGGGAAACGGCTCAGCCATACGTCGATAGCTTACGTGATTTACTCAGACGCCTTGCACTAAATGAGTTACCACAAGGCTATGACATCCGTTTAGCTGGCCAAACTGACACAAGCCCGAAATGTTTTCAGCCGGGCTTAAAGTTTGGTTTTAAGCAGGGGCAAATTGTGACGGGACATTACTTCACCGTCTATGTAGGACTGGTTGAAAGCTTTGCCGATGAGCCGATAGAAGCCAGTGAAATAGCCTGTCATGCACCAGATATAGTGGCAAGCGCTTACTGGCCTCGCAACATCTTGTTGCCGGGTGAAAAGACTGAGTTGTATGTGGTTGTTCGCAATCATCGTGAAGAACCAGTGGAAAGTCAGCGACCTTCGCTTCTTGTGGGAGGTAAGTAACGATGAAAGCACAATGGGAACAAATGAGCCCGAACATGAAGCGGGGTCTATCGGTTGCTGGTATTGCTGGTGGTCTCATTCTTATGGTGATGGTGTTTTCACCTAATCCTGACGATGGCTCAAGCAGTCGGAACCGGCAGGAAACGATCCGGCACATTCTTACGGATACCAATACTCGTGATGTTGGGGTCGATAGTTTGGCTGCGAACGTAAAACTACTCAGTGAGCGCAATGAACAGTTACGTCGTGAAGTTGAGCGCTTGCGACGTGACGTCGATTCAGGACGGCTAAGCCCAGGTTCGCCTTCTATACCAAGTGAGGTCAATGCGGAGCTGGCCCGCCTTAGAGCGGAACTTGATAATGTTCGCGCAGGAGGTGATGCAGCAGTTGAAGGCACAAATAGCCGTTTTGAAGTGCCTTTATCTGCCATGGAATTACCCAAAGACGAAAAGCCTCTGCCGTCTAACCCAGACGACTATTTTGCCAATGCGCCGCTGCCTGATCCGCTCTATCAGCAGCCAGCCAATGGCCAAGGTACACGAGCACGAGATGTTCCATTGCCGCCAATCACGATTCGTATGATTGAGCCTGAAGTGGTTGCTGAAACAGAGGTTGTTGTGCAAGAAGCGCCGCCTTTGTATCTACCGGCGGGCAGCATCATCTCAGGTACTTTGATCACAGGTTTGGATGCTCCTACTCACGAGTCCGCAAGACGCGAGCCTTTTCCTGCATTGCTGAGGATTCAAAAGGAAGCCATTTTACCCAACCGATTTAGAGCGGATATCAAAGAGTGTTTCTTGATCGCCGCAGGTTACGGTGATTTGAGCTCTGAGCGTGCTTATTTGCGAGGCGAGACCATTTCATGTGTGAGAGAAGATGGTGGCGTCATTGAAACACGACTGGATTCTTATGCCGTGGGTGAAGACGGCAAAGCCGGTATTCGTGGCCGATTAGTGTCGAAACAAGGCCAGCTGGTGGCCAAATCGATGATGGCCGGATTCCTTCAGGGCTTGGCAGGCGCATTTGATGTGAATCCTGTTCCGACGATTAAGACGGGTAATGCCGGTGATACTCAGCTGTACCAGCAAGTCATGAGCCAAGAAGCATTACAAGGTGCTGCGATTAAAGGCACTGGTAAAGCATTGGATCGAGTGGCCAAGTTCTATTTGGACATGGCTGAAAATATGTTCCCAGTCATAGAGGTAGACGCTGCAAGGAAAATTGAAGTCATAGTCACTCGTGGTGCCTCGTTGTCGTTGGCCACTTCGCAAGGGGGAGGTGCAAGAAGATGAAAAAATCCTGCATGTTGCTAACCGATCGAAGTCCGTTTCAGACAATAACATGTGTATCCAGAGGAGAGTTAACCATGACGACATCAATGCAGAACAACCCAAAGCACCAGTCAAAACAGTGGTCTAAAGCTGGATTACTTTTATTGGCAGTCGGCTCAACCTTATTGTCTGGCTGTAGTTCATTGAGTCTTGGGAGTAGTGAATATGGATGCCCAGGTATGCCTGACGGTGTGCGCTGTTTATCCGCTCGTGAAGTCTATGAGCTTACCAGTAATGGCGCTGCACCCAAGACGATTGATGCTGTGGCGACTCGAATTGGTGCTCCCTCTGGGTATTCACAATCTGATTTAGAGACAGGACTGCTGAGCCATCCAGCATTACCCGAGACGCAGCAATCTGCACCTATTCGCATTCCTTCAAGGGTGATGCGGATTTGGATTGCGCCTTGGGAGGATGACCGTGGAGATCTGAATTTATCCAGCTACGTGTTTACCGAAATTGAACCGCGCCGGTGGGATATTGGGGTGTCCGCACCTCGAACGGTTTCGCCAGTGCTACGTCCACTTCAGACTCAAAGCGATTCAGCCTCAGCGGGAGCTGATGGTAAGCGCGATAACTTGAGTATCTACGGAGAAACTAACGAATGACAAATGCAGTTCGCACCATTCAAACTCAGCGCCTAATGACTATTAGTGCGCTTGGTTTAATGGCGTTAATGATTTCGGAGCCCTCATTTGCGGGCACCGGTGGTGATGCTTTCACCGATGTGTGGGATACCCTAAAAGACTGGACCCAAGGTACTTTGGGACGGATCGTAGCGGGAGCCATGGTACTGGTGGGTATTGTGGGCGGTATCGCTCGCCAAAGCTTGATGGCTTTTGCCTTAGGCATTGGTGGCGGTATGGGTCTCTACAATACGCCAACAGTCGTTGAAAGTGTCATGTCTGCAACTTTACCTGTTGTTGCCAGTACTCAAGAAGTCATTGGCACAGCAGTTCCAGCGATCAGCGCCGTTTTACTGGGCACCTGATAATATTGACGGCTTCTCTTGTGAAAGGGGAGCCGTCATCTCAGTCTATCGACAATGATTTTTCGATATCGCAGATCCTTGCCATGAGTACTAAAGGATCAAACGTCGATTCTTTGAAGCCAAATTTCTTGTAGAACGTTTGCGCACTACCATCAATAGCATGGACTAAGATTCCTGCTCCACCGACAGCGTTCATTGCTTGTACTGAGCGAATGATACAATCTTTTAAAAGACCTGCCGCAATGCCTTGACCTTGATAGGCGTTATCTACTCCAAGTCTGGCTAGAATCACCATGGGAATGGGATCTGGACTATTTCTTCTTAATGAACTAAAAGCTTGCTCTCTGGAAACTGATCCCATGGCAATGGCATAGTACCCGACCACTTGATGGGCGTCAGTGTCATTGACCACATACACTCTCGCAGTTCCCCGTTTTTGACTTTTTAACGCCTGTTTTCTTAACCAGGTATCGAGTTCTTCGATGCCACATTGAAAGGCATTAATTTGGTGCTCATCAGCGAGTAGTGTTGGTGCGCTTATTCCCAAGGCGCTTTCCTTTTAAACAGATCTTTCATGCCTTCAAGAGTCTGTGGATTTGCACGAAGTTCGTTATCAAACGCTTCAAAAGCCTTTGCTTCAAGAACAAAATCCCGCTGTTCTGCCAGTATACTATGCGCTTCATTGAGCGCTGCCTGCTGAATGAATACAGTTCTATCGACTTTTTTTAAACTTGCTGCGGCATCGATGATGTCTCTTACCGATGGCAGTACTCGCATGTTGATTGGCGCTGTCTTTGTAGCCATGACACCATCCTCTGTATATCTATTTAATACACAGTTTAAATGACTTTTCCGTGTAGTCAATGGATATACGAATTGTTGGGCATGAAACTTTGAAAGTAGGTCAGTTGGTTTTCGAGTGTATGTAGCCCTTTTTGGTTTAAAACATTGCAAAAATTAACACCTAGGGTATGAAAAAAATGAATCAGCTAAACCAGATGACTAGAGGGGAAGTCTGTAAGACTGGCAGATTGACTGCTCCCCTCCCTAGAAGGACGGGGTTTCTCGCGGGATTTAGATGAAAGCTATACCTTTACAAATAGTGCGTAACAACACGTGGCACCCTAGCAAGGCATCCAATTCTTCAATCTATCTAACCGAGTCCACATAGGACAACTGCATAGACTGGAGCCTCGATTTACATTAACGAGGACTCCTCATGCGAAAACTATCTCCAATTATTCTGGCGCTTGCGCTGTCTCCATTGGTTCAAGCTGAACCTGTGTCTGAAGTGTCGCCCGTTGGCAAAATTGACGGCATGGTTTCTTTACCTGTCACGGGTATGAAAGCGGTCGAAAGCAATGGCCGTATTGTTTTCATGTCAGACAGTGGCCGGTTTGTCATTGATGGCACGCTCTATGATGCCTGGTCCAAAAAGCCGCTTACCAGCCTTGAAGAAATTCGAGAAGCGGGAAACACGCTGGACTTAAGTCGCCTTGGCTTAAAAATGGATGATTTGAACCCACTGACTTTAGGCGAAGGCAAAAAGAAAGTGGTGGTCTTTGTTGATCCACGATGCCCGCACTGCCATGAGCTTTTGAAACAAGCTTTACCGCTAACCAAAGAATACACCTTCCAAATTCTCCCTGTGCCAGTGCTTGGTCCTGATTCAGAGCGTCAGGTTCGCCAGCTTGGCTGTGCGCGTGACAAGAAAGCGGCCACCGATGCATTGCTCAATGGCCGGATTGGTAACCTAGAACAGGATGATGCCTGCAACTTAGAGCCAATGCAGCGTACCCTGGTGACGGCTCAAATCCTGGGCATTCAAGGTGTGCCTTTCATTGTCGCCAACGATGGTCGCATCAGCCGAGGCCGTCCTTATGACCTTTCTGCTTGGTTGGAGGGGATTTAGATGAAAGCCTCTCTGTATTCAGGGCAACGCGCTTCAGAGCTCTTGCCAGTATTGGCCTATTCAGACGATGAGCAACTGTTTTTCATGGAAGACCAGAGTGTTGGCTTTGGTTTTCTATGTGACCCATTGCCGGGTGGTGATGAGTCTGTTGCAGACAGGGTTAATGTTCTTCTCAACAACGACTGGCCAAAAGACACTTTGCTGCAATTTGGCCTGTACGCCTCGCCTGATATTCAAACCGACCTTCAGCGCATGATGGGCTTACGGCATCGTCAATCCGATCCATTGCTCAGGGCGTCGATACGCAAACGTGCGGATTTCCTCGATGGGGGCACGGTTCAACCGATAGAAGAATCGACCCAGACTCAGGTACGCAACTTTCAACTGATCGTCACCTGCAAATTGCCTTTGGAAAGTCCTATACCGACGGAGCGTGAGTTGAGTCGAGCATCCGCGCTTCGGGCTTCTTTCTCGCAAGCGCTGGCAACGGTTGGTTTTCGCGTCACTGAGATGACTGACCGAAATTGGCTCGCGGCATTAAGTGCGCAGCTTAACTGGGGAAAAGATGCATCTTGGCGCAATCCATCACCAATCCGCAGTGAGGCAGATAAACCACTTAGAGAGCAAGTGTTGGATTATGACCGGGCTATCAAGGTGGATAGCCAAGGTCTGATGCTGGGCGATTACCGAGTTAAAACCTTATCGTTTAAGCGCTTGCCTGAGCGGATCTGGTTTGGCCATGCTGCAAGTTTTGCGGGCGACATGATGACTGGAAGCCGCGGTTTACGTGGCAGCTTTTTGCTAAATGTCACTATTCACTTTCCTTCAGCTGAGAGCATTCGCTCTCGCTTAGAGACCAAACGACAATGGGCAGTCAATCAGGCCTATGGTCCGATGCTGAAGTTTGTGCCGGTGCTTGCAGCCAAGAAAAAGGGATTTGATGTTCTTTTTGAAGCCTTGCAAGAAGGTGATCGCCCTATTCGGGCAAATATGAATTTAACGCTGTTTTCACCAACGGAAGAGGCGTCCATCAGCTCTGTTTCAAATGCTCGAACTTATTTCAAAGAACTCGGATTTGAGCTGATGGAAGACAAGTACTTCTGTTTGCCCATTTTCCTGAATGCCTTACCATTTGGTGCTGATCGCCAAGCGATGAACGACTTGTTTCGATTCAAGACCATGGCGACACGGCATGTGATCCCTCTGTTGCCTTTGTTTGCGGATTGGAAAGGCACGGGCACGCCAGTGATTAACTTTGTTTCCCGTAATGGCCAGATCATGAGTGTGTCCCTTTATGACTCGGGCAGTAATTACAACTGTTGCATCGCGGCGCAATCAGGGTCGGGCAAGTCTTTCCTGGTGAACGAAATCATCTCCTCCTACTTATCTGAAGGCGGGCAATGCTGGGTGATTGATGTTGGCCGCTCTTATGAAAAGCTGTGTGAAGTTTATGACGGAGAGTTCTTACAGTTCGGGCGGGATAGTGGCATTTGCTTGAATCCGTTTGAAATCGTTGAGGACTATGACGAAGAAGCGGATGTACTGGTTGGGTTATTGGCCGCAATGGCCGCACCTACGCAGTCATTAACCGATTTTCAGATGGCCAACCTAAAGCGTCAGACTCGTGAACTGTGGGAGAAAAAAGGTCGTGCTATGTTGGTTGATGATGTGGCAGAGGCTTTAAAAAATCACGATGACCGTCGTGTGCAAGACGTGGGTGAGCAGCTCTATCCGTTTACGACACAAGGCGAATATGGCCGCTTCTTTAATGGCCACAACAATATTCGCTTCAAAAACCGTTTCACCGTTTTGGAGTTAGAAGAGCTCAAGGGACGCAAGCACCTACAACAAGTGGTGTTGCTTCAGCTTATCTACCAAATCCAACAAGAGATGTACTTAGGTGAGCGGGATCGTCGCAAGATTGTGTTCATTGACGAAGCTTGGGATCTGCTGACTCAAGGTGATGTCGGTAAGTTTATTGAGACGGGTTACCGTCGATTTCGAAAATATGGCGGCAGTGCTGTAACGGTAACGCAGTCGGTGAACGATTTATACGACAGCCCTACAGGTAAAGCCATCGCTGAAAACTCGGCCAATATGTACCTGCTTGGCCAAAAAGCTGAAACCATCAACGCGCTCAAAAAAGAAGGCCGCTTGCCACTAGGTGAAGGCGGCTATGAATACCTGAAAACGGTTCATACCGTCACTGGTGTCTATTCCGAAATTTTCTTTATTACCGAGATGGGCACCGGGATTGGCCGCCTCATCGTCGATCCGTTTCACAAGCTGTTGTACTCGTCCCGTGCAGAAGATGTAAACGCGATTAAACAGTTAACGCGCAAAGGCCTTTCTGTTGCTGATGCCATCTCTCAGTTGTTGAAGGAGCGAGGCTTTGATGAATAAGACCACGCTTTGGCCATTTATGGCCTCTATTACTTTGTCTATTGCTGGTAGCGGTTTAATGACCAGCTGGCTCTTAATGAAAACACTCGAACCCATCCACAGCCAGTTGGCGTTAAGTACGCCCATTGCAGTCGTGGATTTTGGGGAGGCGGTGTTGTCACTGGGCCCCAATGCCAGCGAACAAGACATCGAGTCCAGGTTGCTTCAGACCAATCAGCAAATTGAAAAGTTAAAAAAAGCCGGTTTTATCGTGCTGGATGCCCAAGCGGTGGTGGGTGCTGATGATTCCGTATTTGTGCCAGTAGGCTCAAAGGAGGTGTCTCATGCAGATACTCCGTAAAAGAATGCCTTGGCGGCCATACCTCATCCGGTTGACTGTTCTTGCGTTAATCATGGCCTTGGTAGGCACCTACGCCATGATGCGCTACCGAATAGGTATTGATACCCAGCAAGAGCGCTGCCTGCCTGATACCACGGTGTATCTGATTGACCTATGGAATAAAGAGCCCGTTAAGGATGGTTTGTATGCCTTCCACTCAAAAGGACTCGCTCCGTTATATAACGACGGTACTCGGATGCTGAAACGCCTAACAGGGATGCCAGGGGATGAAGTCAATGTGACGCCTGATCATGTGCTGGTGAACGGTGCTGAAGTCTCTACCGGCATGGCATTAGCCCAGCGTCTTGGTGTGGCCGAATCACAATTTAGCCGCTCATTGACGCTGCAAGAAAACGAATATTGGTTTTCCGGCGAGGCTGCAACGAGTTTCGACTCCCGCTATTGGAATGCCGTTAAGCGCGAGCAGATTGTCGGTCGCGCTTGGCCGCTTTGGTAGGAGGTAGATGATGCAAAGACTATGTCTCTTATTTTTGTTGGTTGCTCCATTGTCTTGGGTTCAAGTGTCCTGGGCACAAGAGCCTTTTCTGTTGTCTGACGAAGACAAAAAGATCGTCGAAATGAGCCGCAGCATTTTACAAAGTGCTGTGCATGGCTCATCTGAATTTATTGAGCCTTTTGCACCGGTTGAACAACCTGTGTCGCTCAAACACAGCGATGAATGGTTGATATTTGCGTCGTCCTCACTGGGGGATTCCTCACTGAAGCAGCTATTTAAAGAGGCCAGTGCTACCGGCGCTATTGTGTTGTTTCGGGGAATTCCTGAAGGAAAGACCTTGGGGGCGGCTATCCGTGATTGGCATACGCTGATGACGGGGCTTGGTCCTGTTCCTCATGTTCGAATCGATCCGAAAGCCTTTGTGCACTGGCGGGTGACTAGCGTGCCTGCCATTTTCCGAATAGAAGATGACAAGGTGACTGCAAGTGCACTAGGGGTTTACAGCAAGGACTGGTTGCAGCGTCAAATTGAAAAAGGCAATACCGGTTCATTGGGTCAACGTGGTCCTATTCATTCCATTTTAGAACCGGATTTGATGCAAGTGGCGATGCAGCGTTTACAGTCGCTTGACCTGGGCGCATTAAAGAAAAAAGCCATTGAGCGTTTCTGGTCTCGCCAAACATTTACTGAATTACCCAAAGCCACGCAGTATCGGATAAGAATGGTTGATCCAACCATCGTCATACAGCGGCCACTATTGGATGCCAATGGCCGAACATTGATCCCAGCAGGAACGCGTATTAACCCGCTAAAAGCCTTGCCGTTTACTCAGCAGCTTGTGGTGTTTAATGCGTCGAACGCTGAAGAAGTGGACGCAGTAGCGCATTGGCTTGAGACGCAAGATAGGACACTGCGCCGCATTACGCTTATCACCACGCAGCTCGACCGTACTCAAGGTTGGAATAGCCTCAATGCGATAGAAAAGACATTGGACAGTCCGGTTTATCTTCTCAATGCCTCGCTAAAGCAGCGCTTTGATTTGCAAGTCACCCCATCGTTTGTTCAAGCAAAGGGGCTCGCGTTTGAAATAGAAGAAATTCCAGCAAAGGAGCTTGTTCATGAAAAAGCTCAATAATACGTATCGTCGGTTGCGTACTCTCGTTGTCATGCTTGTCCTGGGCGCATCTATTCCTGCAAAAGCCGAACTGACCTGCCCAGACGCGGGTTTATTATCGGGCAAGTTGCTGACGGATGTTTGCTGGTCATGCATTTTTCCTATCCGGGTTGCCGGTCTTCCTCTTGGCTCTGGCAATGTCCCAAGCGGCGCATCAAACAAGTCATTTTGCTTATGTGACGACAACTTAGGCGTGCCAAGGCCAGGTATTGTTACCAGCATGTGGGAGCCAGCTCGTCTGATTGAATTGGTCAGAACTCCGGGTTGTTCGCCTTCCCTGGGAGGGATTCGTTTACCGTTAGGTGATAGGCGACTGCAAGGTGGTCATGGTGAAGGTGAATACGATACCGGTGATCTCGCTTTCTACCATTACCATTATTACGCCTTTCCGCTTTTGGTCATGCTCGATTTGTTCATGGATGGCAATTGCAATGCCGATGGTTACATGGACTTTGACTTGATGTATTTGTCGGAATTGGACCCAACATGGCTGAATGATGAACTGGCCTTTTTTACTCAGCCTGAAGCGGCTGCTGTTGCTAATCCATTGGCTATTTCGGCTTGTACCGCTGACGCAGCCTCATCAAGGCTTGGTAAACCCATCGACCAGTTGTTTTGGTGTGCTGGCAGTTGGGGCCATCTCTACCCGTTATCAGGCCACACCTTAGCCTTTGGCTCATTAGCAGAAAATACCAGCCATTTAGCGGCGCGTGCAATCGCGGCTCAACACAGGCGTGGTCTTGCAAGGCGAACAATGGGGAACAGTGCTCTATGCCGACCTGTTATCGAACCCATGCTGCCGAAATCCCAATACAAGATGAGTATGTTCTTTCCTGTACCAGAAACTGAAAGTGCGCATGTCATCGGTGAAAGCACCATGAAATGGGGAGAGTGGCGAACGATCCCCGGTGCCGGAGAAGATGCGCTCTACATTTTGTGGCGCTGGCAAGACTGCTGTAACTCGGGAGGTTAACTATGAAACCAACATTTTTTACCCGAGTGTTAGCGGGTATTTTATCTATCACTATGGCGTGCTTGCCCTTACATGGTGTGGCCGCTGATGTGCAGCGCCAATCCGGTCTAAGCGGACAACAAGAAGGTAAGCAATTGCTGCAAAACTGGACGATGCCCGCACTCAATGGCAATACATTGTCGGTGCCGAATGGCAGTGGTAATGAGTCCATTAACTTGCAAGAGCTTTTCCCTGGTATGGATCAGGGCTCATTGGATGTCTTAACGGGCGTTTATGGCTCTGATGCCAGCATGAATCAATTGGGGACACAGCGCCAAGAGAGCATGGCATCCGAAAGTGGCGCTACGGGTGAAGCATTTCGTTCGCTACAACAGATCAAAGACAGGTCTCGGCCAGATATGGTCAATGATCCCCTTTGGGCATTAACCGATGCGGTTCAAACTGACCCAAATCTATTAACACAAAGCTTCCCAGGCTGTGAGTCTCAAGGTGAAGGAAGCCCAAACTACCAGCAATGTGACAGGCTCAATACAGCGGTTAACAGCTGCACTATTACTCACGATTACACGGCAGGCATTATTGAGCATGTTTCCGGACCGATGAACCTTCGCTCTTGTGGTGAGGGGTGTCTTGAGGTTTGGATAGGACGAATTGGTGACAACTACTGGAGTGGCAGTTGTAAAGTGTTCGAACAGGCCATCACACTCAAAGTCGTGAACCCCGATGCGATTACCTCAGCCGTTCTTGAGTACGCCAAATGGGATGACTACATGCAAGTTTGGCTTGGCGATCAGAAAGTATGGTCTGGACCGAACAATAACTTTCCACCAGAAACGGCAGGTCGCTGCGAGCTCAGTACCAGTTGGGAGCGCAATCCAAATACCGATCTCACTGCCAAGCTAAAAGCGGTAGAACCAGGTTTAGAAGTGCCGGTAAAAATTCGCGTATCGGTAACGGGTAGTGGTGAGGGCTATGCACGCATCAAGGTGCGCTTTGATCCAACCAAGGTGGTGATGAATGATAGTTGGTCACCACAGTCCTGTATCGAACAAGCAGCGGATATCCCGACGAAGTTTTCAGACTACAGCATTCAATGCACGGATCAGCCGTCCTCAACCAACGGATGTACGGTGGTCAATGGTGTTTCAGTTTGTGAATCCTACTTTGCCCCAAGCCCAGTGGCTGGCATATCGCCTTTGTGTCGGCGTGTACAAGTGAGTGTGGATGACGAAAGCTATAAGGGGATTGAAAATCAGGCCTGCCAAGTGCTTGAAGCGAATCCTTCCTGTGGCTTCATGTCGTCAGAATGTGCAGAAACCAATGATAAAGGTGAATGCATGCGTTTTACCGATACCTATGACTGTGGATTGCAAACCAGCGATCCAAAGTGCGTGGTATCCAACCTTATGCCGAGTAGTTTTGAGGCCTGTGAGCCTACTCAGACGATTACGCCATTTACTGAAACCAAGCATGTACCGGATTACCAGGTGTGCGAGAAGATCAGCACGCTTACTCAGTGTCAGTTAGAGCGACGTGTATCCGCTGAAACCCATCAACAAAGCTGGTCCATTGAGCGCGGTTGCTTTAGCTCTGAAACGCTCAGTTTTGTTCCACAGCACAGCAGTACTATGCAAACTGGAAACGCGACACTGAGGATTTTTGATAATCAAAATACTGAGATAAAAATCACCGAGTCGCCGTCAAAGGCAAATGGTTGGAAAACGACACTCTCATTGACGGGCAATAAGGAGACGGTGACTGAGACGAAACCGTCCATTAAATACCCTGAAATGACCTGTCCAAAAGGAACCTTGGTTGGCTCATTGTGTAAAGTCGTCAATGGTTCGATTATTTCGTGGCATGAACCTCAGGAAGTCACTCGTTCCAGATGCGATTCCGGCTGGAACAAAGTCGATTTCGATACTTGCAGCCGAGAAGTTCAGAAGTGCTTGGCTCCTGCGAAACTGAGTGCTTCCTTGACCTTCTCCGGCAAGTACTTAGAGCAAGACGTTGTTCATCAATCAAGTGAACCGGGCATAGACCAGTGCTTGATGCAAACGGATCAGTTTACTGCGGTGCAGTGGCAGTGTTTGGATACGGGCACAAAACGAATTGAAGGGTTATCGGTTGGAAGTGGCGAGTTGGCCAATCTTGGAAGCCTTTATCCGGCGGTTGTTTCGTCTCCTGCTCATTTAACCAGTCGCGGCAGTTCTGATGGACTGGGGCTCTCATGCTGGAGGGCAAGAGCGACCTACAATGCTTCGACTGCTCATCCAGAGTTCAATATGGGCAGCTCAGATAGCTGGGTAGATGCCAATGGTAATACACAAACCATCGTCAATAACGGACAAAACACGACCACCAATACGTGTGCCGCGCTAGAGCAAAACCCGTCCTGCCAGTATGTCAGAACCGAATGCACTGAAGGCGGGGCTGGTCATGAAGGCTTCTGCTATATCCAAAGTTTGGTGTATGACTGTGGACAAAGCGTTGAAGTGCAAAATGCACGAATGGAAACTCAATACAACTGTGAGGGGCCAGTTCGCTGTATGGGCACAGATTGTTTAGAGCCAGAGTCAATCAAGCAGGCTAACTTTGCAGAAGCCGCAGCGATGCTTAATGCGGCGCAGTTTATGACCAATGATATGTCTTGTACGGGAGCTGATGGCCAAGATAACGTTGAGTGTACGATCTTTAAAGGTAATGCTGGCCAGTGCAAAAAAGCCGTTGGAGGTATAGTGGATTGCTGTGAAAAGCCAAGTGGCATTTCGCTATCGGACTACATCACGATGATAGTGGCGGTTAACAAGCTTGATACGGCAGTCATGGCCATGAATCCGTCGTCGGCAATCTATGGTTCCTGGAATACGCTCAGGGAGCCAATCACGAGCACTTGGAGTGCGGTCAAAGAGCCTTTTGTGTCTGCATGGGACTCTCTCATGGGGGCTGGGCCATCAACGGCTGCTGGCGCGGGAGCGGAGCAAGCTGCGACTGGCTTCATGCAGGTGTTGACCAACAAAACGGCTGAATGGGTAGGAACTACCTTTGGTTCGGGGGCGCAATCGGCACTGTTTAGTAACGTTGGTGGCGCGGTTGGAGCCGATGGTGTTGTTTCGGGTGGTAACTTCGCGCTGGGTGGCGCTGCGGGCGCGGTTCTGAGTACGGTTATGACGGCCTACATGATTTATTCAGTCACCATGATCCTCATTCAGCTTATCTGGAAATGTGAGCAGAGTGAGTTTGAGATGAACGCCAAGCGAGTATTGAAGAGTTGCCACTATGTAGGTTCTTACTGCAAGTCTAAGTTCTTAGGTGCCTGTGTTGAGAAACGGCAATCATATTGCTGCTTTACTTCGCCGCTTTCACGGATCATTCAGGAACAAGTACGTCCGCAATTGGGCCTTGGCTGGGGCAGTGCCAAGTCACCAAACTGTGAAGGTTTGACCGCTAGTCAGTTAAACCAGGTGGATTGGAGCCAAGTCAATCTGGATGAATGGATAGGTATCTTATCGATCACGGGCAACCTACCCGAAGTACCGTCACTGGATCTGGAACGACTCACAGGCTCAGGAAGTACGCTAAACGTGGATGGAAGCCGTCAAAGTGCCGCAGACCGAGCTATTGAAAGGCTAAACGGAATGGATGCTCAGAAACTGCGTCAGGAGGCGACGGAAGAAATTTCGGGGAATAATTGAGCACGTCCTTCTAAAATAGCTGCGCCAATAATGTTCCATTTTGGTTACTTTAATGAGCGTAATTTGCCTTAAGGTAACCAATTTGGCACTTTGTGTCTTTTATACTATCTGTTCAGCGTGTACGCAACCTACTCTGAGTTTTTACTATTTTCAGACTTAGGAGGCTGCTGCAAAAAGGAAAAGCTGATAGTCTGGCATATATCAAATTTATGATAAAAGGAAAATTAATAGTGCCTAATTTCGATCAAAATTTTGAAGCTACTCGCTTGGCTATGCTTTCAAAACAACACCCTGACATTGTGAAGGTGTCGGGTGAGGTAGTGTTTCGTGCGGAAGATGACGAAGACCGCCTAAGCGGAACATCTTGGACTCTTGAAGATGACATTTTTGATCAGGTCACCGAGTCAGGCTTCAAACTACACTTGCTTGAACTTCTGGATAATTTCATAGAATACCGAGGTCAATGTAACGTGCTTCCGAAAAAGGAAGGGATTGTACGTTTCGGTGGTGGCACTTTAAATATTGAATGGCTACCTAATGGAACTACTCATCTATCCAAATGATGTTTTATAAGAACCAGCCTGAGTTTTCCTATGGATGATAAATATGTTTCAGAAATAGACTGTCTTGATAAGTTAATGGTTGCATGGTCAGAGGCATTCCCGAAGGATTGGTATTTCAACTACGATGGAGTGATTTCAACTGAGGACTGGGATAGTTGTGGTAAAAAAGTTTTGTTTGTTTTAAAGGAAACAAATGAAGCAAAGCAAAATATTGTCAACGCTATTAATAGAGCTATTGAGGTGAAGGCAAGTGGATGGTGGCGAGGAAAGGTTCTTCGTCGGGTGGGGCGTTGGGCTTACGGACTTCAAAAATATGATGGGGCTGTGCCGTCACTGAGAGATGCTAAATTAAATGAAAAAAATGCAGTTAAGAATATTGCATACATAAATATAAGGAAAACATCTGGAAGTGCGCGAACCGACCAAAAATCATTTGACGCCCATGCCAAAGAATTTGCCCCTTTTGTTCGAAGGCAAATTGAGTTGATTAACCCTGACATTGTTGTGCTTTGCGGCACATATAATCAAGTTAAACGTTACGTATTCCCTGAGCTTAAAAAAGTTAGCGAACGAGTGCATGTTAATGACGGGGTTGTCTTCATCAATGCCTTCCATCCTGCCGCAAGAAAAAAGTCGGCAATGCTTTATCATCAGGTACTTGATAACTACCACGCTTACAAAAATCATATATACCGAATCAACTTGAAGATGCTGGCTTGAGAACCTGAAAATTATCATTAATTCGAGATGTCAAGGAGCCTGCGATCTCTGGAAGAGTCACTGCAAAAAATTGGTCTATTGCCGCCTTGAAGTCCCGTTTTCTTTTGAAGTAAACGTTGTTCCTCGACTTCTCATTCATTAGTTTCCATAGCCGCTCGATTGGGTTGAGGTTTGGACTGTAAGGTGGAAGATAATGCAGTTCAATATTCAGGACAAACGCCGCATCTTTGACTAAGTCCGTCATTCCGCAGCCAATTTCAGAATTAAAACAATGTGATCCAGTGATCGTTTACAAATGTTAGTGCGACAGACCTCTTGACCGCGATCCCCAGTTTTGATCTATTACTGTTATTTAACGGTCACTTTATTATGTCTGCTGCTCAACCTGTCATTAAACGCCTAGATCACTTAGGGCTGATCGCTGCTTTCTGCCATGAAATCGGCTTACCTGGTATTATTGATCGCGTCATTCCCAAGTACTCGGATCATAACGTTTCACATGGCGATGCGGTCTTGGCGATGATTCTCAATGGTCTTGGCTTTCACAGCAGAACGCTGCATATGTTTTCTGACTTCTTCGAGACGAAGCCTGTTGCCAAGTTGCTTGCTAAAGATATTGAAGCTCACCATTTAACGGACGATGTACTCGGACGCACGTTAGATGCTTTATATGAAGCAGATGTCTCCGCACTTTATCAAGCGATTGCAGAGCATGTCGTTGATAAGCTAGGACTTAAAACGTAATCGTTCACCAAGGTAACTTGACTCGATATTAACGGGGGGAACAGCCTATAGATCAAAGATGTTGGGGTACGGTCTCTTCGCCACAACAGCCGTGATGATCTCACTCAACACTGACATTGCCGACAAGCCACGTTTTTTGCAGGTTTCGATGAGGGTATGTATCCTACTGCGGAATTTATCGCCTGCATCCGAGGTCGTTCCGAAGCTGATTTTCCTTTGGATTACAAAACCTCTAATACATCGCTCAGCTTCATTATTGGTTAAGGGGATTGACACTTTCTTGAGGAAAACCCACAAGCTCTCTCTATGTTTGAGCAGTAACTTGCATCGCCCCCGATATCGCTTGACCATGACATCAGTCCCTTTGCTCAACCAATGATCGAACGATTTCTGCAACCTACGCATTCTTCGTAAGTATAGCGCATAATTTAACTCATCTTGTTCATAACGATGCCGAGTATGGAAAATGGCGTTCGTCAGCAAACAAAGATGTCTGCCAATATAAGCGGTGTGGCCACCGCCACTATAATCCGCCATTTGCTGAAGGTTACGCTTCACATGTGCCCAACATAACTGATGACGGTCTGCGGCTATCCAGTTATAGCTAGGGCACTGGTCGCTGACCACAATGCCTGCATAGTCTTCATCAATGACCTTTTTCGCTGATGAGGTCGAGCGCGAATAAAGTATTTGCTCATAGACAAGGTCATCACTTGCCACTAACCAACACCAGCGAAGGCTTTGTTCATCATTTCTGTGATGAGAGGTCTCGTCAGCATGAATCAAAGGTGATCTGAACCAGGTCACCGTTGCTACTGGAAAGGTTAGCGATCGTATCGCGCAGAGAAATAATCGGACGATAAAAAAGTTGATCAAGAAAATGCGATAACCACGCAAACTATCGTGGCAACAACCGTCGCAAGGATCGCATTGTTTCTGGTCCATCGAACTGAGCAAAGGCAATCGAACGGTCTAAGCCAATTGCCTAGTACCATTTTTGTCCCCAACATTAATAACATGTGAGAACAAGATTTTGGGTTACCCGTTAAGAGTGTAGTCAAACACAGAGCTCTGTTTACCAACAGCATTCAGCACGGCTTCTTAAGCCTAGGATAATCCGTAACTTTGTCGCCACTTTTAGTAACAGACGACGATGAAGGCAGCAATGTCGTGTTGTCACTCATGATCACAGCCACCGCACTCGAGATAGTCGTTTTGACCATGTCGTTCAAAAACGATAAGGTCAAATCCGCGGATACGGTACCGCCCTGCATTTTTTCGATACAGGAAGCGCGCTGCGCTCTCCAGATTGAGCGCGTTAGCCAGAGACTTGGTCTGGTTAATCAGTTCATCGGCAGAGCCTGTCATCGGCTGGTTTTTATACTGTTGGGCAATTTTGCTCACACCGCCGGCTTTCTCATCGATGTAGGAGCTGATCATTTCCGCTTGCTCCAATACAAAACTGTTACTTTGAGCCATAATACTCTTAGTCAAAGAGGTTTTTGCTCGTAGTAAGAGGCGAAATTGGCCAATGCAACGGAGGTTGCAACCAGTAAGATAACGGACAATAATAAGGTCCTTTTAATGCCATGTTTTTCATTATTTTTTCCATCTCAGATGGTGATTTATGGCAGTACTAACTGGGTATTTTTTTATATTAGGAGAGTTTTATATCCAATGGAAATGACCTAAATCATTTTCTTGGAAAAAGAGAAGCACTCACATTATCTGAGTGCTTAGCTTCTCACGACATCTAGTGAATTTTTATAACCAACAATGGAGAGAAAATGAGTAGCGATAACGGTGGTGTTCCCCACCCTAGTGGCAAAGCAAACCCAATCGATACGGATTATACCGTTGGTCAGGACAACGTCGTTCTTTCCGTCGGTCCGTTTGGCCTGGACATTCATAACCGGGTTTTCGCCGTCTCAGGCTTAGCGATTGTCATCTTTGTATTTGCAACCCTAATCTTTCGCGAACAAGTCGAACCCCTGTTTCTTCACTTAAGATCTTGGCTCACCTCAAGTCTTGATTGGTTCTTCTTGTTATCAGGTAACATTTTTGTTGTCGTCTGTCTCGGACTGGCCATATCACCGTTAGGCCGGGTCAGAATCGGCGGTACCGATGCCACTCCGGATTATTCCTATTCAGGATGGCTGGCGATGTTATTTGCGGCCGGCATGGGGATTGGCCTGGTCTTCTTTGGCGTTTCTGAACCCATGACCCATTTCACTACCGCGCTGGGCGGCACCACACTGGAAAATGGTGTGCGTACCGACTGGGCACCACTGGGTGGTGCGATGGGTGATACCGAAGCCGCACGTTCGCTCGGTATGGCAGCGACGATTTACCATTGGGCACTTCACCCTTGGGCAATATACGCATTGCTGGCTCTGGGACTGGCTATTTTCTCGTTCAACAAAGGGTTACCACTGACTATGCGTTCAGTGTTCTATCCGCTGTTTGGCGAACGAGTCTGGGGCTTGACTGGTCATATCATCGATATTCTGGCAATTGTGGCGACGGTCTTCGGTCTGGCGACATCTCTGGGCTACGGCGCGTCTCAGGCTGCGACCGGGTTAAACTTCCTGTTTGATATCCCATTGACTGACACCACGCAAATTATTCTGATCATTGTGATCACTGCATTTGCACTGCTGTCTGTACTGGCTGGCCTTGATGGCGGCGTAAAACGCCTGTCAGAAATGAACATGCTGCTGGCTGCACTGCTGCTGTTTTTCGTGGTAGTCATCGGTCCGACAGCCGCGATTCTGCTCGGATTTTTCGATAATATCGGTGCTTATCTGACCAACTTCCCTGCACTGTCGATGCCATTTGGCCGTGAAGATGTGAACTATTCTCAAGGCTGGACATCGTTCTACTGGGCGTGGTGGATTTCATGGTCACCATTCGTCGGTATGTTCATTGCTCGTGTATCACGTGGCCGAACCGTACGCGAGTTTATCGTCTGTGTGCTGATTGTTCCGTCAACCGTGTGTGTGTTCTGGATGACGGCGTTCGGTGGTACCGCGATCAGTCAATACGTCAACGATGGTTATAAAGCCGTGATGGACGCAGACCTGCCATTGAAACTGTTCGAAATGCTTGAAGTTATGCCTCTGCATGAAATTACATCATTCATCGGTATCGTACTGGTCGTTGTGTTCTTTATCACATCATCGGATTCAGGTTCGCTGGTTATCGATACCATTGCTGCCGGCGGTAAAGTGGATGCACCGACACCACAGCGCGTGTTCTGGTGTACCTTCGAAGGCTTAGTAGCGATAGCATTGCTGCTGGGTGGTGGTTTGGCTGCGGCGCAGGCGATGGCGGTAACAACCGGCTTCCCGTTCACTATCGTCTTGTTGATAGCGACAATATCGCTGATTAAAGGCCTGATGAGTGAACCGCGGGTTAAGAAAGCCAAATAACGGTTTACTTTAAAAGACAATGGGCAGGCTCCGTGTCCGAGTTTGTGTAACGGAGCCACTCATTGACAAAGTGACTATTCAGTCTCTCGTCATCAATATGTAAACACATTTCAGGACGAGACACTGATACGAAAAAGCCTCGCAGTGATAACTGCGAGGCTTTTTTATGTAGCATTAAACGCTAATGGCTGAGCATCAGGCCTTGTTCTGACCCAGCAATTCCTGCGCTTGAGGCTGAGTCATCGTAATGTGCAGATCACGTTGCGGGAACGGAATGGTCATACCCGCTTCCTCAATCTTACCTTTCACCTGACGCTGAATGCTCCAGTAGGTTTCCCAGTATTTATCCGTGGTACACCAGGCGCGTAGTTGCAGATTCACTGAGCTGTCCGCCAGCATCTGAACCATCACCTGCGGTTTCGGATCCAGCATGACTGCTTCATGGCTGAGCGCTAAATCCTGAAGCACTTTCAGGCCGGTTTCAATTGAATCCTCGTAAGAGATACCTACCACGATTTCCATACGACGACGGCCGTTACGGCTGAAGTTACGAATGGTTGCGTTCCAGACGGTGCGATTCGGGCTGGAAATATACAGGCCGTCACCGGTTTCAAATACTGAGGTGAACAAACCAATATCTTTTACCGTACCGCTGTAACCGGCAAACTCAACGAATTCACCTTTTTTTATCGGTTTCAGGAACAAAATCATAATCCCCGCAGCAATATTGCTCAGGGTATCTTTTAATGCCAGGCCAATCGCCAAACCGGCCGCACCGACTAAGGCAACCAAACTGGTGGTATTGACACCAAACAGGTCGAGAATAATGACCAGAGCGAGAATGTAGACAATATAACCACCGACTTTAGACATCAGAGACGCGACAATCTCATCACCATTGCTCACTTTCATAATGGCTTTCTGAATACCGGCACGCATCAGTTTTGATGCGATAGAAGCAATCACTAAAATAAGCAGGGTTAAAATTGAGTTCTGGATGATATCCAGAATCAACGCCTGATGTGTCTCGTAAAAGCTGACGAGTAACTCCATTTTTATCTCCGTAACGGGTTATTGATGTTGTAAAACGGTACCCGGATATCTCAACCAGGCACCAGCATTAAGCAGCGCTAACCAACACTGCCTTGAATCAAGTAAATGTTATAACTTAAATAACACAGAACGAACACTCCCCCTTCCAGGCGGGAAATAGTTTTTGCTTTACCAATTTTTACCGCAGTGAAGAGCAGCAAGGCCGTACAGAACAGGACCGATGACCAGTCACGCCAGAAAATTTCCGCTCCAACATCGGAAATCGGCTCAATGGCACCGGCAATACCGACCACGGCCAGCGAATTAAACATGTTTGAGCCTACCACGTTACCGACAGCCAAGTCATGCTCACCTTTACGCGCTGCCGCAAGCGATGCCGCCAGTTCCGGCAATGAAGTCCCCAGAGCGACAATCGTCAGACCAATCGTCAGTTCACTGACACCCAGTTCCTGAGCAATATTGACCGCTCCCCACACTAAAATGCGAGAGCTCGCGACCAGCAACACCAAACCGGTAACGAGCCAGAAAATAGCGCGGGATAAGGTCATAGATTGCGGCATCACCTGTTGTTCTACTTCAGGCGGTAGCTGGCTTTTCCGTGGCATTCGTTCACTGGATGAGCAACAACAGAAGTTTATTACGCGTGTTCCAATGACCATTAAATCAGCCAAAGAGGCCTTAATGAACCTTGAGCCAGAGCAGCTGAGCCATATCGGCAATGGCTACTCGGGTTGTTGGGTTGACGCTGATTATGGCTCGGTATCTCAGAAGTGGCTGTTGATTCATAGTGAACAAGCAACCAAGCGAGAACAGGTAACGTTTTATAAGAACTTAGACAAAAATATCACCAAAGAGCTGAAAGCGCTGGGACAACTAAAGAAAAAGCAGTTTGCTTGCGCAGTGGATGCCGAGCAAGCAATGAGCGACTTCGCCAACCAGTGTCATTTGCTTGGCTTCGCGCAATCAACCATCGTTAAAGAGCCAATTTATTCAGGTCGTGGTCGGCCGAAGAAAGATGAAAAGCCGACGGGATACCGCTATTTGATAGATGCTACGCCTTATACCGATCTAGAAAAGGTGAAACTGGCCAAGCTTAAAGTAGGTATGTTTATTCTCGCCACCAACGATACTGACAACACCGACCTAACAATGGTTGCATTGCTTGAACATTACAAGTCTCAGCAAAAGGTCGAGCGCGGCTTTCGCTTTTTGAAAAGCCCTGAGTTCTTAACATCATCAATTTTCCTGAAGAAACCTCAGCGAATCGAGGCACTACTGATGATCATGACGCTGAGCCTACTCGTCTACGCAAGCTTAGAGCACAAAATCCGAGAGAGTCTCACTAAGACCGAGGAATTCTTTCCTAGCATGGTAAAGAACAAGACGACAACTAAACCGACGGCACGTTGGGTATTCTTAAAATTCGAAGGTATCGACACACTCGAATTTGGCGGCCAAAGCTTCATAACGGGTGTTCAAGAGCATCAGACTCGGCTGCTTAAGCTTCTTGGTGTTCTGTATGAAGCAGTTTATTCCTAAATTGGCTGCGGAATCTCGGGAGCGCCACGAGGTGCTCAACACTGCTCTGGGCAAGAGACGCAGCCAAGCGATTAAATGGCATAATAAGCCCAGAACGTTAACCTAAACAATGGGTTAAGTCCAGTAGGGTGCAAAGTCCCTACCTAGGAAATTGCTAGTTCACCTAGAAGTCTGACTGGCATACATGATGGCAACAGCATGATATGAAGCCCAGTGACAAAGACGAGAAATCGTTGAGACGCAATGTAGGCCGTAGCATTAAGCGAACTTGGTTAAGCATCGTCACGCAAGTGGAAATGGGGAGTCGCTCCGAGTATACGAACCCTGCCACATACAGTGAAGCAACTAGCGAAGGCAACTGTGTGGTTTCCCGGTGTAATACAAGATGGCATGCATTGAAGGATGTTGAGTAAACGTGGGAGAGCCTATTGCTGTGAGAGTCGCGCACCAGCGCAGAGATATAAGAGGGGACCTCGAAATTCTCAGTGTATACACAATAGGCAGTCGGATGAGCCCATAGTACCAAAGATGATGAGGACAACATAACCTCATCTAGGGAAGGGGCCCAAACATAAATGACGTTTTTAAAGAAATTTCAGCAGGAGATTGCCGAATGGCTAGCACTTCAAATAAAGTTCGAGAATTTCAGCGAAAACTTTACCTGCGCTCAAAGCAGGAGCCAGACCAAGCATTTTATAGTCTGTATGACAAAATTTGTCGTTTCGACATCCTGTGGGATGCCTTCTATTTGTGTAAAGCAAACAAAGGGGCGGCGGGAGTCGATGGTGTCAGATTTGAGGACTTAAATAGCATTGAAACGTCTGGTAAATTGATCAAAACATTAAGAGCGGAGCTGGTAGAAGGCAGGTACAGACCTCTGCCGGTCAAGAGAGTGCAAATACCAAAAGACAATGGTAAGACTCGAAATTTGGGCATACCAAGTATCAGAGATCGCATTGTACAAATGGCATGCACGCTTGTGCTAAGTCCAGTCTTCGAGCCTCACTTCCACTGTAATAGCTACGGTTACAGACCTAAGCGCAGTGCACAAGACGCAGTGATATGCATTAATGGCTATCTGAAACAAGGGTATCAGCAAGTCTATGATGCTGACCTATCAAAGTTTTTCGACACTATACCACATTCACGATTACTGGATAAGGTAAGGTCTAAAGTGACGGATAGGGCAGTACTAAGACTGATTAAGCTATTCCTCAAAGCGCCGATAAGTGAGCCAACAGCAAAAGGAAAGAGCCGAATAGTGGGAAACCCTATCGGCACGCCTCAAGGCGGGGTGATTTCGCCACTATTGGCAAACATTTACCTAAATGACTTTTGTCGGAAGATTGCGACAAAGACACCATGCAAGATAATTTCTTATGCAGATGACTTTGTTATCCTGTCGAAAACGCCATTCAATTCAGCCCAACAGGACTGGATAAAGAATGAGCTGGAGCAGGAAGGACTAAAGCTCAATGAAGATAAAACTCACATCGTAGATATGACCCAAGTAGGAAATGAATTTGACTTCTTAGGGTTCACTTTCAAGTACATAGTGGGTTTCATCCAGCACACCAACTACGTAAAGATCTATCCATCGAAGAAGAGCCAAAAGAAGTATAAGGATAAGTTGCGAAGCATAGTGAAGCATAGAACGTCTCTGACCCTAGATCAGCTCGTTGAGCGGGTTAATAGAGTAGTAAGAGGCTGGAAGAATTACTTTGGCAAAGTAGGTTATCCTCGACAGGTCTTCTTCAAGATGGATTGGTTTTTGGTGGCACGCTTTTATCGATGGTCAAGAAGCCGAAGTCAACGTCGGAGCCTGTATCTTGCGCAAGATACATGGGATAAGTTACACAAGGCAGGTCTTGTGTATCTACAACCGACGAAGATGAAAACTGCGAAGGTGAGCAGGTGAACATTTATGTGAAAGCCGTGTGAGGGAAAACCTCATGCACGGAATTGAAGAGGGGTTGCTGGATAAGGGTTGTGCCGAAGCCAGTGACCTACTCTACCTAAGTCACTGCGGTGATATCCCGCACCATCCAAGATGATATGAAGCTTATGAGCTAAGGGATAACTCTTTCTTAACTCACAGAAAAAGCGAACAATCGATTCACTGTTAATGCTCTCATAGTTGTGAACAATGGTTGCTCCAATATCCGACAAGTTCAGTGCGCCAATAATGTTCAATCGGCTACGATTACCCGTTGTTTCAATCACTTTATCCTGACCAGTTCGTATCCAGCCATGAGATATTTTTGTTGATAGTGTTGGGTGAACTGCGTCGATAAAGACTATCGATTCATCCTTGTCACAGCTTGCCTTTAACGCTTCATAAGCCTCTATAAATGCTTGCTGTTGTGCTTCATCAAACTTGTGTGGTACGCCTTTCGGTTGCTTGTAGCTAAAACCATTGTGGTGAAGCCATTTATTCATACCAGAAACCGTGTAATCCAGTCCAAATGTCTCTTTAACGTAAGTGACAATTTGATGCGTATGAGAATAGGTTTTCTCAGTCAAATGCTCGATTAGGTGCATGGTTTGAGTAGCAGAAAGCTTGCTTTGGCTTCCGCCATTTTCAGGCTTAAGTTTTTCAGAAAGAACGTAGTCGCTGAGATGACGAGCAACGGTCGATTCATGAATACGAAGAGCTTGTGAAATCATAGTCTGACTCCAGCCTTCAGAAGCCAGCAAAACAGCCTTAATACGGTCGCAAACTCGACTATCACGTTCAATGTCGTGCATTTGTTCGAGTTGCAGTTTCTGTTGAGGAGTCAGTGTAATTTTCATGGTTCGTAGCATGATCCTGATTCTATCGAAAATCAAGCATCTTCAATGATCACGGGTATATAACCAATGCTTGAATAGTTATATGCAGCGCAAGCCTTGCGTCGTATCTTGAAAAAGCCCCTTCAAGAGGTAACACCTATCACTTAAGGTGTTTAGAGCGAACAGGGTAGCGAGTTTTATTGATACGAACGGTCCTTGCTTTGGGCCGTTTTCTTTTTTGGGGCAGTATGTAGCGTTTAACTCTCTCCCGCATGGCCCTTAGCTTTCTCGGGATGGAGCCGGGGGAGGCTATCGCACACCACATCAGCTCATCCTGAATATCTCTCAATGCCATCATAAAACTTATACGCAATGGCGATACCTGCGCCTCTCTCGCAATACGACTGATTTCCAGGCGAACCAAATTGTAAGCTATCAATATTCCCCAGATTTCTTGTATTACCCCCTCCACAGACTGACTTCGTAGCAGCACTTCATCTTCGAGCATATTGTGCTTTATCTCTCCGTAGCTGTTCTCTATTTCCCATCGTTCAAAATACACATCCAGTAATGACTGCGTACCATATTCCAGACTCGTTAAGGAGGTGAGAACACCTATGACGTGATTAGGTTGTTCTGGCTTAGGGTACAGGACAAGGCGGGCTTGCCATTTCTCCGGCAAGCTTGGGTCTTGTTTCCGAGCATGGGCTGACACTTTCATTTCCACTAAAAGGTCTCGCCCTTCCTTATCCAGTTGCTCAACCACTTCATATTGCGTGTTGGATTTTATCGGCGTCATCCAGTGACTCGTCGTATGTTGCCGTTGCCAATTAATCATCAACTCGGCACTGAGGTAACAGCGGTCAAAAATCGTCAGGGAGTGAGCGGGGGCTGAAGCGGCCAGCTGTTTGGCATAAGAGACCTCTCCTGTCGAGCTGGGCCCAAAGACAACATCATGTAATAAACGACTTCGCAGCGATGTGAGGGCACATAATCGAACAATCGGGTATTCAGTATGGTGGTTTTCATTGTACTTGATGTATTGGAAGTGCTCTGCAAGACAGGCGGTATCATGGGTGCTGAACTGAGTGCCGTCGACAGAAAGTAAACTCAGTCCAAACCATTTGTCATCGCTATCTTCCTGCTGGGTCCAATGGGCTGCTGTCAGTTTAAAAAGCGCTTCCAAAGGTTGGGCGGTGAGGCGCTTTCTCGCTTGAGGAATAGCACTTGGTGCAACAGAATCCCCTAAGTGGTTGGAAAGCTTGAGGCCTAGTTTATCTAAAACTTCCGTGATGGGTTTATCCCGATACAAGCCAATACCGACAATTAGCCAAACGACAAGTTCGGCGGGTAACTTACGCCGTCTCATGCTGGCTTTATTGGTAGAATCAAGGGCTTGCTCTATCCATTCGAGCGGGAGTTCTTTTTGGAAGAGAGCCAGTGATTCTGGTGCAGCAAACGTATCGACATCAATCAGCCAGTGAGCCAACATAAAAAATACCCTCAGCAATTAGTGTACTGAGGGTATTGTTAACCATCCGTAGGATCGTTCAACTGATCAATGCCTTAACTGATCGGTGTTACCTTCAAGAGGGGCTGTGTGATGGGAGCCTGGTTGGCTAGTTGGTGGGGTTATCTGTTTCCTCTTCAGTGATATCGTCATCGGTTGACGGCACCGCTTGTTCAACTTCTGCTTCTTTACCCTTAGCTTGGGCTGATTTTCGTGCTCGAATTTCGATATCAATAATGCGTCGAGCCAGTTTGATAATGCGCTGTTGCCATGCGTAGTTGCCATCAACGCGTTGCTTGTTGCTAAGCACGCTCGATAACCAGAGTGTGTCCATTGAGATCATTAACGCATCGAGTTTGCGAACTAAGCCGACAAACTGGCCAACCTGAGGCGAGCTTATTTTTGCGTTGAAGGTAATCGGGTCGGTGTAGTCAGGTACTTCATCGATGCCGTTGGACTCCATCAATTTGTCCAAACGAGCTTGTTCGTTGTCTACCGCCTTAGCGCAATCCTCGATCAACTGGCTAATGATATCTTCCACTTCATCAATTTCGTTCTCATCGCCAATGATGCGCAGGATGACATCGATTCCGTAAAGCGCACTGACCGTCCGTCTAAAAACACGGTCAACGACACGTTGCGCCTGTAAGCTATTAATTGTGAATGATTGTTCAAAGATGGGTTTTGAGTAATTAGGTTTTGCTTGGGCCATAAGATTTTGCTCCTGATATGACAATAATCAGTCCCTAGCCTAATCCTCTGTGCGGTGATGGCCTTTCAGCTAGGTGGAAGAATTGAGCATCTTTCTGACTATCCTGTCTGGATAAGACGGTTACACTGACTATCAAATATTGCTGATCTGCTTCAGTGATATATGCGCCTGAGAGCATGAGCTCAAAGGAAGCCCGCCGTTGAGTTTTCTCAGTGGTACTAAGAGGTAGCTAGCCTCTTTAAACAAATAGCCTGCATGTTTTTACATGTTTAACCATGCGTGCCTTGCGGTTCGTCTTTTCACCACCCAACTGGGGGAGTTCTCCCCAGTTGGGGGTGACTCCTTCACAACCAAATTAAGGAGTCACCAATGGAATATATCTTCGGATTTATTATCCAAATCGCAGGCATTATGTTGCTTGCAAAACTGAGCTGGTCGCTTTTGCGATTGCTTGCTCGTCAATGCGTGCGCTCGTTTCGATTTGTACTTACTCAAATCAAGCGATTGCTCACACCAACACCAAAACGTCGTCCAATGGCAGTGCCTAAAGCTCCTGGTATGCCCCGTTTGACATCTGCGTTTTACAAAGAGCCACATCAGTACGACATGGCTTTACTCGAAATACCAACCTATCTGCGTCGTCAGTCTTCTTTGCCCAGCAGGGTAGAAGCGAATGTGTGCACAGAGTTCAACTAAGACGAGGAGAGCATCATGAAAAACCAAGTAACACTCATAGGCTACGTTGGCGCTGAGCCAGAGACGCGAGCCTATCCATCAGGTGATTTGGTGACCAGCATTTCGCTGGCCACTTCTGAGAAATGGCGCGACCGTCAATCCAATGAGCTCAAAGAGCATACGGAATGGCATCGGGTCGTTTTTCGAGATCGTGGTGGATTTAAGTTAGGGCTAAGGGCAAAAGATTTAATCCAAAAAGGAGCGAAGCTTTTTGTTCAAGGGCCTCAGCGCACGCGCTCATGGGAGAAAGATGGCATTAAGCATCGATTGACCGAAGTGGACGCGGACGAGTTTCTGCTTCTGGATAGTGTGAACAAAGCATCTGAGCCATCAGCGGCGGATGATGCAAGCTCCCAAGCTAATTGGGCACAAACTTATCCTGAACCAGATTTTTAACCGAGCAAGAACGCTTTAACCCAGCCGGGAGTACTTTCCCGTCAGGGGCAGACTCCCACTTTGATTGTCGGAGTCCATAATGGAAAAACCAAAGCTAATCCAACGCTTTGCTGAGCGCTTTAGTGTCGATCCAAACAAACTGTTCGATACCCTAAAAGCAACAGCATTCAAGCAACGTGACGGTAGTGCACCGACCAATGAGCAGATGATGGCGCTCTTGGTGGTTGCAGATCAGTACGGCTTGAACCCTTTCACCAAAGAGATTTTTGCGTTCCCTGATAAACAAGCTGGAATTATTCCAGTGGTAGGTGTCGATGGATGGTCTCGCATCATCAATCAACACGACCAGTTTGATGGCATGGAGTTCAAGACTTCAGAAACCAAAGTCTCACTGGATGGCGCGAAAGAATGCCCGGAATGGATGGAATGCATTATCTATCGGCGCGACCGTTCGCACCCAGTCAAAATCACTGAGTACCTGGATGAAGTCTATCGACCGCCTTTTGAAGGTAACGGCAAAAATGGCCCTTACCGTGTGGATGGTCCATGGCAGACGCACACTAAGCGAATGCTAAGGCATAAATCCATGATCCAGTGTTCCCGCATTGCGTTTGGCTTTGTGGGAATTTTCGATCAAGACGAAGCGGAGCGAATTATCGAAGGCCAAGCAACACACGTTGTTGAGCCATTGGTGATTCCACCCGAGCAAGTTGATGATCGTACCCGAGGGCTTGTTTACAAGCTTATCGAGCGGGCGGAAGCTTCAAACGCTTGGAATAGTGCATTGGAATATGCCAATGAACATTTTCAAGGTGTTGAACTGACGTTTGCGAAACAAGAAATATTTAATGCACAGCAACAAGCAGCCAAAGCGCTCACACAGCCTTTAGCTTCTTAGCGCCACGCATTCATTTTACTAACCCTGGCGGGATTATTCTCCCGTCAGGGGGAAGGTCTCGTCTTTTTTTGGAGATCTTCCATGACTAAATCAGCCTCACTTTTTCGCTTGGTATTGGTTGTTGCCCTTGTCTTAGGTTCGATTCAAGCCGGTAAAGCGGCAATTGATTCGGTTCAAGCAAGTGTTGTTCAGCACCAAACAGCGTTAGCACAAGCTGCAAAGTAACCACTTAACCCTGAAGGGGAGTTCTCTCCTTAGGGGGAGTCTCCCCTCAAAGGAGGCAATATGAAGGTTATCGACCTATCACAACGTACTCCTGCATGGCACCAGTGGCGCATTGCAGGGGTTACGGCATCTGAAGCCCCAATTATTATGGGGCGTTCACCCTACAAAACACCTTGGCGATTATGGGCAGAAAAAACCGGATTCGTATTACCGGAAGACCTGTCGAATAATCCTAATGTACTTCGCGGTATACGGTTGGAGCCTCAAGCAAGGCGAGCATTTGAGAATGCGCATAATGACTTTCTTCTGCCGTTATGTGCAGAAGCCGATCATAACGCAATCTTTCGAGCCAGCTTTGATGGCATCAACGATGCGGGCGAACCCGTTGAACTGAAATGTCCTTGCCAGTCAGTTTTTGAGGATGTGCAAGCTCACCGAGAACAAAGCGAGGCGTACCAGTTGTATTGGGTACAAGTACAGCATCAAATACTGGTCGCCAATAGCACGCGTGGTTGGTTGGTATTCTATTATGAGGATCAACTGATTGAGTTTGAAATACAACGAGACGCGGCGTTCTTAACTGAATTGCAAGAAACAGCGCTTCAGTTTTGGGGGTTAGTACAGACCAAAAAAGAACCGTCAAAATGCCCTGAACAAGATTGTTTTGTTCCCAAGGGTGAAGCCCAATACCGCTGGACATCGCTGTCCCGCCAGTATTGCTCAGCACATGCCGAAGTGGTTCGACTGGAAAATCACATTAAATCTTTGAAAGAGGAAATGCGAGACGCCCAGTCGAAATTGGTCGCTATGATGGGTAACTACGCTCATGCCGACTATGCTGGGGTCAAACTCAGCCGCTACATGATGGCAGGTACGGTGGACTATAAGCAATTGGCCACCGATAAATTAGGCGAGCTGGATGAACAGGTTTTAGCCGCTTACCGAAAAGCGCCACAAGAGCGGTTGCGCATCAGCACCAATAAGCCAGATCAGCCCGTTGAAACACCAATCAAAATCAGCCTTGAGCAAGAGAACCTGGTTCTGCCTGGTGACTCGCCGAGCTCATTTTACTTTTAACGTTCACTTGGAGCCGATTTCGGCTCCTTTCTCATGTACTTACATCGAGTGCATCAGAAAGCAGTTTCACTCGTAGCCAATGCTGGGTACGAATGATAGAGCGAGCTGAACTCTTACATACACAGCCATACCACAATCAACACACTACCCGACGGGGACTTCATTCCCTGTTGGGGCATGGGGCCTCGTCAAAACAGATGAGGTTTACCATGACTGAACAATCTCTATTTTTGGTTCAAGTGAATCAAGCATTTAATGTCCCGGCTCCTGATGCTTTCGTTCTGGAAGGATTTGGTGCCGACACTACCCATCCAAACATTCCCGTTCGCAAGGACGAGTATGTTTTTAGAAAAGAAGACTTACGTGACGTATTGGCGTTCTTGTCTCACCCTGACGGTGACGGTTTGTATATTACAGGCCCCACGGGATGCGGTAAGACCTCGCTAATTTGCCAAGTTGCTTCTCGATTGAATTGGCCTGTTCAGCAAATTACTGCGCACGGTCGATTGGAGTTGTCCGATCTTATCGGTCACCACACGCTGGTTAATGGCAACATGACCTTTGTGTATGGACCGCTAGCACTGGCTGTAAAGCATGGCCATTTGCTGATCATTAATGAAATGGATCTTGCTGAGCCTGCTGAACTAGCTGGGCTCAATGACATTTTGGAAGGTGCCCCATTGATCATCGCACAAAATGGCGGAGAGATCATCATGCCACATACCAAGTTTCGTTTTATCGCAACCGGCAACAGTGCGGGCAGCGGTGATCAAACGGGCTTGTATCAAGGTGTGCTCCAACAGAATTTGGCTTTTCTTGATCGCTTTAGAATCATCGAAGCGACCTATGCAGAGCCTTCTGTAGAGGAAGCCATTCTGGAGAATGTTGCGCCGGGCTTGCCAGAAGTCTTTCGCCAAAAAATGGTGAAAGTGGCTGGTGACATTCGTCGTCTTTTTATTGGGGGCGCGGATGGCGGTGCAGAACTTAGTATCACCATGTCCACTCGGACCTTGGTGCGCTGGGCAAAGTTAACACTTGCTTTTAAAGGCGCTCCTAACGCAGTGGAGTATGCACTGGTTCGGTCTTTGACGGCTCGTGCTGAGTTGGAGCAACGTGAAGCCATTCACCGTATTGCCGCTGATGTCTTCGGTGACCACTGGGAGGATTGATGATGGAAAAGTGCTTTGCTCTTTACCGTTGCCGTCATTCTGATGGGACAGCCAAAGAATGGGCCATTTACGTTGGATCAGATACCAAGGAGATTGAAGTTCGGTTTGGAAAAGCCGGTCAATTGTCGCAGCAGCGATTGATTGACTCGACTGATCCTAACGCAGAAGCAGACCGAAGAATCAATGAGAAAATCAACAAGGGTTATCGATTTGTTGGACAAGTCGGCATTGATCTTCAAGGGCGGCCATTTGAACTATCAAATGCGCTTGATAGCGTCGCGTGCGCCAATAACGTCAGTTGGGAGTTTCGTACTCGCAAGGACGTCAATGGCCAAATCTCGCTGGCGCAAAAAGCGTTGTTCGATATGGCAAAGCTGCTTGAAGCCTATGGCTTGGCTGTTATTGATGATAACCAAGTCAGGATTGGAGAATGGTCATTAGGGTTTTGCAAAAGCGGATTACCTAGTACCAATCAAATCAGCATGGTGTCAGGTGAAGGCGCTGGCATTGTTAACACTGATGATGGCCCGTGGCCATTGTTGCTGTTACTGGCTTTTAAGCGTCAATTACCACCACTGTGTTCGCTCACAGTAGCGAGTCCTGAAGGGATAGAAGTATCTGACCAACTGAAGTTGGAAAAAGATGTATTGAGGCTGTTAGGCAGTGATTTAGAGCGGGTTCGCCCGATAGCTGAAGCACTGGACTTAATGCCTGCGAAAATCGATCTCAACCAATCGTCGCCTGATTCGCAAAATTACTATTTCTGATAGTGGTATTGCCATTAGCGCGTCAACTACTACCACCCAAACGGGGGCCATTGCTCCTGTTGGGAGTGGTGCGTCCCCATCTCGCATGAGGATGCACTATGAGTATTCAAACCCTCGACAAACTTTTGATTTGTCACATCGACTGTTCCATCTGGAGCGGTAGAAAAAAACTAAGGCCTGAAGATTTCAGACTAGCCAATGGCAGCCAACTTCCACCGAAGGATGTTGCCAGCTTAGGGAGTAAAAAAATTTGCGACCCTGAGGCATTGGCGAACTTTGAAAGGCTTAAGAAAGAAGCGCAGCGTTTGTGTGAGCAAGTCGGTGTGCGGTTCTTAGGTGGCTATGCCGTCCCTGAAGACCGAATTGATCAAATTATTCCAGAGCTTGACCGTATAGGTCAGGAGTTTGCGCAGTGCAAGCAGTTGTTCTTGGACAACTATGATCAGGTGACGTTTGACTGGGTTGCAAAACACCCGGAATTTGCAGATGCAATCCGGCGTGCGCTGTCACCCGTCGAAGACGTGGAACAACGGCTTCAGTTCGATTATGCCATTTATCGAATGCAACCAGCTGAACAAGCTGGAGGCTTAGATGACAAGGTCAATGGTATGGGACACACCCTCTTTAGGGAGGTGGCTCGTGATGCCAATGAACTGTTTGAGCGTTCCGTTGCAGGCAAGAATCAAATCAGTCAGCGAGCCCTTAATCCGCTCAAGCGATTAAGAGACAAGTTGGATGGTTTGTCATTTCTGGATCATCGAGTTCAGCCGATGGTTGAAGCGATGGACAATTTATTTGTTCGTCTGCCGAAGACCGGCCCTGTGACAGACAATCTCTATCACGAACTAATGGCGACCATTTTAATTTTGTCTGATCCAGACAAGATGAGAATGCACGGTGAAGGTCAATTGGATATCAGACAACTGATGCCCAAACCTGAACCTAAACCCGCACAGCCAGTATCTGCTCAGGCAGATAACTTGCGTGCAATACCCCAACCAACCGTCAGACCAAACCTTGGTTCGACTGTACCAAACTCATTTTATTTCTAACGTCCTTGAGGGCATGTTGCCCTGAAGGGCGCATGTCCTCTGAACTATGTAAGAGGAAATTATGCAATCAACCATCCATAACCCCAGCCAACTGAACCAGTTTGAACCGCATTTTCGTGGTGTGACTGATGCTGTTGAAAGTGAATCGATACCAGAAGTGGCGTGTTGTCGAACGTTAGTACAACGGTCGTACTCAACACATAGTGTCGTGATCCCCAAGAACCCTGTGCTGATCGCAGATGCGGACGCACAAGGTGTTTGGGTAACGGCCATGGTATTTGTTCCAAACATGGCATTGCAGCAAACCGCTCACGAGCGGGCCTGGCTGCAATATCAACACGAGGTGTCTACTCAGTTACAAGACCAGTACGGTCTGACATTGGATGACATCCTGAGTTTAGACCAGCTTAAAACGTCATTTGAGCAGCACGAGAGTCCAGCTGAATTGGTGGCTTGGTTAGGTCAAAAATACGACCTAGATAAGCTAAAAGCACAGGTTTAAACACTTACATTCCCAGCGGGGAAACGCTCCCGCTGAGGGAGTATTCCCCCTAATGATTAGGAGACTCCCATGAATCATCCATTAAAAAACGCACTGCCAATTGTTGCCGCCGCTTATGGCGAAAAGTTTGGTGTGAAGGTGCTTATTCAAGGACAAGATGCGTTTACCGATGGTGATCGGATTGTGATCCCAACAGCAAACCCAGACGACCCACACTATCAACAGATAGCTTGGGGTTATCTGGCTCATGAAGCGGCGCATATTCGGCATACCAATTTTGACATGGTGCAGAAGGCGTCGTCCAAGCCGATTCGTAAGGCACTTCTCAATATCATTGAGGACGTTCGCATTGAAAACGAATTGGCAAAGGATTACCCCGGAATCCGGCGCAGTATTTCGCAAGTGATTGAGTACATGGTGGACACACAGCAAATGTGTGTACCTGAACAGCTTGAGCCTGCATCTAATTTGCAAGCATGGTTGTTGTTTCGCTTGAGATGCCACTTTCTGGGTCAGAAAGCGCTGACGTCTTTGTATCAAGCGGTTGATGAAAGAGTGAGACAACTTTTTCCTGCCGCAGCGATGAGCCGGTTAAGCGCCATGCTGACAGCAGTGCCTAGCCTGGCATCTACAGGTGAAGTGCTGAAACTTGTCGATGCCATCGTTGCCATGTTGGAAGAAGAATCTCGTCCACCACAGGATGAGTCGGATGCTGATAGCGGTAATGACATTGGACAAGATGCGAGTAATGACAGCAATAACAGTAGTGACAGTCAAACCCCAGAAACAGGTTCGTCTGCAATGGGGGATGCTGCTGAAACGGGGGATTCAGATAACTCTGATCAAGCTGACAATTTGCGACAAGCCTTAGAGGCCAGTGCCGCTCAGTTTGAACCCGATACCTTTGCCCAAGTGGCAGAAGTGTTGTCGGAACAAGCTGAAGGACATCAGGGCGTCACACCACTCAGTTTGCCTCAAGCAGAGCAGGCTATGTTGGGTGATGAGGCTATCTTGACCTTATCGGCGTCTGAGTCGGCTCAAATTCGAGCCCGGCTTAGAGGTATGGTTCAGTCCAGTCAGGACAATCGGAATCATGCCAAACGGCACGGTATTCGAGTTGCAACCCATCGTCTTGCCGCCTCACAAGCAGGTGAATCGAGATTGTTTATTCAAAGGCAACCTCGCATTGCGCCCAATGCTGCTGTGCACTTGCTTGTCGATATATCGGGCTCAATGGGTAAGCCCATTGGCGAAGGTAATCGAAAGTACTTTCATGTTGCTAATGAAGCCGCTTTGGCTTTGGCCATGGCACTGGAAGGCATACCGGGTGTTGTACCTGCGGTCAGTTATTTTCCTGGTATTCATCAGGAAGTTTCTATCGCGTTATTGCCCAAGCAATCGGTTCGACATCGGGCCGCCTGTTTTGACCAAAAACCACGAGGTTGTACGCCTATGGCACAAGCGATGTGGTTTGCGGCAAGCAGTCTGTTGGCACAAAAACAGAAGCGAAAGCTAATGATAGTGCTAACCGATGGTGACCCAGATGACTGGGCTGCTACGCATGACATTGTTGACCGTTGCAGACGAAGTGGCTTTGAGCTGCTGGGGATCGGGATTCAAACACGCAGTGTTGAGAAATTCTTTCCTCAAAGCATCGTTATTAACGACGTCAAAGATCTGAAGCGTGAGTTATTCGAAGTAACACAACAACTGTTAGTTCAGTAACCACATCAACTTTACCACCCTGCGGGGACGATTCCGTCCCCGTCAGGGCATGGGTTCGTCTCCGTTTTTTTTGGAGACTCCTATGAAAAACAGAAAGTTCTTAGCTGGCGAAGAAGCCGGTACTTACATCGTTCCTGAGCAGGTGACCGAAGCGGATATATTAGATATGGCGCTCAAGCTTGCTCGTGGTCGATTGAGTAAAGGTCGCAAAATTGAACAGCCATCGTCGGCGTTCTCATACCTGCAAACACTGATGCACGAGTATGAGCACGAGGTTTTTGGTGTGCTGTTTCTTGATACAAAGCATCGCGTCATTCGATTTGAAGAGTTGTTCAAAGGCACTTTAGATGCGGCGAGCGTGTATCCAAGGGAAGTAACAAAACGAGCGCTAGAACTTAATGCGGCAGCAGTGATATTGGTTCATAACCATCCATCGGGTGATCCTGAGCCAAGTGAAGCTGATAAACGCATTACTCATCGACTCCGTGACGCCTTGTCACTTGTTGATATTCGAACGCTTGACCATGTTGTGGTCGCATCCGAGGGCTGCGTTTCGCTTGCCGAACGCGGTTATCTTTAATGAATGGGCGCATTGCCCATTCTCCTACATCACAAAAGCATTCCCATCAGCACACATCAGCACAGCTCGAATTTCTATTTGAGTTTGATGATGCCCCTATCACTTGGTCTGACACGGAAATCTGGCAGTTACGCGAAGGCATTCTATTGGATGCGATCCGTGTATTGCTAGACGGTCGTGTCAGTACTCGATTGCGAAAGGATGTGTTGTCGTGGATTCAAAATGACGAATTAACGCCATTTTGCTTTCGTGTTTGCGCAATGGCTGCGGTTGTCGATCCTGATGTGCTTCGTGACTCCATCATGTGGCTATTAAGACGACATGGTATCCAGCTTGACTAACGTTCCTGTATTAACCGAACGGCTAATGCAGGACCTAAGCTGACTTTTATCACTTGTGGTAGGAGTCGGCTTTTTACTTAAGGAGGTTATATGGCGTTACCTTTACAAATTGAAACAGTAAGGCCATATCTTAATGGCCAATGGCTTCAAATACTGGCGGCGTTGGTGCCAGAACTTGATGCCGCTATTGCTCGAAAAGGCCGTCATGTGGCGTGTCCTGTTCATGGCGGTCGTGATGGCTTTAGGCTGTTCAAAGATGCTGAATATACCGGAGGTGGCGTTTGTAACACCTGCGGTATCTTTCATGATGGCTTTGAACTGTTGTCTTGGATTAATGGATGGAACTTTGCTCAGTCTATTGAAGCAATCGGCCAAGTTCTAGGTATTCAACCCGGACAAATACAAGCGCCTACTCGGCCAATACCGAGTAACGCTGTTGATTGGAAGGCTAAAAAGCAGGAAGAGGACAAAGCGATTATCTATCGCTTGAATCAAACCTGGGGAGAAACGTTTTCTCTTGCAGATACTCGTGCGCAACCAGTTTGGAACTACATGCATCGTCGTGGCATTGTTATCCGGCTTCGTCCTGAATGGGATTCGGTGCTGAGGTATCATCCAAACTTGCCTTACCATGATGAAGATGGCTTGTTTATCGATAGCTACCCAGCGCTGCTAGGTAAAATCGTTACTCAGCAAGGGCGTTCGGCCACGTTTCATCGGATCTACCTAAGTGAAGATGGATTCAAAGCGCCGGTTGAAAAGCCTAAAAAGATGATGCCGATACCAAGTGACAGAACAATCACTGGTGGTGCTATTCCGATAGGTGAGCCTGGTGAGGTATTAGGTGTTTCTGAAGGCATCGAAACAGCTCTAGCGGTTACCAGAGCTACGGGACAAACATGTTGGTCGGTTGTGAATGCAACGCTACTGGCTAGGTTTGAACCACCAAGTAATGTGAAAATGCTGTACATCTGGGCAGATCACGATCTCTCTGAGACCGGCCTGAATGCAGCGAATGAACTCAAGAAAAAAGCCTGGCAAAAAGGCATTCTGACACAAGTGTTGATCCCTCCGATACCAACGTCACTTGGCGTGAAAAGTTGGGATTGGAATGATGTGCTGAATGTTTACGGTGCCATGGGCTTTCCGAAAGTTCATGTCTGATCCAAGGGGCTTCGGCCCCTTTTTTTGCGCCTTGCATATTTGAAAAAACATGGAGAATGAAAAATAGATAACCAATAGGAGAAACAAATATGATGGTATTAACCCTGTTAACAAAGCAGATTGATGGTGAGTTTACGGTTTACTGGAAGACCGGCCTTCGAAGAGCTGGTGAGCTAAAGGTCGATTTAGGTGAGCAATACGACTGCAAAAACGCGCCCTAATTTACCACTACGCTCACTTTCTTCTTACCACTCGTTGCATTTTCACTGAACCACAACTGTCACCCCTAGAGACCACTAATTTCATAAATCATCCAGTACTTCAAAACCTGTGGACCACTAATTTCACTGATTATCCACTACTTTCAAATTCATGTACCACTAGTTGCAGTTATCACCCAAACTTTATAAAAAGTGCCCGTTTATCATATATTTTTATATATGGTTGCTAGCATGTTGGAATTAGAAAAAAGGAGCTGTTGAGCTCCTTTTAAAAGTCGGAGTTAACTAAGCGGTATTAATCGGCCTTTTCTTCGCATCGACTCACCTTTAAGTTTAATGAAATGAGCCTTGTGAAAAAGTCGGTCTAGAATTGCATCTGCAATCGTGGGAGCGTTAAATAGATCATACCATCTGTCAGTCGGGAACTGGCTCGTTACGAGTATTGAACCAGTCATGCTTTGCTGATCTATGATATCAAGTAGAATTGGCCCCTGTGTGTCTAATCAACAGGGTTTTCGGTCTCTAAGCACTTTTAAAAAGGAACTTCATCGACTCAAATCTCTATTTGCAACAGTGCCCTAAAGATTATAAATCAAAGCTATTGACCACTTTAACGTGCAAACGTACATCGATATTACCACGAGTGGCATTCGAGTAAGGGCAGACTTCGTGAGCTTTTTGAATCAAGGTTTTCGCTTCTGCTTCGCTCAAGCCTTCAACGGTAATGGTAATGTCCAAATCCAAACCAAACGCGCCGTCTGGTTTTTGACCGATGCCCACTGCCACGCTAGTGCTAGAATTGGTAGGTTTTAAATTAAGCGTTGGGGCAACGTGGTTCATCGCACTGTCAAAACAAGCGGCATAACCCATTGCAAACAGCTGTTCCGGATTGGTGCCTTGTTTACCTTCTTTGTTGGCTTTGTTGCTTAATTCAGAGATAAGACATACTTGCGCCATTGTGCTTAACTCTTAAACAACATACTGAGTTTCAGGCATACCTAGCCTCGTAAGTTTGTTCAGCGCTTTGATCATGGCGTAAGTCTCGCCAACTTGAGCGTTGTAGTTCCTCAGGCTTAATTTCCCACCTAACAACTGCTTCACTCGATACATTGCTGTCTCTGATAGCGAGCGCTTATGATAGCCATAACGCTGTTTCCACTTCTTGTTAGAGCCGTAGATCTTCTGACAACCTACTGCTAAATTGCGAGGGTGTCCTTGTTCCCAGAAGGCTGCCCCTTCTCGTGGCGGAATGAGCGGAACCGCTCGCTTGACTCGTATAGCATCATGGCAATTCCTTGTGTCATAAGCGCCATCGCCTGATATCTCAATGATTTTACGACGTGTCTGCTTAAGTAGGTTGGGGAGCACTTCGGCATCGGTTATGTTAGATAAACTCAGCTCTGCTGCGACTATTTCGTGGGTGCTTGTATCTACTGCGATATGCAGCTTACGCCAGACTCTGCGCTTCCCGTCAGTACCATGCTTTTTGACCTTCCATTCACCTTCTCCATAAACCTTGAGACCAGTGGCATCAATGGCCAGATGTTGTATTGCTCCTCTGGTTGTGGTTTTAAATGAAACCTCAACATCCTTAGCTCGGCGGCTTATACAAGTGTAATGCGGACTTACAAGCGGGATGTTAGCCAGTTTAAATACTGAGTCTAGAAAACCTTGCAGCGCTCTCAATGGCATAGAGAACACGCGCTTTACCATCAGTGCAGTAGTAATGGCTAAGTCGCTGAATCGGCGTGGTCTACCACGTTTGCCTTGTTTGTTTTGCTTCCACTCGGCTATCGTTTCCTCATCAATCCAAAAGGTCAGAGAACCACGGTTGATTAGCGCTTTGTTGTACTGTTTCCAGTTGGTTGTTTTGTAACGAGGTTTAGGCATGAGGCTACGACGATTAATGGATGTAGCCGATCAGATCGTAGCTTCTTGATTTAGTTCCATCGATTTAAGCAACAAAGCCAGTAAGATACACAGCTCAATCTACAGCAGTTGATAAATCTTCTCGCCATAGTTCATTAGAACCATATGTCACGGGTTTCCCCCCCAATCCTACAGCCTCCCCAGTACATCTTCCCATACCAAGTTAGCTCTAAATTATCACAGATATGGTACCTTTGTTTCCTTGTATGCGCTCACAGGGAATAACCTACATGACAAACAGGCTCAAGTATCTTGCCGCTGCAACCTCATTATTTTTAGCCGGGTGCTCTTTGCTAAGGTCAGCTGGACTTGTATACCCGCCAGATATTCCTAATTGGTCTGATTACAATGCGGTTAGGTACCAGTTCGGTCTAGATGATGATGCAAATGTAGTCGGTTTAGTTGTAGTTTATTCTCCTGAATATGAATCACAGGGGTCTACTTGTAATGATGGTTCATATACTTCCGCATTGGGGGCTGGGGCGTGTTCCTGGCATGGCGGGGTACAAAGAATATCGTCTTGGACTACAGGACCAAGGTACCTCGTAAAGTATCTACTGGGCACAGATGGGGCCTGCATCGCGCAAAAGAAATATTCACTCGAAATTCTCAAGGAAAATGATAGAGATTTTTTTTGTAAAAAGGGCGTAGAAGGATCAGGCCGCAGATTTAAAGAAGATAGAGTCAAATTGATAGAGTTAGTCGGCTGGAAAATATACCCTTACACTGGCTCAGAAATAAGGGTATTAGCGGAAAAACTTTAGGCTGTGAGTAAACGTAAATCGTACGGAAGCTGGCGAGTCAGCTTCATAAAAGTAGTTGTTTTTTTACCTACTCAAAATCAAGATGGGCTCAAGACCTCGCGCGCGATGAAGATGAAATTGGCCCTCCATTATCAAAATCAGAGTAGACAGCTTGAAGAGACTTTTTAACCGCATGTTCGACAACAATATCAATATCTATTGATTCTTCGTTTTCGGAAGCTTGCGTTGTAACACTACTTTTGTCTATTCCATAAACGTTAACGTTTATAGACTTTTCACGTCGTTTTGTATCAGAAGCAGCAATGCTACCTTGAAACTTTCTCATTTCACTCATAGCATCGACCATCCAACGAAAATTATCTGCTTGAGCTGGATTAAGCACCATCTCACTTTCTTTTAGCAGCCACGTACCCTCATTGCTCTTAGGAACATAACCAATGCCGTCATGAGCTTGGCCAGCAATCGTCTGGCCTGCAATAATACCGACAGAAGCATAACCAACAGTTCTAACTGCAGCCTGAGACACAAGAGCTTGAGCTAGGGTCATGTTCTCGCTGTATTTGAGAGCATTGGTTGCTGCTAATTCTGTACTCACAATCGCATTGGCAATCGCAACAGCTTGGTTGGCATAAAACAGAGCTTTAGAATCTTCACCAGACTGCGACATCATGGTCGAAATCTGACTAAAGACAGTGCCCAGACCCGAGACAAAGCTTTGATAACTGCGCAAACTCTCCTGGGTCACTTCACGCTCATAGTCAGCCCTATCCTGTGCCGCAGTCTTGGCAATTTCACTGATAATTAACTCATGCTCTTGACGCAGAGCTTGTTTATTCAGGAAGTATTCTTTCTCAAGATCATTCATCAGATCCTGGTTGTCCTTGTAAAAATAAATATTTGCGTTAGCCCAGTTCAACTTACGTTCAATCTTGCGTCAAAATTTAAACAAAAGCTATACTCTCGCGCGGAAAAATGTATAGTTATACCCCTATGAATGAATCAGTTTATTCATATTTGTATTAGTGATTGCCGATATATTGAGCAGTTGCTAATTAGTAAACAAAGATTCACGGCTTATTCATAGAAGCGTCACTAATACGCAGGCAGTCTTTGATTAATGCTTCAAGGTTTGCAGCGCATTAGGACGCAATACGGAATAATACAAAAGATATGGAGATGTGCGTTGTGTGGTTAACGCTAAAAGCCAATGGGCGGTAGCGTGCCTGCGCACAGTAATTAGCATGTACAGACCAACCATGTATAAAAAAACCTTCTCTAAAAGCACTCTCTGCAAAAGTATAGTGCTATGTTGTCTAAGCATGCTGGGATTAACGGCGTGCAGCAGCGCGCCACGTCAGGTTGAGGCAAGCCTTCCTTTAGTCGCAGCGACTATTCAGCCTCTCGGACAAAAATTACCCGCCAAATATCGTTCCCAGCTGGAACAGGCAGACAGCACCCAACTCGACAATTCCGATTACTCCATTCAGCTCGGAGCCCGCTATACCTCTAGCCTGGGCCAGGATTGTCGTGACTTGACCATCTACGATCAAGCCGGTGATAAGACTCAGCGCGTTGCCTGCGCTGAGAAAAAACAGTACCCGGAGCAAATCCGCGCCTGGTACCTCGTCCCGAACATTGTCCAGCACGCGTCCTCAATTAAGTTATGATTATGAATCTCTCATTGTTTAGTAAACGACTGCTGTGTGCAGTGTCGTTACTGCCGATGGCTGCCTTTGCCGCATCCCCGTTACTGATGAATGCCGCCAACCAAAGTGGCAGTGCGGCAGATCCATCTGCTTATATCGCTCCGACTTCTGCACAAGGCCAGCAAGCGCCGAATGAAGCGCTGGCGATGGGCACTTACTCCAGCGAAAACCGCACCAACTTATTACTACCGGGTGAAACCGACGTACGTAAATTATTGCCCTCAAGTGGTGAGAATATGCCTCCCCCTTATGGTGCAAACTTATTTGCCGGCGGATATGAAACTGAGCGGACAGACGGATTAAATGATAATTATCTGATCGCAGCCGGTGATAAAATTAATATTTGGATTTGGGGTGCAGTTAATTATTCCAGCGTGGTCACCGTAGATAATCAGGGAAATATATTTATTCCAGATATCGGTCCGATTAAAGTTCAGGATTTACGTGCCAGTGAAGTGAATCAATATGTTACTTCGCAAATAAAGAAAGTCTATACCAATAATGTCAGCGTATACGTTAATTTATTAACGTCCACGCCGGTCAGTATTTACCTCTCCGGGCCGGTCATTCGTCCCGGCCAGTATGCCGGTATGGCATCCGACAGCATTCTGTATTATCTCAACCGGGCGGGTGGCATTGACCCTGAGCGTGGCAGTTACCGTGAAATTGTCGTCCTACGCGACAATCAGCCGATTGAAGATATTGATTTATATGACTTCATTCGTACCGGTAAAATGCCCAAAGTCAGCTTTAAAGATGGCGATGTCATTTTGGTCAAGCCGCAGAAGGCTGCGATTACTGTATCCGGCGGGGTGCGTAACCCGTTCCGGTTTGAGCTCAAAGAACCGGTCACGCCGGGCAAAATGCTGACTCAGTATTCACGTCCGCTGGCGAAAGTGAGCCACGTTGGTGTAATGGGTAACCGGAAAACGGGGCCGTTTTCGCTCTATATGCCTTATTCAGAGTTCCTGAAGTTTAAATTACAGGATGGCGATAAGGTGATGTTTAATGACGATCTGCATCCGCAGGTGATTGACATTCAGGTCACCGGCAGTTACCTCGGCCCGTCTTATTTTTCCGTCAATAAACGTACCCGTCTGCACGAACTGCTCAGTTATATTCCGATCGACCCGGAACTGACCAATAATGGTTCAATCTATATTTTGCGTAAAAGTGTCGCGCAAAAGCAGAAAGAGATGCTCAATGAATCACTGGATCGTTTAGAGCGCAGCGTGTTTACCGCGCCGGCGTCCTCCGATGGCGAAGCGGCGATTCGCGCCAAAGAAGCGGAGATGGTGATGCAGTTTACCGAGCGCGCCCGTAAGGTGCAGCCGCTGGGTAAAGTGATTGTCTCTGATGATGGCAATATCGCCAATATCCTGCTCGAGCAGGGCGATACGATTGTTATTCCGTACAAAACCGATCTGGTACAAATCGGCGGTGAAGTGCTGATGCCGCAGGCGGTGGTATTTAATAAAGATGCCACCATCGATGACTACGTGGCCTGGGCGGGCGGTTTTACCGACCGTGCGGAAGACAAACGCATCGCAATTGTGCGCGCCAACGGTCTGGTTGAATTTGACAGTAAAGACCCGATTGAAAAAGGTGATCAGATCCTGGTGCTGCCGAAAGTGGAAACCAAAACCATGCAGGCAGTTAAAGACATCACGCAGATCATCTACCAGATCGCAGTGGCGGCCAACGTGGCGGTCAGATAACGATGGCCTTGGTTGAAAAACGCTCCACGCTCAAAGTGTGGGGCGATGTCATCTTCGCCATATTTTTACGCGAAATTAAAAGTAGATCGAACGATAAGCTTGGCGTGGCCTGGAGTGTGGTCTCACCGGTGGCCTTTATCTTTATGCTTTCTTATATTCGCGGCCGAATGGATGGTGGTGAAACCCATGGTATACCGACCTTCTATTTTATGGTGTTCGGTATGATCCTGGTGCAGTTATTTCTCGGTTGTGTTGGTTCTGTGGCAGCGTCAATTAAAAAGAATAAACCTTTGTATGCGTTTCGGCAGGTGCAGCCCATCAGCTCAATAATTGCCATTGCCGGTTTTGAAATTTTGATCAAACTGTTTGTGATACTAGTAATTGCGATTATTGCGTTTTTTTTACGCTTAGACGTTGAGATTAATGACCCTCTAGAGATTATGATGATCTTGATTAGGGTATGGTTAATTTCAGCCAGTATTGGCGTGTTATTTGCCCTGGCTGCGTGTTATGTGCCTGAGCTTGATAAATTACGCACTTTGGCAATGAGACCAATCTTCTTTATCTCTGGTATCTTTTTCAGTTTGCAGGATATTCCACGTGACTATTGGCCTTATTTGACCTGGAACCCGCTACTGCATGCAGTGGAGCTGGCACGCTATGCCGCTTATCCGCAGTATGGGTATGCAGGGGTGAGCTATTTTTATCTCGATATCTCCACTCTGGTGCTGACCTTTTTCGCTTTGGCGTGTTATCACGTCAGCTGGAAGCAGGCCATCAGCCGCTAATCGTAGACGATATGTTTTTAGTCGCTGTCTCATGGCCAGTGAATAACCAGCCGTCAGGCGTAAATGGCAAATGATAAATGATAGCGCCCGTCGGGCGCAGTTAAACTTTATAAGAAGTATCAATGAGCGAACAGACTACAGCGCAGAAGTTTAAGCAATTACAGCAAGATCTGACGCAGCAAGAATTTAACAGTATCGATTTTCTGACAGCAAAAGCGGAGCAACTGGAAGCGAGTGATCCGGCTTTGTCTAAGAGAATTCTGTTTCGGGTAGCTAATCTGAAAAAGCAGCAGGCAGAAAAGAGTGAGCCCAAAGCGAAATTAACACCGCAAAATGATGGTGCAGATAAAGCATCGAGCTCGGCGCAACAAGCAGACGGCAGTGAGAAGGAGAGCGCTGCGCAAGATATGGATGAACTGCCGCTCTGGCGCCGTTGCTTTAATGCGCTGAAGAAATCGCATTTTTTCCTGTTAGTCGTGACGCCGACCCTGCTGTTTGCCTTTTATCAGCTGATTTGGGCGACTGATCGTTATGAGAGCCAGGCACAGGTGATAGTGCAGCAGCCGGATGGGATGGCGACCATGGATGCCTCCATGGTGATTCTATCCGGATTGGGGGTTTCCAACAGCGGGGTGTCAGACACTGAGCTGGTGAAAGCGTACATTCTGTCCAACGACATGCTGAGCTACCTGGATGATAAGCTCAATCTGCGTGAGCATTACACTCAGCCCTTTATTGACTTGTTCAGCAGTATGCCCGATGAAGCCAGCCGGGAAGATTTCCTGCAGTATTATCAGGATCATTTGACGGTTTATATTGACTCTAAATCAAGCATCGTACATGTCTACAGCCAGGCGTTTGATAAAGAGTTTGCTCATCTGCTCACTGAAACCATCGTCAAGCGCGCCGAGTGGTACATTAACTCGATTGGCCACCAGCTGGCGGAAGCGCAGCTCAAATTTATTACCCATGAGCATCAGAACATCGAGCAGCGGCTGGAGCAGGCGCAGATCAAACTGATGAACTTTCAGCAGCGCTATAACCTGCTGGATCCGACCGCAGAAGGCATTGCAATGCAACAGATTGCCTACGGACTGGAAGGGCAGGTATCAAGCAAAGAAGCGGAATTGAAAGGACTGTCAGCAATCATGAGCGCGCATGCGCCGCAGGTTGTGCAGGCTCAAAACCAGTTGGCAGCACTAAAAGCGCAGCTGATTAAAGAGCGTTCCAAGCTGTCTGAAGAAGACGGCAAAGTGACGCCGCTGAGTGAAATCCTAGCCAGCTATACCGACTTAAAAGTCAAAATGGAGCTGGCACTGCAAGCGTACACCTCATCGCAGGTCTCGCTGGAAAAATCACGCATCGAAGCCTATCGTCAGCTGAAGTATCTGGTGGTGGTCGAAGCGGCCACACAGCCGGAAGACAACAAATACCCCGATGCATTTTACAATATTTCTCTGTTTGCCGCCCTCGCCGCGATGCTGTTTGCCATTGGCAATATCATCGTCTCGACTATCCGCGAACTGAAATAATTCCCCCAAAAAAGACATTGAAAAAATCATGCAAGGAACAGTTGGACTATGAATTTAAACGTCGAATCGCCGATTAATCCGTACGGACGTAAAGGGATTATTCTGGCCGGTGGCTCAGGCACCCGTCTCTACCCGCTTACTCAGGTGGTCAGCAAACAGCTGATGCCGGTGTATGATAAACCGATGATCCACTACCCGCTGGCGAACCTGATTATGGCCGGTATCCGTGAGATCTGTATTATTACCACTCAGGAAGAGCAGCACCGCTTCCAGCGCCTGTTGGGTGACGGTTCGCAGTGGGGTGTATCGCTGGAATATGTGGTGCAACCTTCGCCGGACGGCTTAGCACAGGCGTTTATTCTGGCAGAGGAGTTCCTGGCGGGCGCACCAGCGGCGCTGATCCTGGGTGATAACCTGTTCTACGGCCATGATTTAGCTAAATCGTTCCGTAATGCCAACGCGTATGGCAGCGGTGCAACCATTTTTGGTTACCACGTGGCAGATCCGACCTCATATGGCGTGGTCGAGTTTGATTGCGATGGCAAAGTACTGTCGATTGAAGAGAAGCCGCAGCAGCCAAAATCCAACTACGCAGTACCGGGTGTGTACTTCTTTGATCATAATGTTGTTGAGTACGCCAAACGGGTCAAGCCGTCACCACGTGGCGAACTGGAAATCACCGACCTGATTGAGCAGTATCTGCAAGCCGGCACTCTTAACGGTGAAGTTATGGGGCGTGGTACCGCCTGGCTCGACACCGGCACATTAGATGACCTGCTTGATGCGGCGGTCTTTATCCGCGCAATTGAGAAGCGCCAGGGCCTTAAGGTCAACAGCCCGGCCGAAGTGGCTTACCGCATGGGCTTTATCGGTGAAGAAGAAATTCGCCGCATTGCCGAACCACTGCGCAAGTCCGGTTACGGTGATTACCTGCTGGGCCTGCTGGATCACAAAGTATTTTAAGCTAAGATCCTGATCAGGGAAATCGCATAAACATGCCCATTTTTAAAGGGACTTCGTCAAATTAGAGTATTCTAATTTACAAGGTATTTCT
>NZ_JAWOWL010000033.1:0-62385 GCF_033340395.1 Vibrio sp. 1159 | reverse complement strand
GTACCAACCAATTGTGTGAGATGAACAAAGCTTATAGCAAGAAGCAAAAGCTTCACTCCTAAACGAAAATCTCAGAATTGTACGATGCCACTTACAAATAGAAATGTCCCTGGCTGCGTTACCTGTGATATTGTAAACATGAACATAGCCTTCATTTCGACCCGACTTATCCCATATACCCAAAGGTAAAAGTGATCAATTCAACCTCCAGCCTCATCGATTTTGCCAGCGTAATAAACAACATTGTTTGCAGTGTAGTAGGCTGCATATTTTTATCTCAGGTTCGTACTGGTCTGACAGGATATCAACGTCGATCTGCACTTTATTTCTTTTATTTTTTCCTAGTGTTTGGTTTTGCTTTCGCAGCGATGGCGATTCGATCCTGGCTTCCACTTATTTATTCTGTTTTCTTCAATAACTTTATGTATATGACAGTGGCTTATTTGCTGTTATTTGGCTCTATGAGCTGGTACAAGCGTGATATTAAGCCGTGGTTATGGAAGCTAGCAATCACACATGTCTGTTCATATACAGCGATACAAGTTCTTATTTATGAGTACGTACCAAATACCCTTGAGTTACGTGTTCAGATTGCTTTTGCGAATTTTGCTTTAGTGTACATTTCTACTTTTTTACTCTGCCACAACCATAGAGCTACAAATGGCAAAGGCGAGAGAATGCTAGCCTTGGCCTCGTTGGTTTGCCTGTTTGCTGCTGGTTTACCAACGTTTGCATTGGCAGTAACAGGGAAATTAGAATATTACCGTGCCGCAGTAGTGGTGACACAAAACATAGTTTGCTTCTTCTTGTTAGGCGGCTTGTTGTCGTTATTTCTTTTTAATCAGATAGATTGGCACTATAAAAGATCCATTCAGGATGAGCTGACAGGGTTGTTCAACCGCCGTTACATCAATGAGCGTATTACCGGTTTATTTCAGAATGATTTTCCTATTCACGGGACCTTGGCGCTTGTTGACATTGACCATTTTAAAAAAGTAAATGATCGCTTTGGTCATGACGCTGGTGATAACGCGCTCGTCTATGTATCAAAAATTCTGTCAGGTTGTCTTGCAAAGGACGATTTGGTTAGCCGCTATGGAGGTGAGGAATTTCTTATCTTTATTGCGGGGGATGATTCGAAACAGGCTCTAGCTACATTGAATAAAATCCATTCATCAGTTGAATCTCAAAGTCGATTATCGACTACTAGTATCCCCATTACCGTTAGTATTGGTTACAGTAACTTAAACTCAAAGGATACATTGCAGAGTTCTTTCGCCAGAGCTGATTCAGCTTTGTATATGGCCAAAAACCAAGGTCGTAACTGTATTGTTGGCGAGTAACTACGTCTAACCACCAGCAGATAAAGAACAGAAATGACTTTTTCATTCGCATTCCTCCGTTTCTGGTAATCGGTAAACGGAACCACTGTATACAGCATCCAGCTTTTTGCCTTGTTCATACCTTGCTTTGGTATTGCGTGTGAACGCAGAGAGCTGTTTTACGTACTGATTTGCTAGCTGTGTATCGTCGTGCTTGAGAACCAAGCAAGCAACGTTAAAGAGCATTCCGTCAACCACACTTTTCACTTCGATCACATCAGTAGTGTCTACCGTCATTGTTAACTGAAGACTTTTGGCATAATTGGTTAAGCTCGCTTTGTTCGAATCGGCCTCTGGCAAACTGTCGATATAGAATTGGATGTCATCACGTATACCATCATGTTGTGAGTCAACGCCTGATAGAGTGTCACTGGTGTCCAGAACTGGCATCATTACTTTTATCGATTGGGTAGATTGTTGAAGATGGCCAGATTGCGTCTGACGCTGTGCCTGGGAGATGACTTCCTGTTGCCAATGCTTAGTTTGTTCTTTGGAAAAGGCAAAACTGATTATTGGTAACATACAGAGGGAAGTACATGTTAATGCTACACAACAATTTGCGAACACCCTAAATAATGACTGAGTTATTTTAAATGTCATAGTTATACTGCGATTTCAAAAATAGCTAGGTATTTTTGCAAGACTAACTATCAATCATAAGTTGAGAGAAGGGTAAACCGTAGGAGTGTAAAAAACCTCCACATTGTGGAGGCTCTTTGTTGGATCGTTATTCGTCTTCTGACTCTATGTTTCTAGCAAGGCAATCCTTATCGATGTTGACGCCTTTCTCTATCAGTTGAGCAAAGAGCTTTGGAGTTCGTCCTTTACCATTCCAGCGATGCTTCACTCCATCCTCATCGATGTACAAATACTTTGGCTTACGTGGTTTCTTAATATCTTTCTTAACCGCGGCTTCTTGAGTGCTACCACCGGCGAGATCTGCTTCAGATAGACCGCGAGCTTTCATCATTTCTTTAACTTCTTCGATGTTACGCTGCTTTTCTTCTTGCGCTTTACGTTCTTCTTCTTCTTCAACTTCACGTTCAAGTATTAATTCATCTAGACGATCTCTCATCGCATTTAAGGCCGTTGAATCTGTACCTTTGAGGTACTTACGCATACGACGTATACGGCTCATGACACTTAGGAATTCAGCTTGAAAATCTTCTACTGCTTCTTTTGGATTAGCCACCTTGCTCACCTCTAAAAAAATAATTACTTATATCCATAACCAGTATATAGCAGCAGCTGATAAATTAAAAAGGAAGGGAATTACTTAACTCGAGCCCGCGCATAATCATTTAAAGGTACGTTACACGTTTTTTCATTTTTTGGATTTTCGTTTGATGTCGGCTTAAAGTGCAGTGGGGGATCAATAGGGGTAAGTCTTACGTTTCTCGGAATTTCATAACTGGCGGAACGACCGTCAGCCAGTTCTATTTTTGCAGCTTGGAATCGACCAAAAAATTTTGCAAAAAGTGCTAAGTCATCAACCATGCCTGCATCAGATGCCATTTGGAAAAAATTCTTCCTATCCTCACTTAAGGACATCTTCAAACATTAACTTGTTGTGAATCTAAAATGTTCTTAAGTACATCTGATGGCAGCTTACTCAGTTCAGACAATTGACTGGCTCTAACTTTAGATTCTTCCTTTTTGGCTTCATTCTCAGCAATCAAATCAGCACACCATGATGCAACATCTTCAATCGACACTTTTTCCAAAATTCGGTTAATGATAGATGGCTGTGTTAGGCCTGTCGACTTACGGAATTGGTCAACGTTATCTTTTGCTTCTTTCGTAAATTGAAAACTTGTTGAAGTGGATGGTTCTTGAGACATATTAGAAACGCCACTTATTGAATGTGTAGTCAAGGATACAATTTAAAGCTGTCCTATTTCAAGATGTTGTTGTCATACAAGGAGTTTTTTTTGATCGAAGATTTCCAATACTGATAAATGTATAAATAGATTTTAGCGTACGCCAGATTGTTCCAATTCAAGAAACAAGTTCAAAAATAGATCGCTTCAGTAAACCACAAAGTATTGAATTTTATGGCTGTATCTAGTTGATACTTCACATACGCTCAGTGTAGAATTCGAAAGCAAATTTGTGCTTTGAAGGTTGAGTTATGGGTGTAAATAAGAGAAAGGTATCAGCAAAAGAGCTAGCCCTAAAACTGGCAAATAACTATAACCATCTGTCAGTCGAAGAGTGTGAATTAGCTATTAAGGTTGTACTCAACGGTATTGCTGGTGGCATTGAACGCGGAGAGCGAACGGAAATTCGAGGCTTTGGCACTTTTACACCAGTTATATACAAGCCAGGTACAAAGCGAAATCCTCGAACTGGTGACACTATATCTACCGGTTATCGCGGGAGAGTAAGCTTCAAACCAGGAAAAGAATTAAAAAATTACGTTTTATAGTCATTTTTAGCTCAGAAAGCGTCTTGTGGGATTCTGAAAGTATTATCAAATAACAAATATCAACAAAATAAAGGATTAGGCTTAATGGCTTTACCAAAACACAAACCTTTGGTTGCGGCAGTGGTATGTGCAACCGTTCTTTCCACTTCTGGTTGTACGATGATGAGAGAGAATGCTCAACTCGTTATTGGCTGCGCTACTGGAACTGTTGTTGGCATAGCGGCAGGCGCGATTGCAGGCCAAGGTGACCCTAGATATATTGCAGGTGGTGCCGTTGTTGGTTTGGTAGCTGGATGTGGTGCGGGCTATTACCTTCAACAGAGGGAAGAACAACTGGCAGAAAATGCAGAAAAGCATGGCTTTAAGTCAGAATTTGTTCGAATTAGTGAAAAAGATGGTGTAGCAGCGACATTCAGTAAAGAGGGCGATTCAGATGTGGTTGCTTCTCAAATGACAGTTTCTTCTGACAAGCCAATTTTCGCTACTGGGCAGTACCGAATTACTGACAAGACGCAATTGGCAAACCTAGACTCCTTCATCAAGGGCTACATCTCTGGTATCGATAATCGTTCGAAAATTTACATCGTGGGTCATACGGATGCAGTAGGTGATCCGCGATATAACCAACGTCTTTCTGAGAAACGTGCAGAGTTTATTGCTCGTCGATTCTTATCACTTGGTGCGCCTAAAGACATTATCTTTTATGAAGGTGTTGGTGAGAGTCAACCTATTGCTTCGAATGACACCAACGCAGGCAGAGCACAGAATAGACGTTTTGAGCTGATCGATATTTTTAATGATTCAATTTCAACCAAAGCAGTTTCGTTAGAGAAGGTTTTAGAAGTTTCTCGAGCTAAAAAGCAACGTCTTACAAACGTTATGAACGACGAAGGACGTTTGCTCGTTAAACAGCAAATGAACCACAAAGAAGAGCCTAAGGAAGAAACCAATAAACCTGTTAAGAAGGCTAATAAAACTGATGTTGTTCAGAACACTGCGCCTGTACGTGTCAAAGATACAAACCCACTTAAGCTCGAAGGTTCGCAGTTTGATGGCAACCGCACCAGTACACAGTTAACCCAAAACTTAGGTAAGTATTACGATGACAGTTGGAGCCTGTTCAATAAGGCTCATGCTGAACTTGCTTTCGTCGACTCATGTGCGGTCAGTGAACCAAGAACTAAGTCCACGATTAAGACGTTAGGTGCCAGTAACACCATTTCTAATACCAGTGAATTTCTACCTAGCATGATTGGGAATATCTGGTGGTCTAAAGTGGACGAAGCAAAAGCCTCCACGATGGTTATGCTCGGCCCAGTAAGAGTTAACAAAAACACGTTTGAATCTGAAGGAAATCCTTCTCTGAAGTTCATTAAAAACTACAAATTTGCTAATCAATCTGTTGATTATGCATACGATTTAAACGCCGAAACTTATCGAGGGGATGACGCTGTTTTGTTCCGGGTATATCCGAAGGGGAAATCATCTATTAAGTGTGCTGATTTCGTTTTCAGTACCAAGGGCGATTTGGCAACAAAGTACTCTGAGATTGTTTATAACTCTCGCGGAAAAACGCTTTCTAAAGTAATGACATTAAAAACAAGACTATAAAGGTTAAATATTCAGAATGGATCTATTGAATTCTATTTTTCAAAGTTGGCAAAAGGTAATTTGGCTTACTTTTGCTACGGCTATGGTTGCACTTTTCTGGTACAGCTACAGAAAAGAAATTGGACTGTGGTGGCTAGGTGTTAGGCATCGAAATGTGGTGTTTGGTAAAATTCGCTCTTTAGCCAAAAACCCTACTATCAACGGTGGCTGGTTCCATGTGGAGAAACAAATATGCCAAGATTATAAGCCTTACTACTCAAACACCAGTAAAGACAAAAATTACTACATCGCTTGTAGAGAATATCTGGACTTAGTAGGCGAAGCTGGGCGTAAACCATTAACGCCAATTTTAATCTTCGGTCTATTCGTTGTATTAGTTCTGGAAGCTTGGGGGTTTAGCTATACTTTGAGCGGTTTCATAGACCTAACTGCATCAGAAAACACTCGTAAAATCATGGCGATGCTGGTTGCAGTCACCTTTGCACTTGCTCTGGCGTTTGTAACACACAATATGGGCGCGGAACTCTACCGAAACAAACTGATCGATAACATCCGTGAACTTTGGGCAGCTGATCGTGATCCAGAACCGTCACTCACGCAACAAGCAGGCACTTACGTCGGTGCGATTCAGAACCCTTCTGATATTGACCAAAAGCCTTATATTAGACGTCTGAACCGATTGAAGCTGGGTAAGAGTACTAAATCGTTCAAGAGTACAATTACGGCAATCATTGCGATTGTGATTATCGCGGCGATCTTAACGTTTGTTCGAATTAAATCTCTGGAGTCTAATCAAACTGACGATGCTCTGTGTAATGTGACTAGCACTTCTCAAAGTGGTGGTTCTTCTGAGATGCCGGACTTTAATGCTTTATATGGCGGCGACAATAGCATGCCAAACGTAGCTAAACAGCAAAACTCAGAAGCGGTTGCCGCAGGTGTGAATCAGAAATGTGAAGCAACAAAAGAGGGTTCATGGGCAACGTTTGGTATGTTGGCGATTCTATTCTTGCTTCTACAGGGGTTCTCAACTTGGGTAAGTATGACTCGCGGTTTTGCTGGATCTCTAAGTTCAGAGGCATACAAGCGCACTCATAAGCACCAGACTCCAGAAGAGTTCGAAAATTATTATGAGAACTTGGCATCAGAAATCGCTGATTCTGCACAGAAATCATTAAGTCGCCTACAAACACAGATGGCGAACGTTCTGCCGCAAATCACCCCTTCTTCAGAAGTGAACGAACTGATTAAAACAGCGAATAAACGAACCTTCTACAAATTCATCGAAGGTCAAGAGCAAGCCCCTGTTTATAAAGCGCCAAGAAAGGTAGCGGTAGAAACTCTACCAGAGCCAGAAGTTACACCGGAACCAATCTTGGACTCAACAACGACTTCAAAAGAGCTTCCGTTGAACATTTCTGATGAAGAATTGTTTTCAGGGTCATACAGTGACGAAGAGGTTGTAGAGATCCTTCGCGCTAGAAAAGCTGCTGAGAAACAGCAAAAAGAACAAGCGGAGAGAAAGGCTCGCTTGATGGCCCAAGCCGAGGAGTCAGCAGAAGAGCGTATGGCACGACTTTCAAAACTAGCAGCTGAGACGGAATAAATTAACATGAAGAAAACTCTATCATTAACATTGGTAGCCCTAGCCAGTTTTTCCCAACTGGCATTTGGGGCGGTAAGGAATGATATTCCTTCTTGCTATGACTATGCTGGCCTTTCTGAATACAAGCCATCAGTAGCCAAGCGAGAGCTGTTTGTCGTAGTTGACCAGACACTTCATTTAGATTCCAACATGAAGGTTAACGTACACAAACAAGTTCAAAGCTTTAACCAACCTGGTGACAAAATTACGGTTGTAACGTTCTCTGCGATGGCCGCAGGTGAATACACAAATATCCCATTTTCTGGATACTTTGAGACACCTCTTTCGTCATCTGATCGTGACTCTGTGAATCGAACAAAGCTCACTAAGTTAGATTCATGCCTAAAGAGCCAAGCTAAAGCTGTGAACGGCGCTCAGAAGATGTTGAAAGAATCATTTAACGATGGGGACGAAGATTATCCAAAGACTGAATTGGCTGGAACAATCATGTCAATCGGTACCGACTTAATTTCGCGTTCTCAGGCAGATAAGAAAATTGTATTTCTAGTGTCGGATATGCTGGAGAACTCTGAGACATTGACGTTTTACTCACGAGGTCATGTTAATGTTCCAGATGCACAAAAGGCGTTCGAAAAGATTGCTGCCCAAGGGTTCCAGGCGGATTTCAAAGGCGCGGATCTACATGTGCTGGGGGCAGGGTATATTCACGGTGGCAAGAACTATAGCAGCTATAATTCGATGAAGAATCTGGAACAGTTTTGGCGAATGGTTCTAAAGGATTCGAACGTTAATCTAGTTCAGTTTGGTAAGCCAAATCTATTGCGAAACATTAGTGGGTAGTAAACGGGTAGACTAAGAAATCATCACTCGTATTGTCATACTCAAATGGCAGTGTAGGTATCACTTACACTGCCATTTTTTATACCTGAAGAAATGTAATGATTGCTCTATGACAAGGACTACCTTCCCAATTAATGAGTTTTTTATCAGATAAGAAAAGGTGAACAGAGTCATAAGTCACTATTTTTTAATGCTTTACTGATAATTTGCATTTTACATAGACAAAATGGTCTAATTTGTTGACAGTTTTTATTTGGAGCTCTATATTGAATTTGTTCTAGACAAAAACGTCTTAAAATCTGCAAGCAATATCGCTTTGCTGATTAGCAGGTACAGAGTATGAGCAACGAAAACATCAACAAACAGCTTATAGAATTCCTCATCGGTTCTAGAACTGAAGCAGGTCTTTCTCAGGAAGATGTTGCAGCACGTTCTGATATCTATGGTATGGGTAGAACTCTTGATCAAAGGGCCGTTTCCCGAATTGAAAAGCAACCACTGAAAGCAGATGCGATAAAAATGGCTGGTTACCTGAACGCAATAGGTATGGAACCAAGTCGCTTCTATGAATTCCTAAACCAAATAACTTACAAAAAGGAAGATATTTCCATGTCTATTCTCACTACAACTGAAGTTGCAACAAAAGTAGCACAGGCTTTAGATAAGATTACGGATACAAAATCCGCTATTGCTAAAATCGCTAAAGAGAGAAGCTACATTGATTCGATTGAACTTGGAGACAAGTTTGAAAAGTTCGAAGAGCTTCTAAAATCTCTAAATGGAAAGCCTATCATTGGTGGTTTTGGACACTTTGACTCGGGCAAAACCACAATGTTCAACACGTTAACGGATGGGAAGGTACTAAAAGAAAAGTTCACTCCTGCTACCTGCGTGGTAAACCTGTTGATGCACACGGATGATCAACCATCCATAATCAATGGCCAAGTGGCAATCTTCCGTAAAGGTTTTAAGCCATACATGATTCACTCTCAAGAACTGGTCAATAAGTACCTGATAGAGCAAGGCGGTACCGATATCCTAGACCGTTTAGGCGTACACAATTATGATGAATCATTTGAAAATGATGCGTACATAGCAATCGTGTTCATGGATGCGCCTATCCTCAAAAAAGTGTGGTTGATGGATACTCCAGGGGATCTAAACAGTGAAGACGACCGCGACACTGAAAAAGCGCTTGGTGGTGTAGAGCTAGCTGATGGTGTTGTATTCTTGTCTATGCACGCTGGATTCTTTAAGGAAAGTGATTTGGGTTTTGCCGCAAATATCATCCGTCAGCGCCCGCCAGTCGATAAAAATAATCCTCTGAAGCATCTACTATTCGTCCAGTCGCACTGTCATAGTGATCTAAATGCTGATGATGTTTCTATGGTTGGTAAAGTAACGTTCAAACGCGTGAAGAAGCAACTCGATAAGCTAATTTTCAATCATTGGATAGAAGATGGTTATATCGATGAAGCACCAGAACCTCAGGAACTGACCGCTCGTACACAACCGTTCTGGCGAGAGAATGAGCTATATCGTACATCGCTTATCCGTCAAGTTGATGAAATGGCCGATTACCTGAATGAGAATCATGCTGCTATCGTAGAGCAAAATATCAAGAATATTTACACTCAAGCAGATAAGGTTCTAGCGGTTGCTATTGAATCATTGAAAGATAAAGAGCAATCAAGTGTTGACCGTGTAAATGAGGTCAATGAACAGGATGCGCGATTTCGTAAGCAGGCTTCTAAAATAAAGGCCGATTTCGAGGAACTTGTTGCATCTTGTGCTGACCGTAAGAAAAAAGATCTTTCTGATATGAAGACCTTCTATCAGTACAATTCATCTGCGGAAGGCTTGGAAACGCTTATTACCGAAACTTATGATGACAAGAAAGAAGCTCAAACAGAAATTGGCAATTATTTCAGCCAACTGATCACCTCTAAACTTGAGAGTAACCTAAAATCTAGCGGTAAAGTTGTCTCAAATGAGGTGGACGCCCTTCTGGTGCGATGGCAAGAAGCAGCTCCTAAAATGACAAAGGCTTCTATTGACTCAGAAATTGGGGGGCTTGATATCGATGTTTCTGAATTTAACTCCCGCGCAGCATTTGTTGGTGGTATGGCCGGACTAGGAAGTCTAGGTGCAATGGCTCTATATGTATCTACGATTGCAAGCAACTTAGGGGCTTACATCCTAGTTGGTAAAGCTGCGGGTGTACTTGTTTCGTTAGGGCTTGCCAGTAGCGTAACCTCAGTTACATCGTTCGTGGCGGCTCTTGGTGGCCCGATCACTATCGGTATAGCCATTGCAGCTGCGATTGGATATATGGTTTATCGTTTAATGGGTAGTTCATGGCAGAAAAGCCTCGCTAAAAAGGTTGCTGAAGCAATCAAAAAGGAAAATGTTTGGGACCAAATTGAAGATTGCATTGTTAAGTTCTGGAACAATACTGAGACTGCAATTCAGGCTGGTCTAGATGAGCTGGTAGAACAAACCGAAGAGTACATCAATAAGCTGAAGGAAGATGCAGCTACAGAATATGACATTGATGAATTAAAGCGTTCTGTTGAAGCTCTAGTTGAGATTCGTGACTTACTAACTGGAAAGTTTGAATCTAAGACGGCTTAATCATTACAAGAGGGTTCTGCTTTCATTGCAGGACCCTCTTTCAAGTTTAAAGGGTGCAAAACAATGGCTTTATGGTTAGCGGCAATACCATTAGCGTATGGCGTAAAAAAATTATATGACGCATATAAGGAAGATGATGCGCCATCAACATCTAACTCCAGCAAATCTTATGACTCTAATGCGAAGCTGAAATCGGCAAAAAGACGCAGAACTACAGAGAGAAAAAAAGCGTTAGATAGTTTGATTAACGCGCACCGGGAAAAGCAGTTAAGCGATTTGCAGTCTGTTGCAGACAACATCGCCGCTGTTGTGGAAAACAGTACACCAAACTCATTTATAGTGAAGCACCAAGACATTGGGGTTCAGATTCGAGAGCTCACCAAAGCTAGACGATATTTTACAGTTGAGGAAATAGGTCGACCAAGAGTTGCAAAGACAAAAGTCAGTCTACATTCTAAAGATTCGATCATTCAAAAAGCCCTTAAGCAGGCAGAAAAGGAGTATGGGTTACTTGCAGGAATAGATCACTTAAAGAACTATGATGCTAAGGAAGACCCTTACCTAAAACACTTAAAGAAGAACAAGCGTTCTATCTTAGGGTTTTAATAACTTGATGCCAGTAAATTGGTAACTCTAAAGATTGTTTACTAGAAATGTGCTTAATCCAGCAGATACGTATTTCGGCCACTTTATAGTGGCCTTTTTCGTGTTTGGGTAGGCCGAAAGCTTGTGTAGGATTCACTGTCTGACAATGTTGAATCCACTGCCTTCCTTTTCAGAACGGATGCGGTACGCCTTCATTACTTTCTGCAGATATATGAGTTTGTATTTCTTTGTTTTTGAATGGTAATGACCAACAGCATTCCAAACACTTTGTCCGTCTTTTAATTCCTTTAACCTTTGTTTTAACACACGGCTTGCAACTTCAAGATTCAAACACACATCGTCTTTTAGCTTTTGCCAAGTCACGGTCGGGTACTCATGCTTGAACCAGATTTCCTCAAATTGAATCGTGTTCACCTGTCCGGGACCAAGGTCAAACGAACCATTTGACTTGTTATAAGATACAGTGCCTTTTCTGCCTTGCTCTACATCCAATATTGCCATCATGAGCGTAGCATCGAAGTCGAGCTTGTCAGCTGCCTGTTCAACACACTGTTCGATCACTACAGGCGCCACCTTAGTACCGCGAGCTACATCGTCTAACGTTATATCAATGACCATTCTTAGTCAGCCCTAAATAATGGTTGAAACCACGGTGAATGAACGCCGGTGCCACACCGCACCCAAACCAAATCGTCACATCTATTTCTTTAATTTGTTCTAATACATTACCTGGCATATTCGAACTCAAAAGGTAATAGGACACAAACCCAGAGGCTAAGAGGGGGAGTAGTAGGTACATAATGTCTCCGCCAAACAACCTCTTTCGCTCCATCATCATGTAAAGCAATGCAAAGTGAAATAAGAATAGGCTTGAGAACAGCAAACCATAGATGGATTGTGTGAAAATTGATAAGCAATACAGGCCGATAACTGACCCGGCGGCTAGTCGGTCGCGTTTAATCTTTAGGTTTTTAATATCGTCGTCACTCAAATCCGTCATTTTTAAATACGCTCACTATTGAAGTTGCAAGAAGTTTAGCAACATCTTAGTATCTACACAAACTATCAACAGGTGGAGCAAATTGAATGGGTTCAGAATTAGATGCAGGCGTTAGTCTGCAGGACCAACCTAGCAGTGTTGAAGATAACGATCAGTTACTAAATGAAATCAAAAACGCAGTTCCAATCACCAAGCGTGAACAGACAGTTAAGAACCTAAAGGAGCATAAAGTAGCTCTTGGTGCCGCCTTGATAATTTCAGCTGGTGTGGCATTAAACACATCTTCAGTAGAAAACGTTTGGAAATGGATTAAGTTGCAGGCACAAGAAACTATGGCAACAGGGCAGTTATTGTCCGAAAACCCCATTGGTGTTTTCCGTTCCACATTCATTGGCTATACGGGGGATATAAAGGACTACGACCAAAGTAAGCTCATTGCGTTGAAGTTTGACTCCATCACTTTATACAAAAATGACGCTGTTCGTTTCAAATCTGAATTCATCATACAACAGAGCGACTACCAATTTAATGACTGCCCGCTAATGGTCGAAGGTATTCTTGATGGTGCTGATGGCGGTATAAGCGAAGGAAACTACTTAACGGTGCTCGCTTGTGATGGACAACCATCAAGATTGCTTGATAACTATCGTCTTGTTGCATTTCCACCAGAAAAGAACGCGCTATTAGCCCCGGCTAACTACTACCTTTATGAAAATTCAGGGGCTGAGTCATGAATAATACCTTTGAAAGCGTAACGGTGATACCTACGGAAGAAGTGTCCATACCATGCGCCGAGTGTGGCGATCATGTGAAAGGGAAGGACGGCGACTGGTTAAACTTGGATATCGGCAAGCCTGCTAAAGGTATAGGTTGGTCGTATACAGTGACACTTTGTCCGAACTGTGGCGTCACCTATATGCTTAATCTCGCTGTAGTTGAGCAACCGTTAGACGAAGAAATTGCTATTGATCATTGCCATACATTTGGGTCAGAACGTTTTGTTCATCTAAAAAAAGGTAACATTACCATCCTCGGCCATGAATGGTTCGACGTAACCTTTGAAAACCCACTTGGTAACTTTGAACCCCAAAAGCAACCAGCTATGGCTGAGTATTCATTCGGCCCACTTAAAAACAGCATTCAACTCGAAGAACTGGCGCAACGGTTTACAGATTCGTTGATTTACCGGGTTCAACTAGAAAAGCTCACCCCTAAGGACTAACAATGAAGTCAAAATTAATCTCCTTAGCCTTACTTGCCACTAGCGTACTGTCCGGATGTTCAAGCTATCAAGACAGTGCTACAGAGATAGCTCAAGTTGAAAAAACAGAAAGCGTTGTTTCCCCAAAAGTTGAAGCCAGATTATCGGAACTTGAAGTGGTTAGCCCTATCGCCTCACGAACGATTCGAATGATAGGTATGAAACGTGATAATGAATGCGGTGTTTCGTTTACAGAGACCGAAATAATGAATATTGGGCAAACTAACCCATACTTTGGTTTCTTCGTAGCAGTAAGTCACGTTGTTCCAACTGATGACCTTGAAACATTGTATAGCACTGCAGAAAGCACGTTCAGTTGTGATAATAGTGAGTGGATCCAAAGTACTAAAACATCAGTCCTAAATCTGTTCCCTAATTTGCAGGAGACTAAGTAGGGTCAATAAGCTTTAAATCCGCATCAAAAAGGCACCCGAGGGTGCCTTTTCTGGTTCATTAGCTTGGATCATAGAGGTAAGGTTCGGCCATTCACATTTGCCTCGCCGTCAGATACCTTGATTCTGGTTTTGAACATTCCGTCACGATCAAGGATAGCAAAGCCTGTACTACTCGCTGATTGAGCGGAACCAACACCAAACACTTTATCAATTTCAGCCGCAGGGATATTAACGTCCAAGTCACCCTGGATAACCATAATTAATCCGAGAGGGTTAAGCATAAGGTTCGGCATCTTGCCTTCTGGCAAATTGACATGTAATTCCGTTGATAGCTTTCCGTTGTCTGTCGACGCGACCATTTTATCAATATTGAATTTCAAACCCGTCTCAAGTAAGCGCGCATACATCTTTTCCATTTTGCTAGATGCTAGGAAATTCGACGTGTCTGACTTCATGACAACCTTCAATTCGTCACTGAACTCTTCAATAGCCTTTGACTTAACGTCATTTACACTTGTCGTTAGGTTGACATCCTTCCATTGGATGAAACTATTCTCAAGCTCCTTAGCAATGCCATTGAATCTGAAATGATACTTGTCATCCGCAGTGTAAGTGCTTGTTGAAAAGCCTACGTTAGTCGCCAGTAGTTCGATAACGTCGTTATATTTAAGCTGTTTGAAGCTAGCAATACTAACTTGTTGGCTACCTTCACAGATCGTTTTACATCCGGTTAGAGGGCCGCGCCACTGGTAGTTGATACCGTCCAGCTTAATTTTATTACCGTATCCGCTACTGTTCATCTCAATGGAATCTGTGCTGGTTTTTAGGAATCCTTCACTTCCATCACTGCTTGAGGTGAAGTAAACACGGGTAGGGCTTATTGTCAGTAACTCACCGTAGCTAATGTGGTCTGTCATCCCAATAACATCATAATCACCACTCAGCGTATGTCTTGTCATTAACTGTCCTGGAAGGGGAAGGTGCTCACCTGCTGGGATCTCTAAGTTCAAGTTCTTGGCCACCAGCTGAGATGTGTTTTCGTCAAATTTTAAGTCGTGATTTATTTCGAAAGGATAAGCGAAATAACTGAGAGAGTGCGTTGCCTCTAATACGATCTGTTCACCAGATGTCAGTTGATCACCCAGCACACCAGCCGCTTTAGGGGAAATCTTTATCACGGTGTTTCCCGTACTACCAAGTAAGCCAATATTTAGCTGGTGGCTTTCAACTGTAATACCTTCGAGTGACTCGAGTTTCTCAATTGCGGCGTCGTAGCCATTGTTAATGGAAAAATAACCGTAAGTGCCAGATCCAAGTACTGCTAAAACAGTGCTTGTACCCGCAAGTAAGAGGGAAGTTGATTTATTCACAATCATACCTTTTCAGAATTTAGTACACCTAGATAGTACTACATTATCAATATCAGGCGTTATCAAGTATGTAAAAATGCCCATTGCTTTTATCGCAATGTAACCCTGTAAATCAAAAGTTAGCGTTTAACATTACGCCAGGGTTTAACTATAACCAGACTGGTTATGTCTATTTACATATGAAAAGAGGGCTTTACCTTGGAAAACGTTCAAGAAAACTCACTCGCGATGACACAGGATGAAAATGACAAAAAGTGGTATTCATTCAGCAAACTTAAAGGTGTATACCTGCTAGGTACACTCGTAGCGGTTTCTGCTTTCGGGCTATCAATGCAACAACCTGGCCCAATCTTAGAAATGGATACGCAAGGTGTGGCTAGTTATGTTCGATGTTCGGGTAGCTTGCTTGCAGACTCCGTAGATGAAAATGCCTGCCGTGAATACTTCGAAGACTACCTTTCTGACCGTATCAGCAAAACTGACAATCTGCCTCGAATAGTACCTTTAGATATTATTGGTGCTACATACCAATCTGCTCAAAGTGCATTCAAACAGGAAGGCTTCTCTCCGCTAAAAGATCTTGAAGTCATCACCCAAAACAAAGTGCAATTACTTAAGTCAGGTAAAGCGATCAGCGCCTCTTAATGCTAGGCATCGAGTTACAGAGTCTGGTTAGTGGACCAATGATGGTTACAGTATACGGCGTAGTGGTTCTTCTCATTCTATATCGTATCAACAAGTCATTTACGAAGGTCAAGTCAGTTACCTGTCCGAACTGCGGCTCAACAATGGTGATAAGGCGCGCATCAAAAGGGAAGCATACAGACAAGCCATTCTGGGGGTGCGTCAATTACGCGAAGAATGGATGTACCGGCATCCGTTCAAAATAACCACTACCGTCCTCAAATAGGACGGTATTTTTTTAGGAAAAAAAATTGAAAATTACGAATCTACAAGTCGGCCTTGGGATCATCGTTATCGCAACGATAGGCTTAGTGTTCACAAATCCTATGTATTGTTTTGTTTTAGCTGCCATAGGTATGTTCGTCATGTTTGGCTGGGAGCAATTACAAAAGTTGATGAACCTACCTAGAGCCAAGGATGAAACATTGAAAGATGCTGATGGAAATATCGTGGATTACACTTTGAGAAACGGCTTACTAACGAAAGCAGAGAGAAGCTTTTACGGTGTGCTAGTTGGTGTTGTTCCAGACGACTTGGTGGTCATGAGTAAGGTACGAATAGCGGATGTATTACATGCTAGCAAAGGGCTCAACCAAAAGGATTCGGGACGTTTGTTCGCCAAGATTTCTAGTAAGCACTTCGACTTCCTTTTGTGCTTAAAGTCAGACCTTTCTTATGTAGCAGCTATAGAGTTAGATGACGAATCACACCAGAAAAAGTCAAGAATTGAGAGGGACCAGTTCGTTGAACTAGCATGTAAAAGTGCAGGGTTGCCGCTTTACAGATGTCGTGCAAAATATGCTTATCAACCAGAAGAATTGAAAAGCTATTTATTCGAGACATCTGAACAACAAACATGGGAAGTGCCTAGTGAAAAAGCTTAAGTATATTTCTTGGGGCGTAGTAGTGATGTTATCGCTCTATATCGGTTACAAGATGACTCAGTACTTGTTAACACTGCTGGTGGTTACAGCATTAGGGTATATCGCTTATAGAACTATCAAATCAAAGTGTGAAAGTGCATAGAAGGTTTTACATTAAAATGGAGCCGCTCGTGGTTCCATTTATCCATCGTTATCGATTCAATATATGACCTCCTGAGTTTTGTGATTCTTTAATTAAGAAACAAAGCAAAAATATGATGAATATAATCATACATTTAGGTATTATTTACGATAAAATCACTTGAAACTAACAAACGTTCAACAAAATGGAGATCACTGTTCCTAGCACAACAACTCTAAATAGAACTTTAGCTACAAATATGACATTAAAAATATGGCTTAAAAAATCATCTGCTGACTATCAAAAAATGGCCCTATGACACAGCCTCCATTTCTCGGCTTATATCTCCCGCCTCGAAAAAAATCATATCGTTTTGAGATCTAAAAATGCAAAAATTTATTAGAGTATCTAATTTTATTAGCTTAATGGTGGGTGTGCTATCAGCAGCCTACGTTTTAATAATGGGTTTAGCTTCACCGTATACTATTTTATGGTTTTTTGGTGCATTCTTTTACATTTTAGCCGTTGAAAGACAGCAAGAGAAATTTTTTGGTAGATTTTCGCACAGAGAGGTAACCACAACGAGCTGGAAAGAAACGAGGGAGACTCGATATGGAGAAGTTACAAGAAATCGCTCTAGAACTGATTCAAAGAACGTTTATCACCTCACAAAGGAAGAGAAAGAAGAATCAGACTATTCAATGATGCCATATCATTTGCATATACCAACAATTATGTTATTGGGGGGGGATGTCTTTGGCTATTCGATAAAGTTATCAAGATTGTAATTAAACCTCTTGCTTCTTCATTTTGGGAAGTACCGCTAGCGTGGGTTGTGTCATTTCTTGCAAGTGCGTTTATTAGTTTGCTTATCATGCGCGGTGTTGAAGATTTACTAAAAAAATATAAGTTTCTCCAGCCATTTAGTGTGGTTATTAATTTTCCTGTATATTGGTTGTTTGGTCTTGCAAAAGGTTTTGCGGTATTGTGTATCCCTTACCACATCTACATGTATTTCATACACTGATATAGTTATTACCAACCAGAAATTACTGAATACCGAAAGTTCTCTAATGCCAGTCAGTTAAATGACTGGCATTTTTTATCGGTAATTTCCGGATAGAAGTTAGAAATAAACTCGACAAGCATGTCGTCCCTTCCAACCGTCGCTGACTCTATACTTGAGGTTTAAAGCTCTCTCCCAGCCCCAACAAATTAAACGGATAAAAAGCACATGCAAAACACAGTGCATAATCACCACATAGACCTCATGTAAAACTTATCCTTAAGCCATTAATTTTTTTGAGAGTAGGTTGGTAAGGTGAATCAATGGGTCGATTAGCATCAATATTCATAATTGGAGCAGTGGCAACATTATCAAGTAATGCTAATGCAGAGTTTGTATTTTTTCAGAAAGAAGTTGACAATGTTACGACGTCACTTGTTCCGCAAAAGTTCATCAACTCCACCAGTTTATCCCTCGGCATATCAGCTGGACTAGACCGAAAACTAAAACTCGAACTTGTTAATTCAACCGGACTTGTTATCTATACAACAACCACAGGGATGGTTACGGTCGATGATAGGATAAGTAATCCCGTTGGTAACGACTTTTATGGAAAGGTTATAAGCCTGCCGGAGCTTACCGATCAAGAGTCATATACGGTAACTCAAACGGTTCTTGATGGTAAATCAAATGAAATCAAATCGGAGTCATATGAGTTTACCGTTGACGAAGATGGAGTCTCTTTATCTGATTTTAGAGTATTGTATGTCAATGGTGAGTATGACCGGCCTACCTTTCAATATAACGGACAGCAGGTTTTATCATCGAGGAATACAGAGAGGATTACATCCGTATCAGCCTTCACTGGCGCACCGATACAAAGCGCAACTTTTACAACTTATTTTAATGACAATGGTAATTGGGTTAAGTACGCCGAGCAGGATGCATATACCAACGGTTCAGAGCTGTACCTCAGAAATAACCAACTGACGGCCCCATACAACGGTATAGCTAAGTTTCTCCCTTCAAATAGTACTAGTGAGGTAAGGGTTCAGCTTGCTGTAGTGGATCAAGCAGGAAATAAAAATATTATTTCTAAAACCTATCCTTGGGCTACATGTAGGATAAATAATGTGGCGATCACCAGTGAAATGAGGGATGACTTTGTAGGTATTTCTTCCCCTGGATCAAGTGGCATACCTGGCATCTCAAATACGGCTGGGTTTAAGTCGTTTAAAAAAGGCGAACCTATCACTGCTAATCCAGCGGAGTTTATAGTAAGGGTACCTCTTGAATATAGTCGCTTCAAACTGCCAATGTTTGGTTGGTCACCACGGTTCGCACAGTTAAATACTGCTTATGATCCTGTATCTGTGGATGCTAATTATGCATATTACAAGCAAGGTAACATTCAAGTAGAAAGTAACGGCCAATTGATAGGACGTAGGTTAATGTCTCCTGGTGGATACTGTACAGGTTATCTCGATGCTGGTACTAATTTTACGGCTGAGACTTTACCACCTGAAATGACCGATTTTTACATGACCCTGGATGATGGTCGTGAGATAAGAGTCAGTGGTACCTCAAATGATACCAATGGTGTCTATACGATCACTAAAGGCGTAAGAAATTCACTCCCAACCGGAAGCTATTATGAATTAGGATTTGGGAATAATAGCGGAGTTGAGTCAATCAAAAGCGGCCGGTTCGTTACAAAGATTCGTGAGTATCCCCAAACTGTATATTCAAATATTGATACTTCTAAGAGGTGTACAATACCCGCTGGAGAAACTGAATGTAGTGTCATGTATGACAGAACCCTGAAAAGCCTAAATAAGCTTTATATACACTCAAACTACGGAGCTGTATCAATCAATGCAAGCAACCCATCTATCAAGGATGGGTACACCATTATTTTTAAAGTCGATACTGACGATCCAATTATTGTCGATCATGATTTTAGTGAAGAAACATTAAAATTCAGTGGGAAAGTGTGGAATAGGGATGTTGAAGATGTGTACCGCAATTACTACATTTCAAATGCAATTGTAAATGCAAAGGATATAGACACTGGTGAAGTGGTAACCTTCAAAGCCAAAGTAGAACGTATAGATGGTACATATTACAAATTTTCTGGTGACGTGAGTTCGTTACCAGAGGGTCGGTTTGAGCTGGATGTGACTGTTTACGATAGTTTTGGAAACTATACAACTGAAACTCTCGGTAGTGTTACTACAGATAAAACCGAACCGGAAATCTCTGTAACGGTTGAAGGAGATGCGTTCGTTAACAATAGTCTAATAATGGGGTTGGAAAGCTTAAAAATCGATGTGGATGACATGTCTCAGCATCAATTGGATGGCGTTATTATTAGAGGTGGCCCGGCTTCGGATGAGTTGAGGCTAGACTTTGTAAATGTGGGTGATACAACCTATACCCTTGAATATCCAAGGTTATTTCCAAGTTTAGAACCCGATCAAAACTATTTTCTTGATATTACAGCTTCTGATGAATTTGGTAATGTTGCTAATAACACCATTCAGCTCAAGTATGTGCCCGCAAATACAATACAAATTGATGACCGCAAAATTCTCACTACTAGCCAGATTTTGAAAGACAGAAATAATGTCCCTATCTACCAAATTGTCAGTTCTGAGCTAAGAGATAATTCCGGTCAAATTATCACGGGGTCTGTTCCTGTCGTGTTTACTTTACGAAGCGATGCAGATTTTAGTGTTTTGGTTAATGCCCAGACAGTTAAACCCGGACAAAGTGTTCAATGGGACTTAAACATATCAACGGATGGAAAAGTATACTTACCAGTAACACCAGCGGTTGATAACGTAGAGGGCAAAGCCAACTTTATGTTTGAGATGACTAATGTCACCTTTGTCGAGTAGAGTGCTCCATTTGATATAGCAATTTTAAAAAAGCTGCATACCTGGATGCAGCTTTTTTTTGCCTTCTCAAAACCACCGGTTTCGTTCTTAGCCACAACCATTTATGTACGATTTGCATTTAAAAGGGATCGTCCCTTGTTTCCGGTTTCCATTTGCCTTTACTTGTCATAATTATACGATTATAGTTTTTACATGAATCATGTAATTTTAGGTTTTGTGTAAATGAATGCCGAATTCGAATTGATGAACTTTACGGAAAACTTGCCTAAGTCTTGGCAGGCTAAGTTTGTGTATAAAGAAGACCGTAATTACGACGGGACTTTAAGCCTTTGGTTGGGCCCAAAGCATCATCGTTTAAAAGTAGAATTTAAGCGTATACACCGTAAAGAAACTTTACGGAATTTAAGGATTGATGACCAATATGTGTTAGTCACGAACGCACTGACAGAATTCCTAAGAACTGAGTGTGATACCCTCGGTATCAACTACATAGACGAAGCTGGAAATATTAGGATCATTAATGATGATATGTATGTCCTGGTCACCACACCTAACTCAAATTCAGGTATTACAAAGCAACCTGTAGTCATGACGGAAGGGATAGTGAAATGCGTATTCGCTTTAATTTGTGAGCCATCTTTGTTGAAGTCAACCTATGAGAAAATTGCTTCGAAAGCAGGGATTTCCGTCAGTATGGCCAATAAAGCCATAAACTTCTTAGTGCAGAACAAACACATTCCAAAAGACAAAACTAAACGCAGGTTCTTTGACACTAGTAGGCTTATGTACGACTGGATTACGAGCTACTACAAACACATTGGTTCCAAGCAAATTAGCATACCATATCCACCGCCAGCAGACTGGAGAAGCATCGTACTGCCTGATAATGCAGTATGGGGTGGGGAAGCTGCAGCTGCAGAATTGACAGATTACCTACATCCCGAGCATCTATTACTGTATGCGCATCAACAAGTGCCAAAGTATGAAACCAATAAAGCGGATGCTAATGCACCTCGATTGAATGTGTGCAAACCATTCTGGGGAGTAGATTTACAGGTCACAGATACAGGTAGAGCGTTACTTACCATTGCTGAGTTAATTGCTACAAAGGATGGACGCAATAGAGAGGTCGCGGAGATAATAAATGACAGATTCTTACAGATTAAAACACTCCCTCAATGATCAGTTCATCAATGCGCTGACAGAAGTAGTGGCCGTTACAGACTCCCTTGATATTCCATATTTTATTGCTGGTGCAACCGCTAGAGATATTGTTCTACATGGCATTTTCGGGCACGCACCGGGGAGAGCAACCGCCGATATCGATACGGCTATCTTTGTCCATAACTGGACTCAGTTCGATGAAATAAAAGCATCACTAATAAAGTCAGGTTTAACGGAAACTGAAATGGTACATCGACTTCGTGAGCCAAAATCAGGGTACCCAGTTGATATTTTGCCATTTGGCGCGCTCGAAGACGCTGAAAGGCGTATTCAGTGGCCACCAAAATATAAAGAAACCATGTCAGTAATTGGGTTCTACGAAGCGTTTGAGTCATCGATACAGGTAGAAATTAATGATTTGACGTTTAAAGTCGCTTCTTTACCGGGTATCGCACTGATGAAGCTCATTGCGTGGTCAGAACGCGGAGTTGAAAACTCTAAGGACGCGAGTGACTTTCTTCTCTTAATTCAGAAATATCAGCTAATCCATTCGGACCGCATTTGGGAAGATTATGTGCCTTCTGATTATGAATACAACGTTGACGTGGTTACAGCGTTTCTTCTAGGTTTTGATGTTCGAGACATTCTGAAGGCTGAATCAAAGAGTATTTTGCTCGAGTTGAAGAACGATCACAAAGACCGGTTACTTACTGCGATGGCCAATGGTAATCGAGCAGTCGACATGGATGCTTTAGAACAACAGCTAGATGCATTTTGGCGTGGTGTATTTGATTCATAACTGCAAGTTGGAAGTGATTAAACAAGCCTAATTGATTTTTAGCTACCCGACATGTACGGTTATCGGTGTTAAGGATTTCACGATTTCCTTGAGCCTTTATAGGACGGGCGCTGGGGCAGTGTTTCAATACCTATTTTGGAGCCGATAATCCTACTTGTCGGCTCCATATATTCACTTCTACTGAGCGTACTAAATTTCTCGTTTTATCATGAATCATCATTAATTTTACATCTACGATGCTTTAGCCTCGGACCTTATTGTAACTATTTAATGGAGGTAATTTTCTATTCTCATGCTTTAAAAACTCTGGACGTTTAGTATGTTCATTTAGTCGTGCTAGCTGTCTTTCTAGTACAATCCAATTGCGTTCAAGCTCATCGAAACGATTCTCATATTTCTCATTGATCATTTGTATGTACTGATCCACTTGCAACAATGTACCTCCAGAAAACTCAAGTAACTCATCCTGAATTGACTTGAGTCTGTTCGCTTCAGATGATTTTAGCCGGTGATGGACATCTTGTTTTAGCTTCGCTTCATACGCTGTAATATCACGTTCTGCTTTTTTTACTTCATTCGAGTAGTTTTCGCGCAACTCGCGTCTCAGTTTTTCATAAGTATCTTTATCAGACAGATATTGCTTAACATGTTGTTGCGATAGAATTTCTGCTTCTAGTTGTTTGGCGTAATGTTCGGCTCTTTCTTCAATTTCATTAGCCTTTAGAGCCCAACTATGCGTAATTCTTTTAAAGTCCGAAATTTGATTGTTCAGTATTCGCAGATTTTTGTTTCCAGCTCCTATTTCTTGGCGTATCGTCCTTAAGGTACTACCTTGCTCTTTAATTACATCCGCGTTCAATTGATACATGGATTTACAGAATTCTGATATCGGGTTAAACGATATGCACTTTTTTTCTGCCGTAACTATAGCTTCCCTGACAAATGCAACATCCATAACATCAACACCGATTAACAATTCTTTAGGTAGTAGAATTTCTATTACATTTTGTCCTTGTCTACGGTATTCCTGAATCTTGGAGCTATCACATGGGTGCGTAACACAAATCTCAATAAGCACCCTTTCACCATCTATTGTTGTTCCTACAATATCCGGCCTTAATGTACCTAAAGTAACCTCTTGATGAACATCACTAAAGTGAACATCTATGTTATAAGGCATGCTATTCAACGACAACCAAGTGAATGTCAGGCACTTATCAGTAAGAAAAACCTCTTTAGCTAAAAGATGCAGTTCTGTTTCTCCAGACCAATCACAATTGCATTGAGTGACGTGAGAAAAATGGTGGTGGTTGCGTGTACCTTGTCTAGCCAACAGCGGTGTGCCACATACGATGCAAGTACAGTTGCACCTTCGACCATTTTCTACATGGTCAATCGATACAACATCACCATTCTGATCAAAAGCTCTGGTCATCTTCACCATCGACGTTATTTTTCCCCTAATGAACTTGATATGGATAATATAGATAGCATAATTTCTGAGGAATTCGCTACACCAAGGTGTGTCTGAAGATTAAAAAAAAAGCTGGCATTGCCAGCTGTTCTTCAAGTGATCTTGAGTGCTATTTGTTTGTGTGCTTCAAAGTCATGGCATTAAGGCGAGCTTTTAAAATCAAGACCAAAGATTCAGTGTCGTCCAATACGTCTAGAATATCTCTTTCCTTGGACTTCTCGATCTGTTCACGTAACCAATATGAAGTTGAAGGATCATTCATTACTTCTTGTTCATAATCAACAGTGTCCATTATAACCTCTCAGTTTTAATTATCTCGATATAGAAAGAGCTGGCATAGCCAGCTCTTTATTCTTGGTAATTGGTTACTAATTGATAGTACGCACTAGTCTAATCAGCTTGTGTGAATTCACATCAGTTACAAACTCAGTACCATCTTTGAAATCTACTACCATTCCTTCAATGCCTGGAATCGCATTAATATGATTCACATCCGGTGTGTTCGACCAGTAGACTGTCGATGACGTCGAAGGAAACACGTCTAGGTCAATTGCTGGGTTAACGCAGCTTCTTTCAACTAAGTGGCTTAGCTCTTTGATATTAGGTAGTCTCCAATCGTTATGACCTGCGAATGAATATCCTGACACGGTATTCAACGCGGCTTGCCAGCTAGAAACATTGGTAGGGTCGCCTGTGCAAGCTGAGTTGCTAAACGTTTCACCAAACGAGCAATATGTCCACATCAAACCATTGATGACGTCTGTTACTGTTCCGTCCGAATTAACTACAAATTGTTGGGTAGGGTGACTTTTATTAATAGATGTTTTGCAAGTTTGAGCCGAAACTGAAAACGATGCTACGGCTGCTACAGCCAGAATTACCTTCACTGCATTCATTATTGTGCGTCCCCTCTAACTAATCGAATATAATGAGCAGATTGCTTGTTACATAACTTGATCTGACCTGTTCCCTGGTTGATACACCATGCTGACCCTGTTCCGTTAGAAAATGGTGTGGAAGAAATATAGTCACCGTTCATATTGTCGTCGAAGTATTCAACTTCAGTCTCATCAGCAACGGTTGCTCTGTAATTGTAAATGGACTCGAGTTCGCCAACTTCTGGCAATCGCCAGTCTTTATATCCACACAGGGACAGATCATTAACAACAGTCACATAGCTATCTGTGTCGCAGTATTTGGAGCTAGAATCATAACCAACTTGGCCTTCTTTTTGGTATGCACACAGATTTGATACTTGGTACTGTCTATCTAAACGATCCCCCCTAGCCCCAACTGCCCCACCATTTGTAGTGCTATCGGAGTTATACCAATAGTATTGGTAATTCGTTGCTCTCCAGTAGGAGTTTGCATTGGTATATGGGTATGGGTTTTCGTCATCGTAACTGTCTAATTCATCACTTAACGCCGTACCTGTATTAGTAGGTAGTACCATTTCAGGTTGCTTAGTTTCCCAGACTAACCCGGTTCGATTATCTCGAACACAGGTGAAGTTATCTGCGTTGCTTGGTAATGCGTTCCCTGCGTGATCTAACTTCGTAAAGCTAAACCCTGCTGGCCCATCAAAATCAACGCTTTGATTAGTGACATCAAGGCCAAACTCGGCATCCTGACCTGGGTAAGTGGAGTTCGGTGATGTAGAGGTATATGTAGATCCGTCATACCATGATACCGACCCACTATCATTAAGCCCTAAATCACCTGGGATCATTACGATTGTTTCTGTGGTTTCACCCAAAGCAGCGTTGTTCGGAGTTTCGAGGTCGAATACGATGGATTCACCACCTTCTGGCAATGAATCATTAATCACAGATAGTGATATGACTACCTGATCTGCACCAGATGGAACATTGATTGGACTCGGTGTGTTTATCAGGAAGTCTGAACCTTCCTTCGCTAATCCAGTGACTTGGAACGGGATCTGTACATTTTTTTCAGTTGGTACGCTTAGGTTTATAACCAAATCATAATCGCCAGAAGCCTCTGATACTGTAACCAGACTTGATGCAAATGACACTTGAGTTTCGTCATCAGAGTCTCTGATTGTTACTTCCGTGCTCCCTGCGGATCTGGATACTTCACCAAATGATGGGTCAGAGATTGTAACCTCCAATAATTCATCATCTTCATCCAATTGGTCACCAATTAACGTCACTGGAATATCGATTCTAGTAACTCCTGCTGGAATTGTGACTACACCAGATTGAGCTTCAAAGTCTGTACCACTGGTTGCGGTTATTGAAGATATATCATAATGCAATGTGATATCGACTGAAGCTCTACGTGAAAGTGATACTGTCACGTCAAACGTTTGTAGACCATTTTCAGGTTCGTTAAATGAGACTTCTTGAACCATAGTAAAGGTTGGAGCTGTTACGCTTTCTTCGGTTGATGTACTTGATGAGCTGTCATCATCTGACTCTTCAGCACATCCAGAGATCATGTTTAAGCTAGCTAAGATAGCTATTGTAACTAGGTTTTTAGTAAGTGACATAGTTTTCTACCGGGGTGAACTATTCGAGCTTTAGCATTCAAAACTTGTGATTTTAAAAATCATTGTTTTTAAAAATTAAAGAACGTTAAATTTAAAATGCTACCACGCATTTAAAATAAATTGTTTGCGAACAAACAACAAGCTATAACCCACAAAAACCTTTTCTACTATTCGAGAAATTTGATAGAAAGCCTATGTTTTCCTGTTTTTCACATAAAAAAGGAGCTAGTCATGGTGACTAACTCCTTCCCCGGCACTACGTAAATGTTCGGAAAATTAAAGTTTTAGACCTTCTACATATAAAGTCATATCTGCGTATGTAGTCGCGCCCATTTCTTTAATGCCAAAGTCTTTTAGTTCAAGGCGTGTGTTTCCCTTAAGACCTAAGCGCTCACCACCCCAAGGATCAGCACCACCACCTATTACGGATGCTTGGATTGTGATCGGGTGAGTTACGCCGTGTAGTGTCAGATCACCGATCACGTCCATGTTGCCATCTTTCTTGTCGATCACTTTAGTAGAAGTGAACGTAGCTGTTGAAAATTTACCAGCGTCGATAAAGTCTGCACTGCGAATGTGCTTGTCGCGTTCCGCGTGATTTGAATCCAAGCTTGTCGTATCAACAACCACTTTTACTTTAGAAGCTTCAATATTGTTTTCGTCGTAGCTGAAAGTACCTTCGAAATCATTAAAACGACCTTGAGTAATGCTGTAACCTAAGTGACTAACTGCAAAGTTAATTGACGCGTGTGCACCAGATGTATCAATTTTATAGTCAGCAGCGTTTGCTGTCAGTGGTGCTGCCATTGATAAGAATAGACCGGCGGCGACTAGAGACTTTTTCATCTTTACTTCTTCCTAACATCTTATTGAGTGTTTAATCTTTGTTAATAACGTGGTGCTTTACTGCAGCTAACGCATGGATAGCAACTAGGTTGTCGTTCATAGTTCTTTATATATAAATGACATGTTAGTTTGTTAACTTAAAATACCACGCTTTCAAAAAATATAGTTTTGGATTATACGTGACTATCATAGATAGGCGCTTACATATTTTTGAATAAGATATTCTAAAAAATTGAACAAACTTTTTCGGTGGGATACTGTCACTGACTTTCTGATTTTCTATGGTTTTTGTTTTGAATGGATATGACATTGTTCTTATGGGTAAATGGGCAACCCACTATTGGGTTACCGATTTAAGGTATATCGGTCAATAATTTCGATATACCATTCTGAGGTGTATTTTTTGGTGCATGAAAAAGTGAATTGATGTTGGTGCATAACCTACAGTCTTAGAAAGAAGTCAACATTTAAGCCTCGGTAAGTCCCGCCACGACGTCGTATAATGCGGCGTTTTCATCGCTGAATCACATTCCCATTTTCTTGGTATGCCCTGTGCAGCCAGAAATACAGTGTTTTTTCCATATTTCGTATTTAATCCGTCAAAGACACTCATAAGTTCTGCCCGGTTCGGTGATGGGTTGAACAAGTCTTCTTGTGCATGCTGGCCGTCAACAAGGTCAATGAGCCCTACTCCGACTCGATAATATTTGACACCCTGTTTGAACATTTCTCTTGCCATCTGTGCTGCGTGCCTAGTTATCTGATCGGCATCTGCTGTCGGGTAAGCGAACTGGTGCATTGCCTTATAGTTAACGGGACGCTCGTCATATGATGAATTTCCAGCAAAGCACACCATTACGCGGCAAAGCGATTTCTGATCACGAGCTTTTCTGGATGCTATACCAGCATGCTCACAAATCTCCTGGATTAATTCTTCCTCAGTAGTCAGCCGGTCGCTTGTACTTCTTGTAGAGAAAATTTCTTTCTTCGGTGCCCTAACATCATCCCAAGTTTTACATCGTTGTCCGTTTAGTTCCCGTACTATCCGCTCCATTTCGACACTAAATTCGCGCCTTGCTTTACGTGGGTCTAGTCGTGAAAGCTGCAATGCGGTATCGAGGCCCATAAACTTGAGCCTTGTGGCCAAACGAGCACCAATACCCCATACTTTATCAACAGTCATTTTTGCCAGTACATCTTCAATTTCTTTTCTTGTATCCAGTACGCAAACACCGCGAAAACCTGGTAAGCGTTTCGATGCATGGCTCGCGCATTTTGCCAACGTGAGCGTGTGAGAAAATCCACAGCAGACTGGTATGCGAACCTGCTTCCACACTGCGCGGCGTATTTTCATACCATGCTCAAAGAAATCAGGGATAGTGGCTTCACATCCAGAATAATCCTGAAACTGTTCGTCAATGGAATACACGTAGCTTGAAGGAGCGAAACTACTCATTACTGTCATCATCTTCCCGCTTATGTCTGCATAAAGGGGGAAGTTTGACGTACAGACCACCACGCCATAATGATCACAAAGTGCTTTAACCTTGAAGTAAGCAGAGAATTTATTTATTCCCAAGGATAAAGCCTCTTTGTTCGCCGCAACGATAATCCCATTTTCATTAGATAGGACGATTACAGGTTTCTTGCGCCATGAAACTTCGAAGACCTGGTGACAACTTGCATAAAAGGCTGATGCATCCGCTAAGCAATACATTTCATTTGGCCAGTAAGTTAGATGGTCTAAACATTCTGAGGGAGAAACTACACACTCCCTCTATAGCGAAATCGTCGAGTTCATCAATAATCACTGGCCGATACGTTGGATTGGCTGATAGTAGTTGGCGCTGCTCAATGTCTATTATCTTTACAGTCAGCTCACCGTTTAAAATAGCGACGACTACATCACCAGTTTTAGCATTTAGAGAGCGGTCGACTAATACAGGATCACCGTCAAACAACCCCACCCCTTCCATTGAATCGCCATTTACAATAGCGAGGAAGGAACTGCTAGGTCTTTCAACGAAATCATCAAGGGACAGGTCGAGCATCTTGTGCTGATCCGCATAGGATTCGAACCCTACGATGCCAGCATGCGGCTTTAACGGAATAAGTTTCATAAAATCCAAATACTGTTTATATATACAGTTATTTTCGTCTGACTTGACGATGAATTCAAGCTCTCTGTTTATCCTGAACAGCCAGTTTGTCATTTACCCATCAAAATGCTCAATTTTCAAACTGACCATATCGGCGCTTTTAACGTGATCTTATTTGTTATAAGATACTGGTGTTATATACAGTGCGTGGTGTTGTAGCGCGTTGGAAACCATGTGATAGCTTGATAATTACCGATACATAACAAACAACTCAAAATGACGAATAAACAGCTAGTTGAGTACGATCAGCCTTACATTGACCCCCTTCTAAGTACAGGGATTTCAGCGCAAGTCGAAATTGAATCAGAACTTTCGGATGACGCGAAAAAACTGCTCCAGAAAAGTTTTTCCAAAGCAACACTTGATGCCTACCTGTCTGACAGTCGAGTTTTTTGTGCCTGGTGCGATGTGAAACGCATCAATCCAGGTAGTGCTACTACTGGCGAAATCATTAACTTTCTTACAGACCAGACTGTAGGAAAGCTAAACCGATGGGTTTGGACAGATAAATCAGCGCGACTTGGTTATCTTACTTCTGGCGAGCCTCTTGCCTACTCTACGATTTATCGGCGCTTGAACGGGGTAAAGTTTGCGTTGAGAAAGTATTACAACCGTTCATTCACTGAAACGGAACTTCAATATTTTAGTGACATTATGAAGGGCGTAGCCGAAGAGCTTGGTACAGATAAACGAAAGGTTAAAGGTATCTACGTCGATGACCTGCGCATAATTTTTTCACAGATGGATCTTACCGACCAAGTGGACCTAAGAGACAGAGCTATTTTGATGCTCCTCTTTGCGGGTGCCTTTCGCCGCTCCGAAATTGTCCAACTTCAATATTCAAACGTGAAGCTTTTTCCAAGCAAAGGGCTCAAGATAAAACTGGATAAGGTCAAACGTAAACAAAACGGTATGGTCAAAATCATTGTAGCTGGTGGTAAGGGAGAAATGTGTCCGGTCCTATTCCTATCAGAATACTTCTCGGCGGCAGGAATCACTGACGGTTTTATTTTCCGACGCTCTAACCGTAATCGTACAATGCTATCAACTCCACTTACCGGAGATGCGATTAATAAAATGGTGAAGGAGCGTTGCAAACGAGCTGGATTAGAAGGTTTGTATGGTGGTCATAGCGGGCGACGCGGCTTTGTTGAAACTACAGTATCCGCCGGTAAGACAATGAACAAGGTAATGCAGATGACAGGCCACAAGTCAGTTCAGATTCTCCAAGAATACTTTGACGATGTTGAAGCTTGGGATGATGACAATGCAGGGCATGGCCTTTACTAGTTACACGATTATTACATTATGAATTTGTCGGGATAGAAGACTCTAACCCGACAATTAGCACTAACTGATTTTTATGGGGTGATTAAATTCGGCCTTGTTCCTGAAGCCACCATTTTGGTGCCCAACTAGTTGCACCAACAGATAACTCTTGATCTCCGCTAACTGGGTAGCATTTCTTTAGTTCTTCTAGAGCTGGTGAGTTAGTTCGATTACTTCTGGTATTCGGATACATAGAGTGCAGCCAATGACCGAGATAACTTTTGAAAGTAATATGCTCGCCAATTTGGTAGTAACAATTATCCATTAACGATCTATAGTAATGCCCGATGGATACCAATATATAACCTAAAGCCTCATACTCTTTGCTGTCGCTTTCATGGCAGGAATATCCGTATTGTTTCAACTTTTCCTTATCAATACTCCATCTAGTTAATTGCTCAATATGCTCTAGTTGTGAATCACTATTGATTGGGGAAAATAGCAAGTTCCAGAATTCGGTAACTAGTTCGGCGTTTGTCTCTTGAACTACGCAGTCAGATAGCACGTTTTTGATCAGTTCTGAATGCGTTTCAATTAGACAAATACTGGATTTTGATTTGAGTTTTGTACCATTCTCATGAAGAATCAAATGGTCAAAATCAGGAAATCCCAGGTTCTGAGCGATTTCATTCAAGCACTCGTGATGTCGCTTTTCTGGAAAAATTTTACCTAGTTTTCTGGCTTGTTTTTTGACGTGTGCAATTAAATTTTTGTTTGTCGATGACATATCGTTTTCCTCAATAGCCATACATTAAGTGCACCCCTCACTAATAACATGGCTGAAAAAAACGTTGAAGTTGGAATGGTAGGTTCTCTGAAAAGATTCGCCTTTGGGGTGGGCAGGCGCCCTAAATGCGCCTGCTATAACAATGCCTTAAAGTAACGTGCTTTGTCAATGGGTAGAATCACTTTGTATATCCCTGGAGTTATACAGTTTCCACCTTCCTTTTTATCACTACGAATTCATAATACACGAACAACAACTATCTAGTTTGAAACCGTATGCTTATGACAACATACTTATGTCGTTTCTATTTGACTCCCTCACCATCCGCGTATTAGTTGGGCATCGAATATTCATCCAAGGATAATGTGCGGAATAAACTGGCTGCTGTCTTTCGTGATCTTCCCTTCATCTTCTCGGATACCGATACCAGCCGCTTTATCATTCACAAGCCAACTACCGATCAGAACATGATTGTTACCAAAGGTTGGTAGTGGAGTGTATGCCTGAACTATTTTTCCTTCACTGCCATAAGGACCATCAACTGACTCAACGACATGGCCATCTTTCACAATTGAAATGTTCGACCCCTCCCTTGAGAAAATTGGCTTGATGACGTGATGACCCAATTTCTTAGCTCGTGGATCATCCTCAAAATATGCTTCCAGTAGATTTGGGTGGTTGGGGTACATCTCCCAAAGCAATGGTAAGATTGCCTTGTTAGAACTGATGCACTTCCACAGTGGCTCAATCCAATTGATCTCGGCAGTTGCTAAATGCTGATTATATTCCTCGCGCAACATAAACTCCCAAGGGTAGAGTTTAAAAAGCGTATCGATTGGTTTGCTATTTGCGTCCGTGAAAAATCTACCATCTTCTGAAATACCAATGTCTTCAACGTAGACAAACTCTGTATTAATCCCCGCTTCTTTAGCGCAGTCCTGCAGATATTGAACCGTACCTCGATCTTCGATGGTGTCCTTACAACACGCAAAATGCATAGTATTGAATGCAAGTGTTGGTTTGAGTTCTAGTAGGCGTCTAACAAGTAAGTCTTCTAATAAGTTGAATTGGTCAGCTTGTGGCGGTAACTCCCCTCGCTCTACCTTTTGCTCCAGCCATAACCAGGAAAAAAAACCTAGTTCGTACAAGCTAGTCGGCGTATCACTGTTAAATTCCAACAGCTTCGCCGGGCTATTTCCGTCATAAGCTAAATCGATACGACTGTATAAGCATGGATCACGTCGTTGCCATGATTCGCGCACAACTCCCCACATTGTCTCTGGAATCTGAAATTTTGCCATGAGCTCATCACTCTCAACGACTTTCGCAATAGCTTTGAGACTCATTTGATGAATTTCTTCAGTTGGGTCTTCTATGTCTTTCTCGATTTGTTCAAGTGTAAATTGAAAGTAGCGGTCCTCTGTCCAATACGGAAGCCCATCGAGCGTATGATAAGAAAAATCATACTCTATAGCTGTTTGCTTCCAGTCGTGTCGTGGAGTGGTTGGTATCTGTAGCATTTAGACCTCTATGTCTTAGTTAGTGCCTAAGTAAATGTTCTAGTAGCTTCTCACTGCCATTGAAATCGGCAAGAGCACTTACGCAGTCACTAAAAAGCCGGTTAAGATTTAAACCGGCTTGAATGAATTATTAGTTAAAAGTTAGCCGCCCCAGGAGCTTCGTGAACTTACCGAGCTACCCCAACCACCGCGAGAAGAGGTTTTCACTACTGGTTTACTTTTGTAGTCATACTTGAACCCACCGGAAGTTTTTGAGCTTGAACTTGATTGGTAACCTGTTCCACCCATTGCCTGCTGTTGCTTTTCTTTATCACGAGCAGCGTTATACATACGTTCTCGGTGCCGACGTTCACTAGCATCATCTACCGCATCTATTACACGGCCTGCGATATAGGCGTTCGCAATTGTGTTTGCTACGCTATGACCTGAGTTTTGTCCATCATTAGATCTAGGATTTACCTCAGCGCTAGTGTAGGAACTATCTTGTTCAGAACGTAGGCGAACTGTTGGTAACGGATGCAAATAACGGTCTGTCATTTTGAAGCTTAAATGGTCAATATCATTGGCATTGCCGACTGTCATTCCATCAGCGAAAAACAATTTCCCGTATTTGTCAGAATACGTTGAAGTCGAAGTGAACAGAGGCTGCACGAACAAATCACCATACTGACGTGAAATGTAGTAGTTCTCATAGTGCTCAGGCTTAACAGGTGCAACCATGAAGGCATCAAGTCTTGGTCGGAAGCCAAGGCCAGCTGGCATTACATCACATACACCATACTCCAGTTCGCATTCTGCTTGTTTGCGAAACTTTTCTGTTGTTCGGTCGGCCTCACGCTGTGCAATTTTATATGCTGCGTCACATTGAGCACCCAGCTGCGCTTTGTCATCAGCTTTACAGGATTCTACGTCCTCATAGACTTTAATCCGCAGTGGGCTGTCAGATTGACAACCAGCCAGTGTTGCCAATGCAATCGGAGCCAGAGCAAAGTTACGAAATGTTTTGCGTTTCCCGTCTAAATTGACACGGCTACGCATTCGACGCTTTTGATCAGTCATGTGCTACCTCACTAGTTAATACGTTAAGCAGGCTGCGTTCAGAAGACCAACAGCAATAGATACGGATGCAAGTAGTACTGCCGCTGGTTTTTCATCCGCTTCGATACGCTGAACGAGCTTTGGCATCATTAGACTTCTCACCCCAACATAGCCTAATGCCTGTGCAACCAACGCCACGGCGCCCCAAAGTGCGTAATCAATAATTCCGACAGAATGCTCAGCTGCACTTGAAATGGCGATCGCGTATCCGATGACCGCACCGCCAAGTGCAATAGCTGCTGACAAGTTTTTGTCTTCCTTAATCAGCTTCCACTCGTTATATGGGGTCATACCCATGTAGATGAATTTAAAAGCAACTAGGAACGCCAAGGACAAAGCAAAGTAACCAACGAACGAAGTAATCCCATTCATAAAGGCTGTCATTGCTGCACTTTCATTTGCTAATTCGATCATTTTTATGCCACCACTTTATAATCTGTAATTTTTAATTGAATACCGGTTGCACGGTAACGAAGTCTGTCAGGACGGTTGTTATTGATCCGCTCTTCACCAGCTATCAATAGTTCTTCTGTAACGCCACCTTCAATTGTTCTTGAATACAACATTGCAAACGTGTCGGCTTCGCTTTTAACACCAAACTTATTGATCATTTTTTCTGTCATAAGTACGGGCTTCTCGTTGTCCCAATGTGGTTGAAACAAGTGACCTTCTAACTCCTGCTCTTTAGTTACGATTTGTTCATTTAGCAGGTTGTCCCAAGAAGTTGGAGTATCAATCGGAGTTGAGTCATAAAAGTACCAAAGGCTTATTTCCTTAATACCGGTATCATCTGGCCCCTCAACCAAGACCTGAAAGTATCCCTCGTCGTCAGTGTAATAACGAACTAGTCGGGTATCGTCACCCAGCTCAATGACACCTACGGCCAAAATAATCTGGGTAGTCGCAGCATTTTCGATGGTCAAATCGGGCTCTCTGAGCTTCAACATCAGCGGATCGATTTCAACTACACCACCAAGGCGTAATCCACCAAATTCAGGGATAATTTCCGGGTTCTCTATTGTTTTATTGCTTCCAAAGGTCGACCTTAGAGCGGTACTGATTTTTTTAAACATGATCTTTTCCTTTATTCCGAAAAAATGAACCCGCTAAATAAGCGGGCTCGTATCAAGGAGAATCGCGCCAGTATTATTCGGCTGATTTTTCTTTGTTGAGGATTGCTGCTAGCTGGTCTTTGGCTGAAGTGCTGCCGCCAATACCTGCGGCCTTAAGCTTTTGATCCAAATCGCTAGAAGTTGCAACGTCACTTAACTCTTGTTGAGCTTCTAATTTTGCTGCCTGTTCGGATTGCTTCGCTTTAATACGATTTAAAGAATCAAGGGCAGTACTTGTTTTTGATTTAGCACCAACAACTGACGCTTGGGTTGCAATTTGAGCTTTTTGAACGCTATCTGTGGCTTTCACAAGATCGATTTGTCGGTCAATGCTGGCGATATTTTTACGCGACTCAGCAATGTTAGCTTTGTGCTTTTGTTCTGCGTTTTTAAATTCTTGAAGCTGTGTTTCTTCCACACCTTTTTCTTCATTAAGGTCAGCAACCTTTTGAGCACATTCAAGAGCTAAGTCTTCGTGGCCAGCTTCATTAGCAGCGATCGCTTTCTCTGTGTACTCGTTAATAGCCTTGTCGTAGTCAGACACTTTGCTTTCTGACATTTTACGTTTAGCCACAATATCAACTAATGCATTTTCTGCTTTACGAACAGCGGCTTTCGATTCGCGTTGTTCTTGCTCAAGAATAGTAATAGCGTTTTCGTCAATAACGTTCTCAGCTACTTTGTTTACGTTACCAGTGATGATGCGGAACAATTTACTTAGTGACATGCTTTAGTCCTTACTTAATCAGAAATTCTGAGTAGCCTTCTAGCAGTTCAGCAACATTGCGGAACAACTCGACTACCTCAAGTAACACGCTTTCAACTTTTGACTCAGAAGATAGAGCGCCGAAAGCGGAGTAATAAAACTGGCCTTCTATTTCTGATTTTCCGACTGCTGTCAGTGGGACTAATTTATGCGTCTTCAAGATGTAATCATCAAGTGCAGCTTGGTCAGACACCTCATCTACTGGAAACAATAGTGACTCAACAATAATCTGCGAACCTTGAACTACTAGTACTGCGTTGATACCAACATCGTTTGTGATGATTAGGCTGTCATCAGATTGAGTCACGCTGAACCCTTCATCTGACTCAAGTAGTGCTTTTGTTACTACATTTAGATCCAAAACTTTTCTCCAGTACAGGTATGTATAGATGTTTAAAATCCGTCACATACGGTTATTTGCTATAAAAATACCATCCGCTTACATATCAATCAATGAAAAGCGTTTAAAGATTAAGTGGTATTATCTCGCTTTCGATAACCAATCTATGTGGTTTATTAAAATCCGCAATACCTTATATACTACATTTACTATTTTCTTGTTATTAATGATTAAATTGTCGGTATTTGCGAATATCACTGTGCTATTTTGATGCCGTAAATCTTGTCAATAGAGATACTATAAATTAACGATCGCTATGCTGTGAGAGACCTCAATTAACTGGTTATTATGGAAAGCAAGGAGACTCGGACTTTGATTGAACAACTAAAAAGTAAGATTCAAATTGAATCAGATAAAATGGAAGACATTGCTAGGCGAACAGCAGAGAAGAACTCCGGAAGAAAGCCGAACGACACTATTAATCATCAAAATCCACCAGCGATAATCCAAGCATTTATAGAAATAGGACGAAATTTAGTAGGTTGTAAGACACTCAATCTGATAGAGAAAATCGTTAATGACATACTCTCAAAAACTCACTTCTAAGTTTTCCCGGTATAAGGTCAACACCCAAAACTATCCAAACATCTATACCTAAACAGGTGAACTATCGTGAGGCTATACCTATACTACTTCTCGATTAAAATGGAGCGTAAATGAAAAGCATACTAAAGTATCCTGGCGGTAAGTCTTGGTTGGCAACTCGTTCAAAAAGACTGATAACTCAACTTGATCCAAAATTTGTCGCAGAACCTTTCTGTGGTGGACTATCGTTCTCACTAAACAATGAGTTTGAGCGAGTTCTTGCTAACGACGTAATTACCCCGCTAATTAACCTGTATCAACATGCACAAAGAGGGTTTGTACCCAATAGAGATGATTGGGAACTCGATAAGGAATTCTATTTAAACATCCGTGAACAGCTCAATAAGCTGATAGAAAAAGGCCAAGCCAATTGTGAATTTTCAGCGGGTGCTATGTGGTACCTAAGCTACCACGGATTTAATGGTCTGATGCGCTTCAATTTGAATGGACGATTTAATGTACCATTTGGCCAATACGACGAAATTGCAGATCCATCTGGCTTTAGCCAATTTTCAAAAGTTACCAGAAACTGGACTTTCACCAATTGCAACTTTTTAGACCTTAACCTGGCGGGAGTCGACCTTCTTCTGGCCGATCCACCTTATGCAGGTACTTTTTCAAATTACTCGGGAAAAGGGTTTAATTTCAATCAGCAAATACAAGTCGCTGACTGGTTGGCAGACCACAGCATGCCTATGATTGCTTGCAACAGCCTCAATCGTGAACTGGCACGTATATATAAAGCAAGGGGGTTCAGCATATACAGAACAGATGTACCGCGGAGTATTAGCCGTAACGGGAAAGGACGCAAATCAGCACCTGAGATGATAGCTTTTAAAGGCTTTGGAAATCGGAAAAAATTTTCGCAGTTAGTAGACAACGTAGAAAGGTGGAGAGTTTAACGGGTAGCAAAGTACAGTCCTGAACCACTTAAAAACAAGCATCCATCGAAATATCATACTTGATGCTAGTGTTCTTCTTACTTGCCTGTTTAATTGCACTGTAACCGTGGTGAAATACAGATTCACCTTCCAAGCTCATAAAATCAGCAAGGCAAATTAATGACACGGCATTGTATCCATCTTGAACGCACTGCGGATTTATCAGGCCAAATGCCGTAACCATTGCTTTCTCTACAAATTCTGAACCTAAGCCTAAGCCTCGATACTCTGGGTGTAGAACAACTGCATCTAATGAAAGAGTGGCAAATAGTTCTGGTAGGTCGTCATCGTGTTCAAAGTCTACGCTAACTAAACATAGGCCGACTAATTGGTCATCAACAAACAGTTCAAAGTTATCTGTGGAAATGAACATATGCCCGTATGACTCTTCACCTAGCATTTCGAGTTCGTTAGCCAGTGTTGTTTTAGCCTCGGAACTGCTGGTGGCATACTTAATTACAGCGTCGGTACCCTCGCCTATTATTATTAGCCCTATGCTATCTGGCATTATGTTTTTATTAAAATTCACTGCGAATATCCAAGAGTTATGTTGTGCTTTGTTATTGTGTGAATGGCTTGAGTTAGAATCGGAAACCGCAGCCTACTTCCAACAAATCGGTCGATTCTGAGGAATTAACATCAGACATAAAGAGGTCAGGCGTAAAACGCTTATAAGATGCGTTGATCAAGAAGTAGTTACTCAGTGCATAGTTGATACCGACACCGTAAACAACGGTCTTGTCATCCGTTGGGTTGATGTTTTCGTTATCACGCTTGGTGACATCTACCGTTTGTTGAATTTGGTGGTTAAGTTCTTTGGTTCTGTGTGTATTTCCGTAGGTGTAGTTAGCTCCAGATAGTTTTGCCATACCAACAGTAGCGAATACATTTAGGCGCTCATTTATGTAGTAACTTGGGCCAACGCTAAACATCCAACCATCGTAGTCAGGTATAGGCTTCTCGAAATCTTCTTTTGGATTACCGTTGAGTTGATAAATAGATGCGTCACCAACTACCCCCCAACTATCAGTAAGTTTGTAACCTAAGCGAACGCCAAAACCTGCACCATCAATGCCGTTATCCATATTCACCGATGAAAGGTATGGCGATGCATAGCTTTTGATGCTTGGGTTGTAACCAGTTGTGCCAGAGTCAGTTTCGTTAGCAATTACCGATACAGAAGTTAGTGAAGTTGCTGCGATTGCAGCGATTACTGCTCCTAGTGCAAGTTGCTTAGTCATTTCCGCGTATCCATTTTATAGCCTGTCTTACGTTCTCAATACTAGTTGTATAGGCTAACCATAAAAACAAAACGCACAATAATTAAAACAGATACATTTATCAACAAATGACCTTCTTCTCTACGATTACTTTTTGTTGGTTGGAATGTGTGCACAACGGTATGCATATGTTAGACATTAAACAGAAGCCAAGCTCCCTTTTTCAACTTTTACAACTCTAAACTGTATGTCTTCCACCTACGCTCGCAACTTTTCTAGATCTATCCAGGTTAGGTAAACTCGGCCTTAAAATAACCAATAAGAAAAAATTTTGATTGCATTTTGTTTATATTGAGCTCAAGTGTAAAGTAGGCATATAAATCATAGACTTTCGTGGCGATCATGGGCTTTAGAGTAAAAAATGTAAGGAATCACGTTCTCTGGGATAAGGAAAATGACGATCGTAATGCATTTACGGTGATCATCGGAAACAATGGTTGTGGGAAAACAGAGCTTTTGATTGATACGTGCAACCAGTACCACAGTTATTACACTAGTGCCTTACTTGACAAGGGTACACATGTAGCATCTGCTGTTCACTATCTCAGACAAGACTTTTCCTCACAAAACTGGAAGGCAGTGGAGCGTGAGTATGGACACCGTTTACCTAGAAAGCTGATTGCAGCCTCCACTAGCCAGTTTGAAAAATTTAAAGATTCTTGGAGCGTCAGAAATGATGTAGTACCTTCAGGTTTCTACGCATATATTGGCTCTAAACCTTATATGCCATCGTTATCTCCATCGACGCGTATTGCATCAAAAGCCATTCAACAGTTGTTGGGTACAGAGTATTTCGAAGAACGAAAACATAAAGCCCTCGTCGGTTTTTTGTCTAAGTTCGATTTTGGACAAAAATTGCTACTTAAATTCGACCTCACGTTCCCTAAAAAAGATCTGGCGAATATCCAAAATCAGTCATCAACAGAGCCAGAAACTCAGTTAATTTTGAAAAATGCCTATATCGAACACGATGAAATGGAGTTGGTTGAGCTACTGAGTTACTGCGAAAAAATTATCGAGGACCCTACATTTGTATTAACAGTAAGTAATCAAAATCTTAAGCTTATACATCTTAACGATTCAAATCCAAAGCCTTTCTCTAAGCTCATCATTTCAAGAGTTCTCAGAGCTGGTTTGATTAATCTTTCAAGCATACAAACGATGAAAGATGTATCACTGAAAAACGAAAAACCTACGGAAGATATCGATAGTTTTGCTATCTCGTCTTTATCAAAGCGTAGTTCTGGAGAACAATGCTTATTTCTATTGTTTATGGGCATTATTTCTTCTATCGAAGATAATGCGCTGATCTGCATCGATGAACCTGAAATTAGCCTCCATCCACAATGGCAGGAACGCTTCGTTGATATATTGAGTGAATCGTTTTCAAGTTATCGTGGCTGTCACTTCCTTATTGCAACCCACTCACCGCTTATCGTATCTGACATAAGTGCAAAGAATTGCTGTGTGTACGACATGGCAACAAATACATTGGTCGATGCGACACCATATGGTGAACGTTCCTCTGACTATCAACTGGCTACGCTATTTCACAACCCAGGTAACAACAACGAGTATCTTTTAAGCCAAGTTATAGAAATGCTGGATAACATTTGCCAGTCAAACGAAATTTCACCGGAGACAAAAGCAAAGGCGCATAGGTTATTAAGCTATAAAGCTCTTTTGCCTGATGGCGATAAGGTAAAGCGCTTACTATCCATTTTAGATCAGACGTTAGAGGGAATTTCAAAATGATGAAACCCTACGAGTTGAGCAAAGAAGAGTCCAAAGTTGTTAAGAGTGTCCAAGATGAAGTTACCTCCCCACAACAAAAGTGGGACGACTGCCGTGTGACGACAATTAAGTCGAACATCAAAAAGCATTACATAGCTGAACAAGATAAAACCTGTGCTTATTGTCGGGTAAATCTGCACACATCTCATGGAATGGTTTGGGATACTGAACACATTATCGACAAAGATAGTTCACCGCAATGGATGTTCGAACCATTGAATCTTTGCGTTTCCTGTAAGGATTGCAATGGCGCCAAAGGCACTAGAACCGTCACAAAAGGAAAAACGTATCAAAGTTTTCCTCGCAAGAGTGCAAATTATCGCATTATTCATCCACATTTTGATGATTATGCTGAGCACATTAAAGTTGCTGTTCCTGGTGCAGTATATCTATACCAAACGGAGAAAGGGCGAAACACAATAGAGGTCTGTGGGCTTCTTCGCTACCACAAGGTAGGTGAAAGAAAAAAAGTAGACCTTGGCCTGAAAGCCGTACTTCTTGCAGCTGCGAATGATCAGAGTCCTGAGATGTTAGACCATGCTGTCGAGGTAATTAAAAACTTAAGGCTCGCGCAGTTGGATATAACAAGTGACCCTGATTAATAGTCACTATCAAATTTAAAGTTAATACGCAGTGTAGCTTAGTTCAGCCTTGATTATTGCTTTATGTATGCTCGGTCTTATCATCAGCCAGTAGACGCCCAATCTCAAACACCGCTGCTGACCGAGTGGACTTCACCGGTTCTATTTTCTGGCCGTCAACAAACCAGTACTTTCCATCTGTACGGATACGTTCAAACAGATAAGACATGTCGTAAACGCGCTCCGGGATAACAGTCCCTTCCCCCGCTAAAATCCCCGCTGTAATAGAGTGGTTTCCCCCATACACAAAGCCGATTCGCCAAGGTAACCATAAGTCAACGGAATGGTTGGTGTGGTCCTGCTTCCAAGGCTTCCCCTTACTGGTACCTATGTGTGTAACGTTATCGATATAGCGTGACAAGTTCCAAGGCCAGGGTAAAACCATCTCACTTGCCAGGGACAATGGATAATCAGCGCCATCCCTTTCGTTCTCTTCCATCTTATCGATAAATAGATACTGAATGAGACCATCAAAGAAGAACTCTTGTGGGTTCATGTCTGGGCGAGAATCAGACCCTTCCTCTGCTACAGCCAACAGAAATTCACTCTGTATAGGCCGGACTATAGCGCGAATGAGTTCTGGTAATGCATTAACAGGTAATCTCCTAGCCACTGACATTAGTTGGTCGTAGTTATTTATTTCAATTCTTGCAGCTGATTTAACTTTCTTATCACGGCTCAGGCGCATCGAAGTACGTAGCCATTTGGGTAGTAGGCTAAATTTTCCGAACATTTTTTATCGTTGGTAAACGGATTAATTACAGAAAAAGGAACCGAGGCTCCTTTCTTCATTTGCTTTAAGATTTCTCTTTGTCCAGCAGCGACAACAATTCTGTCCTTGGCATTGACCTGTAAAAGTACCACCCTTGCACATATCCTTCCCTACAGTTCTCAATGATCAGGTCGTACTCACGTTTTGTCTCGACACCTTCAAACACGACCTCCTTACCAAGATTGGTTACAAGATCCATGACCGCTCTGGCCATACCCTCCTTGATGTCGAAGTTCAAAGCATTCACGAATACGCGGTCAATTTTGATGTAATCGAAATTGACTTCAGTTAACCAAACCAGATTTGATATCCCCGTGCCAAAATCATCTAGAACCACCATAAAACCTAGTTCCTGAGCTCGTTTGGAGAAGTCAGAAATTTCTGCCAACTCGACATCGAGATTTTCGGTAATCTCAATTTTAATTTGACTAGGAGTGACGCCGAGCGAACTGACAACCGCGGTTAAGAAGTCCAGATATTCACGCTCACGGATTTCATAACTGCCAATGTTAATACCTAATGAAAACTCAGGGTCTTTGCGTAACACTTGCGCCATATCAGAGAGCGCTCGTTTCGTGGTGAAGCGCGCTAAATAAGGGTACAAAGACAGCTTTTCAGCAATGCTAATGAATAGTTCCGGTGATACTCGCCCATAAACATCGTCGGTCCACCTTACAAGTGACTCTACGGCCTCTATTTTGCCGTTCCTAATACTAACCAAAGGTTGATATTCCATGTTCAGTGACTGATCACTTAGAGCCTTTCTGAAACGAGCTTCGATGGACTGTCGGTTGGCGATGTTCAGTTTTGATATGTAAGTAATTAGAAAGCACATCGTCAGGATGATTATAACGACGATTATGTTTGTTTGTTCGCTATAGTAAGGAAGCCCAGCCCTATCATTTACCGTTTTGACACAGTAGCTATATAGTGAACTACAGGCATCCGTATTGAGGGAAAATCCAAAGTAGCTACTTCCTGAATGCGGGGGCGTGTACTCGTCAAATACATGGTCCACGGTTTTTGAATAGATCTGAAACTGAAATTGAGGTAGCTCTTTAAGAATGTGTGAGTATGGGGTGGTCAAGTTAACTGCAAAAAAGTTACCTTTAACTGTTATATTGTAATCCGCTGGTACACGATAAAGGTTTTCTTCATTTGAGAAAAATCGGTAGCTATCCAGCACCCCAACATCCTGCGCTTTTATCTTGATCGGTTTTATTACTCCCCAGTTCGCTGTGCAGTGCACCGTACCGCGGTCGATAAAACCTGCGTCAAAAACATCGGAGTGAGCCTGGACAAGTTCACGTAACGTATTGATATGGTCATTTGTGCAGGTAAAGTCATCCAGATCATTTGCTGCTGATAACACCGTGATTAACTGGTGTGTGACCCTTTCCGTATTTGCTAGTACCTCAGATGCAAAATTCTCCTGCTCCACCTTCTGCAGTTCATACGAGAAGAATGAAGCCACGCTCAGCATTACAGTAAAGGCCAGCAAGAAAATGCCACTCAGCTTCATTTTCACTATCAATTTCAAATCTTCACCCGCCCATACGGAATATATCGCTACACCAATCACATATAGCCACTGAGAATATCAACATAACTAATATTCGCATACTGCTTATGAAAAATGTTTAGGCACTACGTAAACCGTAGTATCATGGGCGTATTAAAGCTCATCGGTCTGAACCCGCTATAGAAAGCAGCATCTGTGCAACGTACAACATCACTGAGCACACGAAATTCGAAGCTTGTTTAAAAGCAAGCTCGCCGCTAACTATCAAAACTGAAAAAGAGAGTAAATCAAAAAAAACAACTGCAAAAATCGGGGTATCGCGTATGAAAAAGAATCACTTCAAACAGAAACTCACAGCAGCTGCACTCTCCCTAGCGTTACTAGGAGGTTCTGAATTTCAGATTCAGACCCATGAGTTTTAAATAAAGACAAATTTAGTCAAGCTATCCCAACTCAGAAAAAAACCGAGATATACAACTCGGTTTTTTTCTCTTCTTTTCCAGTGGCGAGTTTTCTAATTTCAGCGCTTGCTGTTTTTATTCGCTTTTCGGTATTGAAAGGTCTTGAATGCGAACCAAACCACTTTGGTTGTTAGGTACACGTAAAACGTTAACTGAACTGCTGTTAAACCAAAGGCATTGCTGTAAGTCTCTAGTTGATTAATGAAGCTCTCTGTTTGTGCAGCATGCTCAGGTATCACGTCAGGGTTTGGCATCAGAATTGTTTGAACACATTCTGGTGCATTATTGTAGCTAAACTCATCCTTAGAGCTGGTCACTTGTCCTGCCTTTGCAGCATACGGAAAGAGACCTATTACGGCATCTATCAGCCAATTTAACATCACCGTCAGTAACAATGTGAACGCTTCTTTAGCTCCCCAAAGAAACAAACAAGCAGGTACCCCTAAGTCATTTTTTTCTTTGCTTTTAACATAGAGGGTCACCACTACATAACAGCATAGAAAAACGATAGCAGCCCTTACTGATTCCACCTTAAGACCAACAAAAACTGCGAGGCCCAAGTTTATGAAGAAGTCGATGAAACCTAACATTTAAATCCCTCATAGAAGACCTTTTCATTCAGTGCATATGGCAATGTCAGAAGGCCACTATTTTTTATCAGCGTATGGGCCATACGCGCAGCTACGCCCGACGGATGTAATGGCATTAAACGTTCCGCCATCTCATCAGCCTGCCCGTCCTGAAAACTACCGATCGCAGTCAAAAATCGGATAAGTGACTTCGGATCGATTAAACGCCAAGTAAATTCGGTTGGGGAGAATAGCGTTTGGCCATCATCGTTGCTAAAACCAACTTGCTCAGTCGCCAATATGTTGTGATGCGAGTTTTTAAATGCAACGACAGCTGGTATGAATTGCATAGTTTCATCGAAGACTGCCCACATGGTTTTATCGTTTTCAGCCAACATTGATGCTAGAGAATATAAACGTTCATCGTCATACCCCTTACTACTAAGCCAATCAATTTCAATGAATGTGATTGGTGTTCCTGTTGGTGACGAAGGCATATTATTGCAATCTAAATCTACCTTGATGTGCGTTACCGCGTCACTTTCAAATAGGTCCGGGCGGTGTTTAACTAAATTCTCAAAAAGTGACGGTAAACCAAACACCACAACAGGAATTTGCATTACTTTGCTGTTTGCCTCTGCGTATTCCACCAGCCATTGAGTAAGATACAGTGTTTTCCCCGTGTATGAGCCACCAACAATTACTTCAAGCGAACGCGAGTCTTCATTTGCTAAAATGAGACAGAAACTATTCACCATTTGGGCGACCATTTCTAGTTCATCGGGATTACGTGGTAATTCCTTGAAGTACTGGCTCATTTCTTTCAGTACAAGGTTGAACAAGTTTGATTCGAACTGGCGGTCCATAAACGCTGGGTAATGGGTGCCCGCTACGGTTTTAGCATGCTTGATAACTGCGGCGTGATTGTCATAACCAAGAGCTTGAGCAAAGATATCACTCGTTAATGCCAAACTTGGCTTAAACTGGAAAGCTAATTCCGGCGTCGTTTCTACACCAGGATGAGCTGCTTGATGACTAAGAAACCCCAAAAGTGATTGCAACGATAAAACATCTCTAGAGAGTCTAAATAGATTGTCTACAGAGACAATCTGACGTGTATAAGAAGTCATGAAAAATGTCCTTTAATTAAAACACTTGGTAATGCTCACACAACTACGCAGTCGCACAACTACGGACATGTTGAGATAATGCGGCCATCGGCGCACTTAGAACGATGCTGTACCGATCACTATCCATATCCAAGAAACGATTTGCCATGCTTATCACGGCTGCGGGGGTCTCTTGTTTAAGCATTTTCGCTAAGACGTTTCTGTCGCTAATGACATCGATGAACAACTCAGCGCATACTTCTTTTTCTGTCAAAGCTTCAATGCAGAGGCCGAGTTGTAAGGCAAACTCAAATTCCGACTGTGCGGTGTCGGCCTCCTGCTGGAAAATGTTGAATACTTGGTGGCGATACCACGATTTTACTTTGTCGTTATCACTGAACGGGCGGCATCCACCGAACCAATGGTTTGATTTGAGTAGACGCATGGCTTCAAATTCTTCACCCAGCCTATCGATCTTACACATATACTTTCCATCGGAATCCGGGAGAGAATCATTTACCGATACCCACTGCCCGAATTGCTTGTGGTAAGGGGTCATTGGGGTGCCTCGTGATAGTCAGAGAGATAAAGAGAATGTGCACCATTAGAGATTAACGCATAGCTAAACATCAAACTTACCAAATCCTCTCGGCAATCTGCAGCTGCTTGGCTGTCGGTTTAAATTCATCACCCAATAGCTTCGCCAGTTTCCTCTAGGTACTGGAGAAGTATCCAAAAGGCCCTTTTCAATATCAGAGAGGTGTACCCGGACAAAATTAGTTGACGAATTCCCAGTTGAGTCAGTAGTGCAAACTGGACTCTGCTGAATGTTTTCCACTTGCAAACTTTCTACAAAGTCAGCTATTTGAGGCCATTCTTGTTCAAGAGTTTTTCTATTTGCAGTCATCTAACTGTCCTTAAAGTTCAAAAACATCTGTCCGTTGTTCAACCACAGGTGCTTTCAAACAATGTTCGTTTCATAAATCAGTTTCTTGTCGCATAATACATCAATTGTCTTACATGTTTAATATCGAGCGTTAAATAGACATGAAAAACAGGCCATTTTTATTATTTACAACAAAACTCAGGGCTTACAGGCATGAGTAACGTAAAGAGTGGTAAGATATAGCTGTACGAATTAACAGGTGAGAAAGCGTTGAATATAAGACATTCGATTCCGTTACCTCCTGCGATGCCACTATTTGGCTCGGCAGAGGAATTAGACAACCCTAGCCCATATATTAACGAGTTCGTGGCACACTTGACGATCAACATTGTTGAAGATGCTGGCGAGTTATACGAACACGCCATAGCCTGGCTTTCAGAGCAAAAAGATTCCTATAACAACTTCAAAGCATACCGCGCTGAAATAAACACGTTTCTTCATTGGTGCTGGTCAGTCCAAGGTATGCCTGTTTCGATGGTTAACCGTGCCAGAATGCGCGAATACATTGAATGGTGTGAAAACCCGCCAGAAGAATTGATCGGTACTTACAACGCTGCTCAGTTCGTCTATAACAAAGGAATTGGCGAGAACGTGCCTAATTTCAAGTGGCGCTTATTCCGTAAATCAAAACCTAAGTCATCAACGTCTGACATCAACGAAATCAAATACAAACTCTCTGCCAATGCTGCACATCAAAAACTCAGCATCTTGAGCCTATTCTTCCAGTATTTAAATGCCGAAGAGTATTGCGACGCAAACCCAGCCGCGATCGTTTTGAAATTTGGTAAATACAAAGCCAAGTCTCAATCAACCGCAGCCGGTGAAGATGACGACGAAATGAAGTTTTTTTCCGATCTGCAGTGGTCATATGTCATGGATACCGTCGAAGAGATGGCGCAAGAAGATCCACAGACCCATGAGAGAACTCTGTTCCTGGTTAAGCTATTGTACGGCACTTACTGCCGTATCTCAGAAATTGGAGCTCGACCGGGCTATGCGCCGGTTATGTCCCAGTTCCGAAGAGACAAAAAGACGGGTTACCTTGGCTTCTTTATTCCAAAGTCCAAAGGTGGCAAACGTCGAACTGTGGCAGTATCTGACGAGCTTAAGGACGCATTGATCAGGTACCGGACTTTCCGCAAACTCCCTGAAATGCCAAGCCCGACAGATGACGAACCCCTCTTTGTCCGTCACCGAGCTGCATCTCATGGCCGCGAAGAAGGTATATTGAATGCCAACTTAGGTATTCGACAAATCAGAGAAATAATACAAGAGGTTCTCGATAAAACTGCAGAGCGATTTGAAACGGATGGATTAATGGAAGACGCGGCAGAGATAAGAGTGCTGACTGTCCATAGTATTCGACATACTGGTATATCTCATGACATCGCAAATGGGCGACCTTTGCAACACGTCCAAGCGGATGCCGGTCACGAGAGCATTGATGTGACGTCACGTTACCTACACACAACAAGAGCTGAGCGACATCATAGTGCTAAAACTAAGAAGTTGAATCCACTTGATTAGGAACGCTTTTTGTTTGGTGTAATCTGATCAACTTGTGTATACACAGTTAGGTCACTGTCTAGTAACTTAACTGTGTAGAATAAAGTAAGTACACTTACGATTGACGAAGGAAGCGAAAATGAAATTCGAATGGATGAAAGAATTAAATGAGTTCATTCTTTCAGTAAATGATTTTCTGCATAACGAGGAAAACCATAACCTTGTACAGTACCCGAGCACTGCACTAAATACTTGGGATACAGATTCTATTTCAATAGAGAATGACTCTCTTCTTAACTCGATTTCTGGCACAGCAAACATTTACGCTATCTTCGAGTGTAAAAAAGAAAGTGGAGAGACAACCCTGAAATACATTGGGAAAACAAGTCGTCATCTAGCAAGGCAACGGCTGAGAAATCATTTGATTAAAAAGCACTCTGCCACAGGTGCAAAGTTAAAAGAGGTACAAAAGTCAGTTCGTGAAGGTAACTTAATCAAAGTGGCTTATCTACCCATTGAGCCAGAGTCATTGAGAAATTATGTTGAAGAAGAGCTGATTATTTTAAACAAGAACGCTGTATGGAATCGAGAAAACGCAAATCAAAAATAGGTTTATGTTTTTAAACCTACCTCAAAAATGGCTCTAACTGGCAGTTTATATACGCTCGACTTCCAGTTTCATTTCACTTAAATCCAATTCCTGTGTCACTATAATATTGAAATGCCTATCAGTAACAACGGTTTCACCACTTTCAATATCGACCTTCAATCCTAAAGCGGTATCATTGCTCACCGCGTAGCCTTTCATACTGGCCGACCGATCACCACATGTCATAGAAAGAAACTCATAATTTACACGGTGAGTAAATTTATCAAGCTTTGCGGAAAAGGTATCGAAAAAGCAGTTTTCTGGAGAGTGACCCAGCAGTTTGTTTACCTTTACGCTATAGAGGTTTCCTAGTTCGGCAGCGATCATGTCGCCCTCATGTATGACAGTATTGTCAGCTAAAGTGATAGTTTCAAATTCCTTATTACATCCAAACAGAAGTAAAAGAACTAATAAGCCGACATTTTTTCTTTTCACTATGGTCCCTAAAAGTTTACATCATAGAAATTTTATAATTCTTAATTGACGGATACGAATCAACCGAACAAGCCAACAAATGGAGACTTTGGTCTTTTAACTTTATCAAGTTGAATTCCTTCAGTCATCTACCGCATTAGCGATATTCGATAAAGTAACCGATTGATGTAGCTCGCATTGTGATCTCTAACATAAAAACACCTATCATCTGCAATGGCGCCCATATTACGAATAAATACTGGCTGCATATCTAAGCTATCGGTGAGAAAATTTACGGGGTAAATACAATTTTTTTTGAATTCGTAGTCATTATTATGAATACACCAACATTTTGACCACCATAATTACAAAATCCATTACACTTAATTTTGAGAAATTGAGCATTGAAATGCGCTTGCTTGAAGACTTACAGTGGTTCTCATCAAAGAGCAGATTAAAACCCATACTACGAATACATTGTGAGGAAAAAATGAATAAAGCTGTCGGTGTCATTCTATTAACATCACTACTAGGGGCATGCAGCACGTTTAGCACTCCTACTAATTACATCCTGGACACATCAAAACTCAAGGGTAAGGGTTTGACTGAAGACTGCACTATCCTTGTTGAGAAATCGAAACTCACTGCTCAACATGACCAAAAGAATTGGCAATTTTTCCATGACTGCCTAACGAAGTATGAAAGGCTACCATCCAATACCCCGTTCCACTGGACCACTGTGCTTCATCTACCAGAAGATAGCAGGTTGGTGGGATACATTTTCTCGAAAGACCGGTTAGACATCACCCAAGATGAAAAGCTAGATCATTGGTCACAAACAGCCTTAAGAAATGGAGCTAATTACTTAGTCGAGATTAATCCAGTCGGATTAAGTGATGGTGTTGAAATGATTGCGGTATATCGGGGTGAAATTGAATAGTTTTCTGATTGGAAAAAGTGCACCCACCACTCAAAGAGTGGGTGCTAAAGTAGAGAGTCTATCCTCTAATAAATAAGTAATGAATAAAATACGAGCCTGGTATCAATTCGTTTAATGAGTTGCCTATGCAATCGCAACACAAAGCGAATACTACGATATTAAAACTTAGCGTTCAACTATTATCAAAACCCTATCGTGATCTTAATTCAGTAAATCAATATGAACCGTATAGTATTCGCACAACAATTTCCGACACTTTCAATGTCCTATCTTCCTGTCTAGGCAATTTCTACTTCTACTAAGAAACTGACTGTTCATGCCAAACATCTATTTTTTAAGTACATTACTGAAAAATGAACATATAACGACCAATAAAACTAGATTTATTTGCAGTGAAGTATGAAATTCATTTAATGGCCTTGTGCAATTTTATTTTTCGGTGATCATACAACTTTCCGTCAAGTTCAATAATTGACGTTATTGTTAGTAAAAACAGAGCATTAAAATAATGAAACTCAAAAAACTATCCTTTGCATTGCTTAGTGCAAGCATCCTCTCAGCCTGTGGCGGTGGTGATAGTAGTAGTGACAATTCTACTACCGATCCAAACGGAAACGGCGGTGGCACCGTAGATTCAAATTCATGTATGACACTTGCATCCGAGAAGCTATGTGTAAGCTCTGAGTTCGCGGCGCAATCTGGTGACCGACTATACATCCCAATCATTGGTAACATACCAGAAAATGTTGATCTCTCCTGGGGAATTACAGACTCAGGAGTCTTAAAGGCTCCTGTGTTAAGTAAAGTGTCGAAGGGGGCATATGTTGTCGCACCAGTCTCAGATTCTGGCGGGAATTTGAACATTGAAATCAGGGGTGAAACAGATGACCAATCCGAGCAAGGAACAATCAGTACTACCTTATCTGTGGCTGGTGGTAATAACCTAACATTGAACGGTATCAACACCATCACAGTAGATGAAACCAGCCTTATGACTGTCGAATGGTTGGCAGCAACAGACAACGCAGGTAATCCGGCATCTAATCCAGAGTACACGCTTACTGTCACGCGCTTAATTGATGGGGAACCATCAAACGACATTGATACCCTAACCACTCTAACTACTACAGAAAGTACAAGAGTTCTCCCAGGTGAAACCTACCGCCTAGAGCTGTCGGTAAAATCTGACTCTGGGGCAATCACATATTCTGAACACTACGACTATGTGGTAGCCGACAAACTGCCTGAACTAGCAACTTACGTAACCGACAGCAACCCTGATGCTTACAGTTATGATGATGGCCAAATCATCGATCGTGATGGTACATTCATGATTGTGCGTGAGACCCAAGACAGCACGAAAGCTTTGGTTGAAGCAAAAGAATATGAACTCTATTCACCCGATGCTCCGCTCGTAGTATCACTTCGCATTAAAGATATTGATGATGAATCTCTAAACACTTTAACTTCACGTATTCGTGCACAATCAGTTACCCACCAAAATAGCTTTACAGTTTCGGCTCCTGATGTTTTAGCTACACAAGCAACTGGATCAGAATTTAAAAAATGTGTTGAAGTGAGTAATGGTTACCTGAAAGCTTCGGCATGTTCTCCTATCAAATTAAGCTCAGTGCTCTGTAGTGCTCGTTTTGAATTATCAAGCCGCCCAAAGACTACTGTCTCGTGTAATTACTCTGGTTCTGTAGACCTGAAAGCGGAAGCATCTGCAAAAGATTTACAGTTCAACGCGTTTTGGCCACTTCCAAAGATTGATCTGCCAGTGAAAGGCACTGTACTTAAACTTGAACCTAATGTGGGCTTGAAAACAAAGATTAGCGTTCCTATGAAAGTCACCACAGAAGTAGGTATTAAAGCTAACGCTGATGCAAGCTTGGTAGCTTCTTACGGAAGATACTTCCAACCAACATTAGAAGCGTCAATTGACTCACACTCAAAGATTACTCAAAAAGGTGAAGAGTTATTTAATATAGAATTAGGTATCAACACCTCAACAGATGAAATTAAAACTCAACTCGATACAAATTTAGGAGTATTTCCAATTGCAAAAATTGGGGATTCAGTTGAAGTAACAATCGAAATTGCTGGCCAAGTTTCCACTAAAGCCAGCTACGTTCAGTTAAAAGGTGGAGCTTCTAGTCCGGCGATTCCTGCTTTTTCAACCATTGATGCAAACATGGGAATGAAAGGGTACGTGGCTGCTAAAGCAAAAGTCAGTGCGTTCAGTGGCACCCTATCTGGCCTAAACGTAGAATCTTCATTGAATTTCGACTCGCGTACTTTCGAACTTTATGACCATCCGGATAAGGTAACACTAACTGTGTACGAGACTCGTCAGTGCGTAGGAAGCAGCAAATACACAGATCCTGATATTCCAGTAGTTCTTCCAGAGTACGGAGAGTTGAGCTATGGCGAAAGCTATGGCTACGGATTCAAACACGAAGAAAACTATACTTTCAGTAACATGGGAGGATTCAGTTTAGTGTCTGTAGAATCACTCGACTCTACATTAAACGCATCGAAAATTGGTACCAACGGTGCCTACATGGAATACGAAGACCGCCCAGCACGAGAAGATCGTAAAGCTAAAATGCTATTCAAATTTCAGAATACAACCTCAAGTTTTGGGGCATTCTTCCCAACCTATGGCCTTGATGAAGTACATACTCGCTGGTCCTCAAACATGCAATATCCTTGGGTATGTTGGGGCCGCGGCTATAACAAAGAAGAAGGTAGAGGCAGTGCGAACCTGACACTTACTGAGTTAGCCAATATGTTAGATAAACACGACTAACAAAAAACGTCATAGCCATGCATTAACTAGCATGGCTTTTACTTTGATCTTTAACTTCTAACATCCCCCCTTCTTCAATTAAATTCATTTTAAACATCAATTTTTAATATTGTAGTAGTTGTGTTTCTTGGAAAATTAAAAACTCATACAGTACGGACTAAAACGTTCTGATACCCCGAACAGGTAGCTGTTTATACCTATCAAGCTACATAAGTCGTGCACTAAACGAACCTGGCATAAGCAGTCAAAGCCACCAGCAAACAAACACATAAAAACTAAAGTTTTCATGCATTCTATCAAATTATTTTGATTACCTTCGTTAATGACATTTATCGAAGGTAATAATGTTCAGCCCTCGGCGCGTGATAAGTGACAACGTAACTTTTTTATAAATTAGTGGTTTGAGCAGAATTATACGCAAAAAAAAGCTCCCAAATTTTGGGAGCTTTGAAAAAGGAAACCTAGTACTTAGCTAAAAATATCAACCCGGCGCGAAAATTTATCGTCGACCAACAGTGGCACGTAATCAAAACCCTTCTTATCGTCTTGGTTCCAGACCTTATACTCAGAAATTTCATCACTCTGCATGCCATAACCCAATTCCTTCAATGTCGGGATGATTGTTAAATCGTAAACAGTCATATCGGATGCAGTCAGCCAAACATGAAGATCGAGAGACTTTGTGAGTGCGTACCCTTCATTCACAATCTCCTTTAACTTTTTCTTGTTCAACTGATAGATGTTATGTCCCTTGTATAAGATATTCCCTACCGTTAGTCGAAGGTCTGCAATAGAGCAAACAATTTCGCCCCCCTTCCAATTGTCGACAAACTCTTTAAATTGTTGCGACACTACATGACATTGAAATGAAGGGTCTTTGCCTATTAAGTGGTGCCTATCACTCAAGAACATATCAACCATGATATTGATGAATTCATGAGTTTTAGCATTGAATTCATCGTCCTGCATAATTCTAGCTGCATGAGGATTTGCTGATTTGTTTGTTACACTATCACTTCCAAAGAGCTCGTGGCCGAACTGGATAGCTTCTTCAAATTGTTGCTGGTACTTAGACATTTTGTGCCCATCCGTAACGAAAAGTATCGAGTGAAACTGGAATACTGAAAACTCCAGAATTACATTCTTTTGAGCATATTCTGTAGATAACGAAACCGGTATGCAAGGATACCGAGATGAAGATAGTAATGTAGAGTGGACGGATTGGAAATAGTTTAACCAATCAACATTTGAACTCGAACCAGAGCCGACAAATAGTCTATCTTGCTATTAGTCAAAGCGTATCATTTCGAGGTTATGTTTAATTCCTCTCCTAATACGTGGCTATGATCTATCGATGGTCACGTACTCCAGAATAATAAGCCGATAAATGGTGAAAAATCATTGCGTGACACCGTAACCAATCATTGCCACCTTTAATTAGAATTACATTTAATCTGTCGGAAAATCATAAACACTCATTTAAAAAATCAAATGATAAATTGGTTTTTAAAATCCTTCGATATGATTAGAAATATTTAGACGAACACAAACCCGTGATCGGATTACATTTAAATTAGATAACGATTTTGTTGATCTGGTGATATTTTATGGCTCTTTTAATTGTCTGATCATATTACACCCTATGGCGGGATTACAAAGCTGGGTGATAATTTTCACTTAACTTAAACGGCAAATGCCATATTTTAAATAGAGGTAGACATGATCAAGTTTAATTTAAGTAAATCAGTTATCGCAACAACCATCGCTATTTTCTTCAGTGCATCAGCTGTAGCTGATGTAATTACTATCGATAGCTGCGAGTCACTTGAACTACTAAGTGAAAATCCTAGCGGAACATTTCAGCTTACATCTGACATCGACTGCAATGGACATGAATTACCTAGTTTGGGGATCTTTAAAGGTACGCTCGATGGTCAAGGATTTAACATCAACCAACTTACAATCATAGGAACAGACAGTAATGTTGGTCTTTTTGAGCAACTAAGAGGCTCTGAGATTTCTAATGTCACGTTTGATAGTGCTGAGCTCTCTATTGCCGAAGATGTTAAAACCATTGGCATCCTCGCAGGTCGAGCATATGATAGTCAATTAACCAATGTTCACGTTAACAACAGTGTTATTGACGCTCCTTTTGCAGCGAGCCTTGGTGCAGCAATGGTGTTGGGTACTACTGATGATACAATTGGGACCAACATAAGTGTCAGCAATTCAAACCTGAATGTTACTTCAACTGGTGCAACCGGTCAGTTATTTGGGAGAATCAAACATAGTACGTTTTCAACCGTCATTCCGCAGCTAATTCCAGAATTTAAATAGTGTGATCTAGCGATCGTTTGTTAATAAAAACCACGACACCATCTTGACCGCGATCGACAGTTTTGATCTATTACTGCTATTTGACGGCCTCAAAATATGTCTACCCAGCCTGTTATTAAACGCTTAGATCACCTTGGTCTCATTGCCGCCTTTTGTCACGAAATTGGCCTGCCACGGATGATAGATGCCGTTATCCCAAAATATTCTGACCACCATGTTTCTCATGGTGACGCGGTATTGGCCATGCTCCTAAATGGACTTGGCTTTCATAGCAGAACATTGCACATGTTCTCGGACTTTTTTAAGACCAAGCCTGTGTCTAAGTTACTCGCCAAAGACATTGAAGCGCACCACCTTACTGATGATGTACTAGGCCGCACCTTAGATGCTCTATACAAAGCCGATGTCTCAGCGCTCTATCAGGTTATTGCTGAGCGTGTTGTTGATAAACTGGGCTTGACGACGGATTCTGTTCATCTTGATATCACTAGCTTCCACGTCGATGGTGAGTATGCACAAGATGAAAACACCAACGTCATTAAGCTTGTAAGAGGCTACAGTCGGGATCATAGGCCAGAGCTTAACCAAGTCGTGCTTGAACTCATCTGTGAAAACCAAGCAGGTATTCCTGTTTACATGCAAGCACTGAGTGGCAACACCAACGATGCCAAGGCATTCGCTGAAGTCACTAAAAGACACATACATTGCCTAAAAGCCGCGCAAAATAGTCGTTACTTTATCGCTGATGCCGCTTTGTACACCGAAGAAAGCATCTCCTCGCTAGATGAGCAAAATCAAAAGTTCATTACCCGTGTACCCATGACCATCAAGCTCGCCAAACAAGCACTGCTTGCGCTAGAGCCAGAGCAATTGAGCGCTATCGGTCATGGCTACTCAGGGTGTTGGGTAAACTCGGATTACGGAAAGGTCAATCAACGTTGGTTGCTCGTTCACAGTGAACAAGCCACCAAGCGGGAAGAAATCACTTTCTTCAAGAACTTAGAGGCAAATATAGCAAAAGAAATCAAAGCGCTGGGAAAGCTAAGTAAAAAACCATTCGCTTGTGAAGTTGACGCAGAATTAGCGTTTAACGAGTTCAAGAAACAATGTGACTTATTAGGGTTTGAACAAGGCACTCTCATCAAACTGCCGACTTACTCTCATTCGGGCCGCCCAAAGACAGATGAAGCGCCGACAGGATACCAATACTTTATCGAAGCCGCCCCCTTCACCGACCTGGAAAAAGTAAAACTGGCTAAGCTCAAAGTAGGCATGTTTATCCTCGCGACAAATGACACCGACAATGAAGCACTCACCATGACGGCTCTTCTAGAACATTACAAATCGCAACAAAAAGTCGAGCGCGGCTTCCGCTTTCTAAAAAGCCCTGAGTTTTTAACCTCATCGATCTTCTTGAAAAAGCCTGAACGCATTGAAGCGTTGCTAATGATAATGACGTTGAGTTTGCTTGTTTACGCCAGTTTAGAACACAAAATCAGAGAGCAACTCGCACAAACCGAAGCGTTCTTCCCAAGTATGGTAAAGAACAAGACGACAGCAAAACCGACGGCACGTTGGGTCTTCTTGCAGTTCGAAGGTATTGATACGTTAGAGATCAACGGCCAAAGGTTCATCACTGGACTTCAAGAGCATCAAACACAACTACTCAAATTACTCGGTAGATTCTATGAGGTAGTTTATTCCTAAATTAGCTGCGGAATGTCGGTTAAAGCTTGTCATCTGATACAGCAAATGACAACGCCCTTAGTTAGGGCGTTGATTAGTTTATCGTCCGTCAATAACCAATAATTCACATGGATTTAAATAGACAATTCCATAATGGAAATAATTGTTCAAAACCGGCATTGTGAAAAAGAAGAGCCCGTAGAGTAAAAGTAACGAAACTGACCGTATGTTATATTCTCTCACGACTGACTTAGATGGTTTATTTTTGAAGTCACCTCTGTATCGCCCAGCATAGAGAATTGCACACAATAAGATTGGCACAACCACGGACAAAATATCCCCACCTGGACCTGGGCCTCGCCCACTCGTAACACCTATAATTTGAACGTTAGGCTCGTATAGTGGTGAGAAGCACAAGGCAATGAAAAAACAAAGTGCATGAAAAGCAAAATTGACGCTTTTCTTTTTCCCTTCCTTTTCCATATACCGAGATTCAACACCGAATAAGATCATATGGATTATTGATTTAATTTTACTTAACATCTTCTACCTATTCAGCTATCGACCGCGTGGTTAAAGATACAGCTTTTGTAGTCGTCACCTGCTCCGCCACTTTAAATCTATAATGTTTAGGCGGCGTACTTGGCTCTAGATCATTACCTGATTGATAGTCGCCAGAAACACTTTCGACGCCTTGAAATCTGATGGAGTATGTACCAATACCATCAGGAGCATCCAAACCAATAAGTGTTGCTGTGTGATAACCAGCTGACAGGTTTAACTCGAAAGTAAAACAGTAGTTACTCCATGTTGTAAATGTCTGACCTACACGGATGCCGTCTATATCTAACGCGTAGTTGTCGTCTTTGGCCCCGCCGTTGTCACAAACGATAGCCGACACATTACTCGACAACACTTCTATCGAACTCGCATTAGACCATTCAGCATTTTGACCGAATTTAGTATTTCGGACCTTTATAGTATGCTCACCAGTTTCAAGTCCAACCGGTAACCTAAATAACAAACTCGTCTCTGATGCACTTGAAACTAGTAGTTGTGTTTCATCATCTAGCATGATCTGGTTGTCGCTACTGATTGTGCTGAAGCCATAGCCATTAATCATGAACTCATTTGACTGACTACCTTCCACTGCCTCAATGAAATCAATATATGTTTCGTTGTTGACGACCTCTATCGCGTCATTCAATGTACTCGAACCGGCTTTATCTTCAGCCGAAGTAACCTCAATGTCGTATTTTGTCCCTTTGATAAAAAAGCTCTGTGGAGCCATCGCCCATATTTCGCTACCGTCGTCTTCAATATGATATGGTGAAATTTCTTCTGTTTCACCGGTAGTATTGTTGGTAATTTTTATGGTTGGTTTGACAGGAGTCGAATACCAATGTTCTTTGTATTCGTACATCCCCACACCTTTAATTACTACGCGTACTGGTTCTTCAGGCTCAATGAGCTGTCTTGGCTCTACGCTTTCTATCTCAATTGGAGCCGTAACAGTAAAGTCGATTACTGTGTCACGGTTGGCCATATCATAACCGTAGTTAGCTAATTCTAAACCAGTTCCCGCAACAACCGTTCCAGTATGCACTGCCGTCCAGACCTGCCCAAAAAATGGAACCGCTTTAACTGCATTCTTTTTAATTAATTCGCCAGCATCAAATGATGAGCGCAAGACTTTTTCGACAAAAAGCTGTGAGAACGTGCCATAAGAAAGTACATCTTCATAAAGTTTACGTTTAATGGCATCTCTTGTCGGCTCCCATTGCTGGCCACCTGTTGAAAAAGCAGCAATTTCCGTCAGAAACCAAGGAGTTTCACTTAGAACCGTGATTAGGTTTTCCGCTTTTGTCGGTTGCAAGCCAATAATATCTAGAGCTCCATTAAACACTGGAAGTACTAGAGATTCAGAGATTGATCGCATTGCAAGCAACTCTCGAATTCTCTTCTCATTTTTGCTCAGCATTGCTGGAGTCAGTTGGGCGTCATATGACACGTCATAACCCGGCGTTAAAATGCGTACATTACCTGATTTGTAAGCTGAAAAATCTCCTTGATAGCATTTGCCGCGGCCTGCCCAGTACAAGTATGAGGACTGAGGCCCAACAAAACTCTGACTGAATAAGCTATCACCAAATCCACACAACGGCGTTCCACTGTCATCTGCATACTCAAACGCTACGAAAAGCTTGGTGTCGTTATCAACGATGACTTCCCCCCCTTCTAGTTGTACAGTGAATCCATCAGTTTCACCCTTTGGGTAGACATCAACTTTTTGTGTGGAAATATTACTCTGAGAACTTGGTAATTTTTGGCTAACTGCAATTAACGCATTTCTATATTCATTTGTTGAGTACAAGTCGAATTTAGCTAAGTAAGCAGCATCATTTCTTAGCTGCTGGTAGACATACTCACCTAGTGCTTGAATCTCAGGAAGCGCGAGTAAATCGTTGTAAACCGTGAGCGCATCTGCATCTTGTACCCAGTCTTTGTTCATTACCGTCCATAGTAAACCAAGACCAGTAGTACTGCTGTTTAACGTATAGTTATTTGCGGCCGGGATAGTCGGAAGGTAACCCACGACTTTTATCGGCTGATCGGCTTTTTCTAATGTCAGTGTTATCAAATCACCGGATACGGATGACACATCAATATCAGTGTTAGCCGAACCAATTAGTGTTTCATCACCTGGCTTTGTACTTGCGTATAAAGCACTTCTATCGAGACCTTCCACTTCATTAACAACAAACTCGATATTTTGTTGGTCTTCATAATTTACGTAGAACGTCGATGTTCGACCATCTAGATACTCTATGTATGAGAATCCTTTTGTGAAGTTGTTTGGTAAGTAAAAACTAACCCGAGTATCGTCGCTTGATCGGGAATTATCGTAGTCGTATTCGCCACCATCCCATTTCAGTGTGAATGCCTGGTTAAGATTGACACCATTAAGAGTAATATACGAACCGTTGAGACTTACACTGGATACAAATAGCTCACCCGTATCCCGGAAATTCATACCGTATTCCGTCGACGCGGAGTTACCATCGGTAACAAACAGATTCACCGATGAACCTAATGGACCATCGTCACAATTGAAAACAATATCATCGTCAGACCATGTGAATGGAATATCAACCTTTTGGCTGGTGGATGATCCTTTTGCAATGAGTAGTGTGTCTTCTCCAAATGGAGTCGAGTCAGATAAATCTAGAGTAAGTACCTGCCCCTCTCTACATTCACGAACCAATTGACCATCAAAACTAATGCTATTGATCGTAATGGGATTCTGCACCATTAATGGTTCGAGCGGTGTATCCATAGCCGGATCCATTGAGTCATCTACACCATCATTATCATTATCGAGGTCAAGAAAGTTCGGTATGGAATCACCATCGCTATTAACTGGAGTTCGTGGGTCATCACCAAATTCAACACTGTCGGTTATGCCATTATTGTCAGAATCAAGGTCGAGATGGTTGGTATAACCATCTTTATCTACGTCAGCTGCAGTGTTAAGCATTTCTACAGTGTCAGAAATATTATCGCCGTCTGAGTCTAAGTCCCACCAGCTCGGTAATCCATCATTGTCTGGATCCACGTCGTTATCCAAACTGCCATAGGCTTCGACATGATCACTAACTAAATCTGAGTCAGAGTCGGCATTGTTGGGATTACTATCAATCGCCAACTCAATTGCATCAGACAGACCATCATGGTCAGTATCGATGTACCCACTGACAGAATAAGTGATGACATCACCATTCTCAGGTTGAGTTAAAACGAGGTAGTAGGTACCTTCCGTCGCATTTACCGCGTTAATCAGAATTTGAGATTTAGATAATTTTTTCAGGCTGTAGGAAATAGGATTGCCACTGCCATCGACTAGCAATAAATTACCTGAGAATTTGTCACTTCCAAACTTAACGTTGAAGGTTAATGCACCCGTAGGAAGACTTAATCTAAAATAGTCCTGCTCATAGTTCGTTGCGCTTGATAGCGTACCAGTTAACTTGAACGGAAAGTCAGAAATCGTTTCAGCTACATTGATACCATTATTTGAGCTCGATGTTTCTCTTTCCTCATAGAGTGGAAAATCACTCTTAGAATCGTCAAATGGATACTGGTCTAGTAAATCAGGAACACCATCCTTGTCTTCATCTGTATCGTGATAGTTGCTAATGCCATCACTATTGGTATCAGAGTGCGATGCTTTATCATTTGGGAAAAGGTCGTTTTCATTGAAGAAGCCATCACCGTCAAGATCGTTATCATTCGAATCAATTACCCCATCACCATCGAGGTCTTCAACAACTGATATCTTGTGACTACTGGTACTTGTAACACCCTGTTCATTACTCACGGTCAGTTCAATTTCATACTCTCCAGGAGTATCAGCAATAAAGCCTGTCGTTGCAGAGCTGGGAGATGTAATCGTGTATTGTGCATTCTTAGGTGCTGTTGTAACCGTCCAGCGAGGTGAAACTCCTAAGGAGCCATCCGATGCCATCAAACCTATATTGTATGGTTCTGCAGCTGGGTACGCTGTCGCTACCGCTATCATGCTAGTACCGACAATGTTGGAGTTAGCGATGAATTGTTCCGATTCATTTCCTCCTGGTTGCTGTTCTCCCTCCCCTACAGCATCGTTGTCTGTTTGGCTTTCGCCACCATTACAGCCTGCAAGCAGTACCGCTGTCCCTATTACTGGTATAAGTTCTTTAATCACTGATATTCCTCCATTTTCAAGGAAGAATTTAACAGTGTGGAAA
>NZ_JAWOWL010000032.1:0-63881 GCF_033340395.1 Vibrio sp. 1159 | reverse complement strand
GGCGCTGGACTAAACAAAGGCCCCCTTTTAGGGGGCTCACACAAAGCCACCTTCTTTAGAAGGTGGTAATTTACTTTTAGCCGATTTATCTGCGCGCCGATAAGAAAAACGCTCCTTTGTGAGGAGCGCTTTGATACTTATTTTTCAGCAAGCTTTTCTTCAAGTTGCGCCAACTTCTGTTCCATTTCTGTTAGCTTTTGACGTGTACGTAGTAAAACTTGAGTTTGAACATCAAACTCTTCGCGACTTACAACATCTAGCTTGTTTAGCTGGCCTTGGATTACTTGACGAACTTTCTGATCGACATCAGAGCCCAACTCTTTTACAGGTTGAGGCATTGAGTCGTGAATCTGTTTAGCAATTTGCTCTAATTTCTTTGGGTCAAACATAGTGGCTAAAACTCCTTTTGATTTGTCCTCATTTTAAGTAAATGATACGTGAAAGTCGCCATTTAGATGGCAAAAAAGAGAGCGGCAATAAAAAAGGCCACCGAAGTGACCTTTTTGAATGCCTTAATAGCTTATCTGTTATCCGCTAATTCACGATGAGCTGCTTTCGCTTCGTCAACTCGCGCTAACTTCTCCAAGTCTTTGTCTTCAACAAATACTGGCAGAGGTTTGTGTTTTTCAGCTAGGTAGCTGTAAATCACAGGTAGCACGAATAGTGTGAACAGTGTACCGATTGCAAGGCCAGCAACGATGACGATACCGATACTGAAACGTTGCGCGGCACCTGCACCTGTTGCGTACATCAGTGGGATCAGACCTGCGATCATCGCTGCAGTGGTCATTAGGATAGGGCGAAGACGCACTTTCGCAGCTTCCATCACCGCATCAATACGAGACAGTTTATTATGTAACTGCTCTTCCTTGGCGACTTCACAGATCAAGATACCGTGCTTGGTTATTAGGCCGACCAGCGTGATCAAACCAACCTGCGAGTATATGTTCATCGAGGCCGTACCCCAGGCCAATGCGATCAAGGCACCACATATTGCCAGAGGTACAGATACCATGATTACAATAGGATCGCGGAGTGATTCAAATTGAATCGCCAGAACGAGGAAGATGATCGCAAGTGCAAGACCGAAGGTTGCATACAAGGCACTACCTTCCGTTACAAACTGACGAGATTCGCCCATGTAATCATGGTTATACCCTGCAGGCAGTTTGGTTTGTGCAATATTTTCAAACCAATTAACTGCATCCCCCATCGAAACACCAGGGCCTGTAACAGCACCCACAGTTGCTGAGTTTAGCTGGTTGAAGTGTGGCAAAGAGCGAGGCTCAGCCACCACATCAATGGTAATCAGACTACCTAATGGAACCGCTTTACCATCCACAGAGCGTACATAGTAGTTCTTCATCGATTCTGGGTTTAGACGCCATTTACGCTCAACCTGAGGAATTACCTCATAAGAGCGGCCATTTAGGTCGATACGGTTTACATAACCATCTGCCATCATGGTGCTGAGGGTGATACCAATGTCTTGCATAGTCACACCGTAGGCACCTGCTTTGTCTTTATCGATCTTGATCTTCATCGTTGCAGAATCATATTTCAGATCCAGATCGGAATAGACAAACATTGGACTGCTTGCTACTTCCGACAGAATGTCATTTGCAACGGTAAACAAACTTTCAAAGTTGTTTGGCGTTGTAATTACGAACTGTACAGGAAGGCCTGAACCAGCACCTGGTAGCTCCGGCATTTCGTAGGCAGCAATAGACATTCCCGGAATGCTCGAAACAAGCCCACCAACACGCTGTTTGATTTCTGCTTGGCTCGCTTCTCGTTCGCCCCATGGTTTGAGTGTAGCTAAACCAAACGCTTGATTAGAATCCGGTACACCGTTAAATACCTGAGCGTATTCCACTTCTGGTTGATCAGAGAGAATCTTATTCACATCATCCATGGTGTTTTGGATGTAGTCCAAATTCGAATTTGATGGTGCGGTCCCTATGAGTACTACAACACCTTTATCTTCAGATGGAGCTAGCTCGCTAGGAATAAACTTGAATAGGACTGGTAAACTTGCGAATACAATTATCGCAAACACGATCACCACTGGTCGGCTAGCCATTATTGCTTTTAACATGCTTGCGTAGCGATTAGTCATGCCATCAAGTACATGGTGAACTTTTTGCTCAAACTTGCTTGGCTTCTCGTTCGCCTTCAGCATCTTCGAACACATCATTGGTGATAGTGTCAAAGCGATGATGCCGGATACGAATACTGAACCTGCCAGTGTCAAAGCGAACTCTTTGAACAATGAACCGGTGATACCACCCATCAATGCGATCGGCGCGTACACTGCACCTAGCGTCAATGTCATCGCGATAACTGGAACCGCAATTTCACGCGTACCAATAATTGCAGCTCGGAATGGCGATTCCCCTTCTTTGATGTGACGGTCAACGTTTTCTAGTACAACGATCGCGTCATCCACCACCAGACCGATGGCAAGCACCATCGCCAGTAGCGTCATCAAGTTCCAAGAGAAACCCATTGCCTGCATCACCATTGCCACACCAATCAATGAAAGTGGAATGGTCACGATAGGAATGATTACCGCGCGGAATGAACCTAGGAACAGTGTGATAACCACAAGTACGATGACCGCTGCTTCAAGAATCGTTTTCACTACTTCGTGAATCGATTCGTTGATGGCGATAGTTGAGTCGTACATCACGTTCATTTTGATGTTGCTTGGTAGGTTGCGCTCAAGCTGAGGCAACAGTTCAAGTACGTCTGCTGCAATGTTGATTGGGTTAGCGCTTGGTGCTGCGTTGATCGCCGCAACCACGGCTTCTTGACCGTTTGCACTTGCGCGATAAACGTCGTGACTCTTCTCCAGCGTTACTTTAGCGATATCACCTAGGCGGATGACATCCCCTTCACCAGTTTTCACGACCAATGCTTCAAGTTCAGCAACGTTTGATACCTGAGTATCTGCGCTACCGTTATAAAGTACGAACTCACCCGTCGCTTGACCGGTTGCAGATTGGTAGTTGTTGGCGTTAAGAACGCTCATCACATCCGTAGCGGTCAACTTCAAAGCGCCCATTTTGGCAGGATCTAGCCATACGCGCAGTGCGTACTTCATACCACCATACAGGTCAACTTTGGATACACCGTTTACAGTGAACAACTGCGGGTTGATTACACGCTCAAGGTAGTCAGTGATCTGGCTTGAAGATAACTCGTCACTCGTAAAGCCGATGTACAGTACCGCCGTTGTCGAACCTGTCGACATGGTTACGGTTGGATCTTCGGCTTCTTTTGGAAGCTGAGAACGTACTGAGTTCGTTTTCGCTAAGATATCAGCCAATGCTGCATTCGGGTCAGTATTCAACTTCATGTTGACAGTAATGGTTGATTTACCTAGTACCGATTGCGAAGTCATGTAATCAATATTATCGGCTTGCGCCACCGCTTGCTCCAATGGCTGAGTAATAAAGCCTTGGATCAAGTTGGCACTTGCACCGTAGTAACTGGTGGTCACGGTGACCACCGTATTCGTCATTTCAGGGTACTCACGAACTTGCATTTTGAACACCGCTTGCAAACCAAGCAATGCAATCAAAAAGCTGATCGATACCGCTAAAACTGGACGTTTTATAAAAACATCTGTAAAGCGCATGATGCCTCCAACTTAAAGCATTGGTGTTTCAGCAGGTGGGGTAGTTGCATCGCTTTCGACAATGCTTACTTTCGCATGGTTACTCAAACGGACTTGACCCGATGTCACTACCACATCACCTGGCTTCACGCCTTCTAGAATGTGTGCGATATCTTTAGAGCGTTCGCCAACTTTTACCACATGCTGCTTAACGCGTTTTTCGCCATCTTCTTCTGTTACGATGTAAACATTGTCGCCATATAGCGTAAATGTGATCGCGGTTTGAGGTAGAGTGACCTGATTTTCTAACTTAGGCAGAATGATGTTTGCACGCGCGAACATACCACTACGCAGTTTGCCGTCACTGTTAGGGATATCCGCTTGAACTTGAATCAAACCACTTTGTACGTTAACCGCAGGCTCAATCGCAGAAATTGAACCTTTGAAAGGCTGTTCTGGGTAGGCATCCACAAAGATATCCACTTCTTGGTCGATATTGATACGTGAAATATCGGTTTGCGGCACGGTAAAGCGTAAACGCATCACGCTGGTGTCTTCCAGGCGAACAATATCGGTACCCGCTTGTAGGTACTGACCGAGGTACACGTTACGAATACCTACTACACCATCAAATGGCGCTTTGATTTCGCGTCGGTCGATGGTCGCTTTCAAGCTTTCAATGTCCGCTTTTAAGGAGAAGTAGTTCGCTTCTGCTTCGTCATACGCTTCTTTAGAAATAGATCCTTTTTTAAATAGCCCTTGGTAGCGTTTGTATTTCGCTTCTGCTGCTGGCAACTTGGCTTGCGAGCTCTTTAAATTCGCTTTCTCAACGTCAGAGTCAAGCAGTACTAGTGGCTGACCTGCTTTGACTTGAGTACCGGAATCAAATGCGATTTTATCGATAACACCGCTCGTTTCGTTCGCTACCGTCACGCCTTGATTTGGCTCGATAAAACCAATTGCCTCGATGACTGGTACCCAATCCACCGCTTGCACTTCAGTTACGGTTACTGGGAATGCTGGTTCAGGGCGATTGGCAAACTGCTCCATTTTGTCTTTGATATCAATTAGTCTGTATGTAACAACGCTACCAAAAAGTAATAAAACAATTGATAGCATCAAAATCCACTTTTTCATTCTATTAAGAACTCCAAGTTAGTGTTTAATAATTGCATCCCAACTGGCTTCAATAGCGGCCTCTAATGCCGTCTTATCCAGTTGATAAAATCCCAAAGCGTGTTTCCGAGCAAGTGCAACACTTGCCTCAAAACTCAATCCAGAAAGTACTTCGTTATCGAGAAGCTTGAATACTCCCTCGTCTTTGCCCTGATTGAAAAGAAGATCTACTTGGGCAAACATTTGTCTCTCAAGTTCCCGAGCTTTGCTACTATTTGAACAGGGTAAAGACTCATATTGGACTCGGTTGCTGATCGCACTTAAGTTCGAGCTCGCTAAATTCCAAATATTGAGCCACATGGTTCGATAACGCTGTTTTAAAGGCATCTCTTCACTAACACCTAGTTGCACCGCAGTAGCAACACGCTTAGCAACGTTAAGGCGTAGTTCCTCTAAAAGATGTTCTTTATCTGAGAAATAACGGTAAATCGTCCCTGCTGCGACACCTGCCTCATTGGCGAGCTTTTGCATGGAAAGCCCTTGAAAGCCAGATTCAGCAATGAGTTGTTCAGCAGCGACTAAGATTTGTTCTCGTTTATCTACAGCAGGGTTATCCTTCATAATGTCACCCTTTAGTGAATGAACGTTCATTCATTATAGCTTAAATACCCGCCATTTATGCAACAGAATATTGCACTTAATTGGTGTAAAAATTACAAGAAATCAGCATAGCTTTCACGAGGCCACCCCTTTATCATAGGCGCCACATTCATCACCCGCAGAGAATTTCTATGAAGCTGAACCCTAGTCAAGATGAAGCCGTGAAATACGTGTCTGGTCCATGCCTAGTGCTAGCTGGTGCTGGCTCGGGCAAAACTCGTGTTATTACCAATAAAATCGCTTATCTGGTTCAGCAATGTGGTTACAAAGCGCGTAACATTGCGGCGGTGACGTTTACCAACAAAGCGGCACGTGAAATGAAGGAGCGTGTAGGTCAAACGTTAGGGAAAGGTGAGTCTAAAGGTTTGATGGTATCAACATTCCACACTTTAGGATTGAACATCATCAAGCGTGAGTACAAGCATTTAGGGTTGAAAGCGGGCTTCTCACTGTTTGATGACCAAGACCAGCTAGCGCTACTCAAAGAACTTACCGAAAAGCAGCTTGATGGTGATAAAGATCTGCTACGTCAGCTTCTGAGTTGTATTTCCAACTGGAAAAACGACATGTTGACGCCAGAGCAAGCCAAAGCGCGTGCGCAAGGTGAACAGCAACAATTGTTTGCGTTCTGTTTTGATATGTACCAAAAGCAAATGAAAGCCTATAACGCGCTTGATTTTGATGACCTAATTTTGAAGCCCGTTTTGCTCTTACGTAATCATGAAGACGTTCGTCAGCGTTGGCAGAATCGTATCCGTTACCTACTGGTTGACGAGTATCAAGATACCAACACGAGTCAGTATGAGCTGGTCAAACTAATTGTCGGTGAACGTGGGCGATTGACGGTTGTAGGGGATGACGATCAGTCTATTTATTCATGGCGTGGTGCGAAACCTCAGAACCTTGTGTTGCTGGGTGAAGATTATCCGAATTTGCGTTTGATTAAGCTGGAGCAAAACTACCGTTCAACGAGTCGAATCCTGCGTGCGGCCAACATTTTGATAGCTAACAACCCTCACGTCTATGAGAAGTCCTTGTTCTCTGAAATTCCTGACGGTGAAAAACTCAAAGTGTTGTTGGCTAAAAATGAAGAGCATGAAGCAGAGCGCGTAACGAGTGAACTAATTGCGCATAAGTTCCTAAACCGTACCGAATATAAAGATTATGCGATTCTATATCGTGGTAACCACCAATCACGTTTGATTGAAAAGTCTCTGATGCAAAACCGCGTACCGTATAAAATTTCTGGCGGCACCTCGTTTTTTGCGCGCGCAGAGATTAAAGACATCATGGCGTATTTGCGCGTTTTGGTTAACCCGGATGACGACAATGCATTTTTGCGCATTGTGAATACTCCACGACGTGAAATTGGCCCAGTGACGTTAGAGAAGTTAGGCAGTTATGCCAATATGCGAGGCAAGAGTCTGTTTGAGTCGAGCTTTGAAATGGGGCTCGAACAGCACCTAACGGGACGTGGCCTAGAAAACCTGCGTCGTTTCACCCAATGGCTAGTGGCGATTGCTGATCAAGCTGAGCGTGGTGATACCGTCGAAGCGGTTCGTTCGCTAGTTCGTGATATCCATTATGAAGATTGGCTATACGAAACTTCAGCAAGTCCGAAAGCCGCTGAAATGAGAATGAAGAACGTTTCTGACCTTTATTCCTGGATAGTGGCGGACCTAGAGGGTGACAACTACGATCAAGAAGAGAAAACGTTAAAAGAAGTCGTTCAACGTTTGACCTTGCGTGACATGATGGAGCGCGGTGAAGAAGATGAAGACAGTGATGCAGTACAACTGATGACCTTGCACGCATCAAAAGGCCTTGAGTTCCCATATGTATACTTAATTGGGTCCGAAGAAGGTATTTTACCGCACCAAACCAGTATTGATGAAGATAACGTGGAAGAAGAGCGTCGCCTGATGTACGTTGGTATTACTCGAGCGCAACGTGAACTGACTTTCACTATGTGCAAAGAGCGTCGGCAGTTCGGCGAGTTGATCAAACCGACTCAAAGCCGCTTTTTGGATGAGTTGCCATTTGATGACGTTGAATGGGAAGTAAACAAAAAGCCAGTATCAGCAGAAGAGCGTATGGCGAAAGGTCAAGCACACATTGCCAATATTCGAGCAATGTTTAAGAAGTAAAGTAACCTTGTTCTCACTGACTAAAAACAAAAAGGCTTGCCAACTGGCAAGCCTTTTTCGTTGATGTCTTTACTTATAGACCTTCAATCATGTGGTCAATTGCTGCGATGATTTCATCGTCAGAACAGTCCATACAGGTTCCTTTGGCTGGCATCGCATTGAAGCCTTCTAATGCGTGCTTCACTAACGTATCTTTGCCTTGTGCAATACGCGGTGCCCAATCATCGGCATTACCTGTTTTAGGTGCGCCGTTTACACCAGATGCGTGACAAGCAATACAAAAAGTACCATAAACTGTGGCGCCATCACGTGGACCGGTTGGTTCTTCTTTCACTGGCTCAGAACCCGCTAGATAAACATCACCGACAGGTTGGATGCGTTCTGCGATCGCATCGTATTCAGTTTGGCTGATGTCAGAAGCTAAAGCTGCCGTAGAAAACGTTAAGGCAGCGAACAAAACGCTAATCATTTGTCGAGACATATCCATTAAACCCACTTCACATTCCCGAGGTAAGTGACTTACCTATTTATATAGTTAGAGTATTAATGCCGAGCAGAGAAATCATTAAATTCCACTGAATGGCATAGAATGATTAGACAACTTGGTTGCAGCTGTTAAATCAATGTAAATAATGGGTGATTATATCCCGATAACTTGTTGCAATAAACAACAAGTTATCCATGACAGGGCGTGAATCACATCAAAAATCCACTTTAACGGAAGATAACTGTCGAAAAAGAGACCAAACGATAAAAAAAGTAAAAAAAGTACTAGACGGCATAGTGTGATATCCGTATTATTCCACTCCGCCGATAGGGCATGCGCCCGTAGCTCAGTTGGATAGAGCGTTGGCCTCCGGAGCCAAAGGTCGAAGGTTCGAATCCTTTCGGGCGTACCATTGCCTCGGAGGATACATCGGTAAAAATCAGTGGTGGCTATAGCTCAGTTGGTAGAGCCCCGGATTGTGATTCCGGTTGTCGCGAGTTCAAGTCTCGTTAGCCACCCCATTCTTTCTTTTTTAGATTGAATGCGGTAGCATTGCTCCCAATCTTGATTCAATCAAGATAAAACATCGTCGGTGAATAGCGCAGCTTGGTAGCGCATCTGGTTTGGGACCAGAGGGTCGGGGGTTCGAATCCCTCTTCACCGACCACTATTTAGTTTATGGCTCTAATAGAGCGGTAAACAGCAAAAATTGATGGTGGCTATAGCTCAGTTGGTAGAGCCCTGGATTGTGATTCCGGTGGTCGCGAGTTCGAATCTCGTTAGCCACCCCATTAATTAAGGTGACTTCTTAGTTGAAGTGTCCTGTCTGATTTGAGAAAATCAGCAAATACAGTTCGGTGAATAGCGCAGCTTGGTAGCGCATCTGGTTTGGGACCAGAGGGTCGGGGGTTCGAATCCCTCTTCACCGACCACTATTTAAAGCCTCAGTCGAAAGACTGGGGCTTTTTTGCATCTCTCCTGAAAAAAATCGGCATTCCATTTCAATTTTTCCCAAAAGTGTACAGCTCTAGGGGCTTTTGACCACCTATGATCCAAATGCTTTTCGAGCTGACAAAATAAACCCCAGAGCAGTGTCTGGGGTTTTGTAGTTTTCTAATCCGCTGCTTTTATTGGGCGAGTGTTTTAAGGATTTCTTTCAGTTCTACCGTTTCTTGGATTTCAAAACTTGGCGTTATATCCGTTGAGTTGCTTGCGCCTGTCGCATTCACCCATACACTCAAAATGCCCATATTGTTAGCGCCAGCAATGTCAGCAGGTAAAGAGTCGCCCACGTGTAGAGCCTCTTCTGGTTTTACTTCGACCAAGTCGAGCGCTTTTTGGAAAATACTTGTAGCAGGTTTCTCTTCTGGCTCTTCTCCTCCCACAATAATATGGTCCACCCAGTTGCTCATTTGTGTCGCGTTTAATTTAGGGTGTTGAGAAAAAATCGGGCCGTTAGTGATCACGACGAGTTTGTAATGTTGACGAAGGTCGCTGAGCATTTCTTTTACACCAGGGAAGAAAGTGAACGCGCCCATACGTGCAGAGTCAAAGTAGTCTTGAGCTTGTTGAGCCTCTTTTGCAGTGATGCTGACGCCTTGCTCCGCCAAGATGTTTTGGATCAGGCCACAACGGAAGGCATTTTCATCGGGTAGCAGAGCAACAAGGTGAGGGAACTCAGCATTCAGCTTTTTGTATACACCCTGTAAGTAGCGCTGCAAAAAAGCTTTTGGCTCAGTCACTTGTGGGTAGGTTTTATGAATCCAAGTTGTAAACGCTTGTCCTGCAACTTTATCGGCTTGTGACGTTGCACATAAAGTCTCGTCCATATCAAAAAAAATCGCTTTAAGCACAGGGGCTCCTTTTATTTACGGCTTGGCTTTGACACTGTTCATCTATTATCCCACTCTCAATTGTGTCGTAAAGGGTTAAAACCGGCGAGTTTTCTTATGACGTACGAATGAAGATAGCGGTACTTTCCTTTGCTTAGTCAATAAACCGCTTAAGTGGCGCATAATCTGCATTGGAGCAGGATTTGTGTGGTTTTGCTGTTTTGTTCACGTTTTGACCTATCCTTTCTCTTCCTAAGTTTGGCTTTTTGTATTTGCCGACTATTTTATTAATAGTTTTTTATGTTGAAAAAACACTTTTTGCATATGATATTGTTTGTTAAATGTTAATAAATGCACATGAATAATATGGTTAATGATCTTGTTTAGCTCATGTTTACTTTTAGAGCATTTTTCTAGTTTTATTGGTGCATGGCGCACAAAAATAGTGTGATATGAAAATGGTTAAATACTTGTTAATGCATTTTTATTCGCTAATTGTGCGTTTATTTAATGTTTTTTCGGCGGAATATACTTTAATTGTTGCTTTTTTGTGTGATTTTTGCCAAATTATTTCCGCATTAAGATTTCAGAGTATTATTCTGAATTTGAACGGATTCATTCAGGTGATGAATGGTGCCTTTGGCATGATTCGATACCACAGACAAGGCAGTAGAGGTCTGAAATGTCACTATTAGAAGTGAAAAACCTTCGTATTGAATACCCATCCCGACACGGCGTTCACGCTGCCGTGAAGTCACTTTCTTTTCATATTGAACGTGGTGAAATCGTGGGTGTTGTTGGCGAATCAGGTGCGGGTAAATCCACCGTTGGTAACGCCGTTATTGATTTGCTTAGCCCTCCAGGTCGCGTTGCTAGCGGCGATGTTTTCTTGGATGGAGAAAAAATTTCTGGCCTATCACCAGAAGCGATGCGTAAGGTTCGCGGCTCGAAAATAGGTTTTATTTTCCAAGATCCGATGACCTCGCTCAATCCACTTTTTACTGTTGAGCAACAGCTGAAAGAGACGATCCACGCCAACATGAAGGTCTCTGATGAAGAGGCGTATCAGCGCGCGCTTTCTCTTATGCAGCAGGTTGGTATTCCGCAACCAGAAAACCGCTTAAAACAGTACCCGCACCAATTCTCTGGTGGTATGCGTCAGCGTGTTGTCATTGCCATTGCTTTGGCTGGTGAGCCTGATCTCATCATTGCGGACGAACCAACTACGGCGTTAGACGTTTCTATCCAAGACCAAATCCTCAACTTGATCCGCGAGCTGTGTATCAAGAACAATGTCGGCTGTATGTTGGTTACTCACGATATGGGTGTCGTCTCCAACGTCACCGATCGCGTGGCGGTAATGTATCGTGGTGACTTGGTGGAGTTTGGACCAACAGCCAAAGTATTGGGCGATCCTGATCACTCTTATACTCGCAGTCTAATTTCAGCGGTACCACGTTCAGACAGAAAGCTAGATCGTTTCCCGTTAGTAAGCTATATCGAAGAAGCGGCGGAAATGGAGCCACTCGATATCAAGAACCACTGGTTAGGACAAAGCCAAGATGAGCGTGAGTACACTGGCCCGCTTTTGGACGTGAAGAACGTCAATCTTCGCTTTGTTACCAAAGACTCTTTGTTCGAGAGCCGCCGAGAATACGTGCAAGCATCTAATAATGTGAGCTTTGAAGTGCACGAAGGCGAAACCTTTGGTTTGGTGGGCGAGTCTGGTTCAGGTAAATCGACCATTGCACGTGTGATTGCTGGTTTATACCAACCTAACTCTGGTCAGGTGAAATTCGAGGGCATTGACCTGACCGCTTTAACCTCTGAGAAAGAGCGCCGCCCGATGCGTCGTCAAATGCAGATGGTGTTCCAAAACCCATATACTTCAATGAACCCTCGTATGAAGGTATTCGATATTATTGCTGAGCCAATCCGTTTCCATAAATTGACGAAAAACGAGTCGGAAACTCGCCAAATCGTGAATGACCTATTGGATCATGTTGGTTTGGGTCGAATGGCTGGGCTTAAGTACCCTCATGAATTCTCCGGTGGTCAGCGTCAGCGTATTTCTATTGCGCGTGCGTTGGCGACTCGTCCTCGACTTTTGATTTGTGATGAACCGACCTCAGCACTGGACGTATCGGTACAGGCACAAATTCTAAACTTGCTGAAAGATCTGCAAAGTGAGCTGAACTTGACTATGTTGTTTATCAGCCACGATTTACCTGTTATTCGTCAGATGTGTGACCGAGTAGGTGTGATGCAAATGGGTACACTTTTAGAAGTGGCACCAACAGAACAGTTATTCACGGCACCTCAACACGAATACAGCAAAAAATTGATTTCTCTGATGCCGGAGTTTACTGGCTTGCGAGAAGAGATCGAAACGGCATAAACCAAGCAATTCGCTTGGCTAACCTTTAGTCATAACAAAGACGCAAACACAACAACAAGGGATCCGTATCCCCGCATGAAGGAGTTATGCAAATGAAAACCATGAAAAGCAAATTAGCAGTGGCGCTAATGGCTGCGGGCCTAAGCTTTAACGCAATGGCAGCAGATATCAAAGTTGGCTATGCAGCTGACCCAGTATCGCTTGACCCACATGAGCAGCTATCAGGTGGCACACTGCAAATGTCACACATGGTATTTGATCCGTTGGTTCGCTTTACTCAAAAAATGGATTTCGAGCCTCGCCTAGCGGAAAGTTGGGAACGTATTAACGATACGACTGTTCGTTTCAAACTGCGTGAAGGTGTGAAATTCCATTCTGGCAATACTCTAACTGCTGACGACGTCGTGTGGACGTTCCAGCGTTTACAAAGCTCTCCTGACTTTAAAAACATCTTCGACCCGTACGAGAAAATCGTCAAAGTGGACGACAACACGTTCGATCTTGTAACTAAAGGTCCTTACCCACTAGTGCTGCAAACCGCAACGTACATTTTCCCAATGGACAGCAAGTTCTACACTGGCAAAACTGCGGACGGCAAAGACAAGTCTGAGCTAGTGAAGCACGGTAACTCATTTGCATCGACTAACGTATCTGGCACGGGTCCATTCATTGTGACTTCACGTGAACAGGGCGTAAAAGTGGAATTTGAACGCTTTAAAGATTACTGGGACAAAGAGTCGAAAGGTAACGTTGATAAGCTAACGCTTGTGCCAATTAAAGAAGACGCAACTCGTGTAGCAGCGCTGCTTTCTGGCGGTGTTGACATGATTCACCCTGTAGCGCCAAACGACCACAAACGCGTTGAAGATGCTGACGGCATCGACCTAGTTACGCTACCTGGTACTCGTATCATCACGTTCCAACTAAACCAAAACAGCAACGAAGCATTGAAAGACGTTCGCGTTCGCCAAGCGATTGTTCACGCAATCAATAACGAAGGTATCGTGAAGAAAATCATGAAAGGCTTCGCAACGGCTGCTGGTCAGCAAAGCCCGGCAGGTTACGTGGGTCACGATGACAAACTGGTTCCTCGCTACGACTTGAAGAAAGCGAAAGAACTGATGAAAGAAGCGGGTTACGAAAATGGCCTGACGCTAACGATGATCGCACCAAACAACCGTTACGTGAATGATGCGAAAGTAGCACAAGCGGCAGCGGCAATGTTGTCTAAGATCGGTATCAAGGTTGATCTGAAGACCATGCCAAAAGCGCAATACTGGCCAGAGTTCGACAAGTGTGCGGCAGACATGCTGATGATCGGTTGGCACTCAGATACAGAAGACTCAGCGAACTTCAACGAGTTCCTAACGATGACTCGTAACGAAGAAACCGGTCGTGGTCAGTACAACTGTGGTTACTACTCAAACCCAGAAATGGACAAAGTGGTTGAAGCTGCGAACGTAGAAACGGATCCTGCGAAACGTGCAGAAATGCTGAAAGGTGTAGAAGCAACACTATACAACGACGCAGCATTCGTACCGCTACACTGGCAAAGTGAAGCGTGGGGTGCGAAGTCTAACGTGAAAGCGGCAGACATCGTTAACCCAATGGTAATGCCTTACTTCGGTGACCTAGTGGTTGAATAATCACGGTTAGTCGACTTTGAGGAGGGATGGATTTCCCTCCTCAACTTAAAGCACTCGACTCAGTTTTGTTTCAGTCGGATTGAGTGGGTTATTTAGACTGAATTTTCTCTCTAATTTAGAGATCTATGGATAGTTAAGGGGCAAGGAATGTTTTCGTTTCTGGTCAAGCGCCTGTTTCAGGCACTGATAGTGATGTTTGTGATCAGTTTGGTGGCGTTTGCCATTCAGGACAACCTGGGTGATCCGCTGCGTGAGCTTGTAGGTCAGTCGGTTTCGGAATCGGAGCGTCAAGCGCTACGCGACGACTTGGGCCTGAACGATCCCTTTATCACAAAGTACACGCGCTTTGTGGGTAATGCACTGCAAGGTGATTTGGGTACCTCATATTTTTTCAAGCGACCTGCGGTTGAGGTGATCCTCGATAAGCTGGTGGCAACATTAGAGCTCGTGTTTGGCGCGACGCTCATCATTATCGTTTTCTCTATACCACTCGGGGTGTATTCCGCGATTCACCCGAAGAGTGTCTTTACCAAATTTGTTATGGCGATGAGTAGTGTCGGCATCTCGATTCCGGTGTTCCTAACCGCAATCATGCTGATGTACGTCTTCTCCATCGAACTCGGCTGGCTGCCTTCCTATGGGCGAGGTGAAACCGCTAACGTACTCGGTTGGGAATCTGGCTTCTTTACCATTGATGGTATCAAGCACCTCATCCTACCTTGTATTGCGCTAGCGTCTATCATGCTGCCGTTGTTCATCCGTTTGGTACGTTCAGAAATGCTGGAAGTACTGAGTTCGGAATACATTAAGTTCGCCAAAGCAAAAGGTTTGAACTTACAAAAGATTTATTACCAACATGCACTTAAGAACACCATGCTACCAGTATTGACGGTAGGTGGCGTGCAGATTGGTACCATGGTGGCCTACACCATTCTCACTGAAACCGTGTTCCAATGGCCGGGCACTGGCTTCCTTTTCCTAGAGGCAATCAACCGTGTAGATACACCGCTGATCACTGCTTACGTTATCTTTGTTGGTCTGATCTTCGTGGTAACCAATACCATCGTTGACTTGCTGTACGGCATCATCAACCCAACTGTGAACCTAACTGGAAAAGGAGCTTAATCATGAGCCAATCAAATTTAACACCAGCTCCTGCTCCATCAGCGTGGCAGCGTTTCAAAGAGTCAGATTTTCTGTATTACTTCAAACGCGACAAAGTGGCGATGGCGAGTTTTACCGTCTTTATGATGTTCTTAGTATTGGCATTGGCTGCACCGATTCTTGCGCCAACAGACCCGTACGATCTGACGTCTATCGACATCATGGATTCAGAGCTACCACCGTCTTGGATGGAAGAGGGCGATGAGCGTTTTGTTCTTGGTACTGATGAGCAAGGCCGCGATATTTTATCGACCATTCTTTACGGCTCTCGTTTGTCTTTGACGATCGGCTTTTTAGCCGTCGGTCTTCAGTTGATTCTGGGTATCATCATTGGTTTGTCGGCGGGTTACTTCGGTGGTCGTATCGATAGCTTCTTGATGCGCTTTGCGGATGTTCAACTATCGTTCTCAACCATGATGGTGGCGATCATCGTATCGGCCATTTTCAAAGCCAGCTTTGGCAGCGATTTTTACAGCCAATACGCGGTGGTGATGCTGGTGGTGATCATCGGTGTGGCTGAATGGCCGCAATACGCACGGACTATTCGTGCCTCGGTATTGGCAGAGAAGAAGAAAGAATACGTCGAAGCGGCGCGTGTGATGGGCTTTAAAGCTCCGCGAATCATGTTCCGTCACATTCTGCCAAACTGTCTATCGCCAATCTTGGTTATCTCGACGGTACAGGTAGCGAACGCGATCATGTCGGAAGCGGCGCTGTCATTCCTAGGTTTGGGTCTGCCAGTCGATCAGCCGTCACTGGGTGCGCTAATCAGCATCGGCTTTAACTACATCTTCTCTGGTGCATGGTGGATTACTGCTTTCCCTGGCATCGTGCTAGTAACATTGGTTTTGGTTATCAACCTGTTGGGCGACTGGCTACGTGATGTATTCAACCCGAAACTGTACAAAGGATAAGAATTTTCCCACCAAGCGTTGTAAATTCACTTAATTCCTTCCTAAACTGAGAGCCGGATGCAAATTCCGGCTCTTTTTTTGCTAGTTATTCTTTGTTCACATTTTTTTGGCGCTTTGCCGCCATAATGACCTTACCCACTAATTTAGAGTGAAGTGTATGGAAATGAAGAAGGCACAACACCCATCTCGTATCTTCCAAGCAAGCCTGGCTTTGGGTTTGTTGCTAGTATGCGCCCAGTTTTCTAGCCCAGTATCGGCGGAGGAGTTCCTTTGCCAAGCCACTCAAGCCAGCGAGAAAGAATTACCGATGCTTGAGAAAACGTGCCCAATTGGTAACGGAGTATGGGGAAAGAAAGTGCCGCAGGGGGGCAACTACCTTTACTGGATTCAATGCGGATTGCTACCCAAGCCTATGTCTCTCGCGAAAGCTAAGCCTCTCTATAGTAAAATCACGACTGACGTATGGATGAAGCCTGAATCCAAAGGCTATCGCTGTTTGATTGGACCTTACAAGGCATTGTCTGATGCGAGGGATGACTTACGAGGAGTCAAAACCTTGTCGAATTACAAAGAGGCGTTCATCCGAGTGGTTGGGAAAGGGACGAAACAACCAGTAACACCACCTACACCTAAATCTACTGTATCGTCGAAATCAGCCGCATCTTCGGTTAAGCCAACACCGACGGTGACCTCGAAACCCGCGCCAGTTCCTGCTGTGCGAGCTGATACCGACGCCTTTAAAGCGCGGGCAGAGAAGCCAGATACCAAGGCAAAAAGTTCGCGTGATAGCTCTTCGTCTACGCCTGTTGCTAAGACCAAAGCGAAGCCAATTGTCACTGGAAATGATGACATTGAAGTTCGGTTGAGAACTTCAGTGCAGGGCAAAACGTACGTGGTCCCATATTTACTCGATCACCATAATCAGTTTTACATGGAACATGGTAAGCCGTGGAACCGCCTCAACTACGAAAACTCGCACAAAGTATGTCAGCAACTGGGTATGAACTTAGCTAACCCTGCAGAGTTTAAAGCGCTGAGGGCGTCTGGGGTGATGGAAAAAAATCAATGGCCACTGCAACTGCCGTATTGGGGCAAAGATAAGAAAGGTTTGTTCGCCGATCGTGAGCCCAATCAGCTCACCGGGACCTCATTGTTGAACGTGGTGTGCGTGAAATAACGACTCAGATATTGCGGTCAAAATATAGAAGAAAGCCCCGAGTTCGGGGCTTTTTTGCGGTCTCAAATATTATCGCTATTTAAGTGGCGTTTCTTTGTGATGCGTTTGCTAATACGCTCTACCACTGATATTCATCTCATTTTGCGAATTATTTTCACTGAACTTGTCGGCAGAGAGTCTATTCGTCATAATGTTACTTGTAACATTACTGATAAATCACATATTTATGGCTCAACAGAATAAGAAAACTCGTACGACATTGCAGGATGTCGCAGACCAGGTTGGCGTCACGAAGATGACCGTTTCACGCTATATGCGTAACCCTGAATCGGTGGCAGAAAAGACTCGGGCCAAGATTGCGACTGCGATTGAAGAGATGGGTTACATCGAAAACCGTGCACCGGCGATGTTGTCAAAGTCCTCCAGTAAAGCCATTGGTATCTTACTGCCGTCTTTGTCCAACCAAATTTTTGCTTCCTTTGTTCAGGGCATAGAGATGGTGACCAAAGCCAATGGCTATGAGACGCTTTTAGCGCATTTTAGCTACGATGAGCTTGAAGAAGAGCGCAAGATCGCGTCATTACTCTCTTATCAAGTCGATGGGCTTATTCTAACTGAAAGCCATCACACGCCGCGTACATTACAGATGATCAAAAATGCGGGCATTCCGGTGGTCGAAACCATGGAACTGCCATCGGAGCCGATTGATATGGCGGTTGGACTCGATCATGAAGATGCGTCGTACACCGTGGTTAAGCAGATGCTAGATACGGGGAAGCGTACAATCGTCTATTTTGGCGCGCGTCTGGATACGCGAACCAAATTGCGGATGCAAGGTTACGATCGCGCGATGACAGAAGCAGGGCTAGAACCCAAACATGTATTAACTGGTGATCATTCTAGTTTTTCTTTAGCGCATGATTTGCTCGAACGCGCACTGGAAACGCACCCAACGCTCGATGGGGTGTTCTGTACCAACGATGACATCGCAATTGGCACCATGCTGAGTGCGCAGCAACGTGGCATTCAAGTTCCACAGCAATTGGCAGTGGCGGGCTATAACGCGTTGGATATTGGTCAAACCATCAGCCCGAAACTGACCAGCGTTGATACGCCGCGTTTCCAAATTGGTGTAAAGAGCGCAGAGCTATTAATTGCGCGCCTGAAAGGCGAAACGCAAGAAGAAAAAGTCTTCGATATGGGGTATCAGATTACGTCGGGAGAGAGTGTTTAACTCGCAGTTAACCGCTCTTCGTATTCGCTCATTAATGGTATTGGCAGGTTAGGGTATGGCACATCAGCTGGATGCATTGGATCTCAACTTAATGCGTTTATTAAAAGCCGTGGTGGAAAACCGCAGCATCAAGCTGGCCGCAATGCAGCTTGGCATTTCTCAACCGAGCGCCAGCCGCGGCGTGATGAAGTTGAAGCAAGTGTTTGATGACCCGCTTTTTGTGCGTAAAGCACATGGGGTAGAGCCATCACCCATGGCGATTCGTCTCGCCGCCGAGTTCGACAATATGGTTGCACCACTGGAAAAAGTGGTGCAAGAATTTGAAGTGTTCGACCCGCTGCAATACCAAGGGCAGATCGCGATTGTAACTGACCCTTATTTGATGGATGAACAAGGGCAGCGACTGCTCACTGGTTGTCATCGAGCCTTTCCCAAAGCGCACTTTGCCTTTTCCAGCTGGAATACTTACTCGCACGATGAAATGTTAGAAGGCGAGCACGATTACTGCATTCTTGACCAAGAGACCGAGCTCCGAGCTGTCGAAAGACATTTACATGCGCCCGTTATTCGTTGAAAAACGAGTGATTTTGGCGCGCAAAAACCACCCAACGTTGTCGAAAGTCAGCAATGATTGGGACACGGTGTCCAAACTACCACTTGTCTCTTTGCCTGCGCCCGCGTCATATAAACCGCTTTGTACCGTGGAGTCCGAGTATCGACGCATGGGGTATGAGCCAGTAGTGTTACTGAAGTCCTATAATTTGCGTTTGGCTTGCCAAATGTTGCAAGAAACCGACGCGATTATGTATGCCAGTCAAAGCTCGGCATTGTTGATGCCAGAACTCGCCTCTTACGCAATGCCACCCGTTAATCGTGAGTTTAGCCAGTTTGTTGTCTCTGGCGGTTTCCTTCAAACCAACCGCAACCATCCTTTGCACAGACACCTACATAAAGTGGTGCGACAAACCCTCAATACGCCGCTGATTTTTACGCAGTGACGTCACCTGATGGCATCCGCTGAATGAGAGAGCAGATGCTTTAACCTTATCAATGTTGTGTGATTACATAGACAACTTATTTCTTAAGATATTCAAAAATGAATATCTCAATTACCTGTCTCTTTTTCCTACCCAGCGCTAACCTTATCTCAAATAGTCAGGAGAAGTGGCTCATTTTTATCTTTTTAACTTTTTGAATGTCGATACAGGTACGCGGCATTCACCATTCTCCGTTATGCATTTTTTTAATTTCTGATGGAGGATTAATCATGCTAGTTGCACGTCTATTTTTATTGCTCGCCATCGTTGCCGAAGTGGCTGGCACCAGCACTATGTCTCTTATCGGACAAGGGCACGGGTGGTGGGGCTACATCGTAATGTATGTGCTGATCGCAATCTCTTACTACTTCCTCGCATTTGCCGCGAAGAAAATATCTATCGGTGTGGCATACGCTGTCTGGGAAGGGTTAGGTATCTCGTTGATCACCGTGGTGTCGATCATCGCCTTTGATGCCAACTTAAACCATCAAGAGTTGTTTGGTTTGATGTTAGCCGTTGTTGGCATTGTGTGTGTGACCTTAGGGGAATCACATGGTCAACCTAACGCCAAGAAAAATGCCGATAAATCGGCAAAAGAACGTTCATTTTCTACTAGTACAAGGTGCGAATCATGAGTCAATTTTTTACGATGTCATTTGGATTTGTCGTGATGGCTGCCTTGGTCGATATCATGGCCAATATGGCGCTGACACGCTCAAAAGGTTTTAAATATAAAGGCTGGGGCATTGCGGCGATTGTGTTGGTACTGACAGCATTCACGCTGTTGGCACAAGCGGTGAAAGAGATCGACTTAGCCATTGCTTATGCCTCTTGGGGTGCGATCGGTATCTTGGGTACCGCAGTGGGTGGAGCCTTGCTGTTTAAGCAGAAACTCAAACCAATCGGCTGGTTTGGTATCTTTGTGGTGATTGCTGCCGTCGTAGTGATGAAGACCGCTTGATGTAATTTACTGAATGCTAGATATCGTCATTCTGAGCAGCAAGAGACGAGCGTGATTCAGAATCTACCAACAAAAAGTGCTGTGGAAGAGGGGTTTTCTCTGGCTTCACAGCACCTTGATATTAGATTCCTGATCTCGCCTAGGCTCGTCGGAATGACGGACTCATTCATTTTTAAAAAGAACAGAGGCCAATCCTAAAGTTCGTCATTTTGAACAGCAAGAGACGAGCGTGATTCAGAATCTACCAACAAAAAGTGCTGTGGAAGAGGGGTTTTCTCTGGCTTCACAGCATTTTGCTATTAGATTCCTGATCTCGCCTAGGCTCGTCGGAATGACGGATTCATTCGTTTTTTAGAAAGAACTGAGGCTAATCCCAAAGCTCGTCATTCTGAACAGCGAGGGACGAGCGTGATTCAGAATCTACCAACAAAAAAGTGCTGTGGCAGAGGAGTTTTCTCTGACGTCATAGCATGTCGATATTAGATTCCTGATCTCGCTTAGGCTCGTCGGAATGACGGATTCATTCGCTTTTTAGAAAGAACAGAGGCCAATCCTAAAGCTCGTCATTCTGAACTGCGAGGGACGAGTGTGATTCAGAATCTACCAACAAAAAGTGCTGTGGTAGAGGGGTTTTCTCTGGCTTCACAGCACGCTGATATTAAATTCCTGATCTCGCCTAGGCTCGTCGGAATGACGGACTCATTCATTTTTAAAAAGAACCGAGGCCAATCTCAAAACTCGTCATTCTGAACAGCGAAGGACGAGCAAGAGTCAGAATCTACCAACAAAAAGTGCTGTGGCAGAGGAGTTTTCTCTGGCTTCACAGCTCGTTGATATTAGATTCCTGATCTCGCCTAGGCTCGCCGGAATGACGGATTCATTCGTTTTTTAGAAAGAACTGAGGCCAATCCCAAAGCTCGTCATTCTGAACAGCGAGGGACGAACGTGATTCAGAATCTACCAACAAAAAGTGCTGTGGCAGAGGTGTTTTCTCTGTCTTCACTGCACGTTGATATTAAATTCCTGATCTTGCTTGGGCTCGTCGGAACGACGAGGTCTTTCTTCTCGCCTTAAACAATAAAGCTTGCGCCTTCTTCTGCACTCGATACGTTTTGGCGGATCACGCTAAACAGACCTCGTCCCCAAGTTTGTTGGGTCGATTCGGTATCGAAATGAATCAACTCGCGACCAGTGGTGTCGCTTAAGTTGTTCAGTTCGCCCGTTTGGCAATCCAGACGAATCAAATCGCCGTTGCGCACCAAACCAATCGCGCCGCCACGAATGGCTTCTGGAGAAACATGGATCGCAGACGGAATTTTACCTGACGCGCCAGATAAACGACCGTCAGTAACCAACGCCACTTTAAAGCCCGCTTTTTGCACGTTACCTAAAATTGGCATCAGCTTGTGCAGTTCAGGCATGCCGTTTGCCGCTGGGCCGTTGTGTGTGACCACAACGATGCAGTCTTTGTTCAGCTCGCCACGTTTGTACGCGGCTTCCACTTCGTGTTGGCATTGGAATACGATCGCTGGTGCCACAATCACGCGTTGCTCTTCTTTCACCGCAGACACTTTCACCACGGCTTTGCCCAAGTTGCCAGTCAGTACGCGAGTGCCGCCGGTGTTTTGGAAAGTGGCGTCTGGTTTGGCGATCACGTCACCGTCTTGGCTGCCTTGGCACGGTGTCCAAGTCAGTTGGCCATCGACAAGACTCGGTAGCGTCATTTGGTCTTCAAATTCACCAAACACGGGTTTCACATCGCGATGCAAAAGCTCGGATTCGTTCAAGCGGTGCAATAACGCTGGCACGCCCCCCGCGTCTTGGAACGCGTTCATATCGGCTGGGCCGTTCGGGTAAACGCGCGCTAACAAAGGAACCGCATCCGACAGATCGCTGATGTCTTGCCACGTGAGCAAGATGCCAGCAGCACGCGCCACGGCGATCATATGAATGGTGTGATTGGTGCTGCCGCCAGATGCAAGTAGAGCGATGATGCCGTTGACCAAGCTCTTTTCTGTGACCACCTCGGCCAGCGGACGAAAGTGTGCAGAACCCGCCGTCATAGAGGCGATTTTCAGAGCTGCGTGATCGGTTAACGCTTTACGCAGTTGGGTATGGGGATGAATGAATGCCGAACCTGGCAGCATCAAGCCCATGGCTTCGAACACCAACTGGTTGGTATTGGCGGTGCCGTAAAATGTACACGTACCCGCAGAGTGGTAAGCGCGACACTCCATATCCAGCAGAGCGTCTTTGCCGACTTCTCCCGCTGCGTATTTTTGGCGCACGTCGACTTTCTCTTCGTTGCTGATGCCTGTTGCCATCAGACCCGCTGGCACAAACGCCGTTGGCAGGTGTGCGTAAGACAGCGCGCCCATCAGTTGCCCCGGTGCGATTTTGTCACAGATGCCAAGCAGTAATGTGGCATCAAAGACATTGTGACTCAAAGACAACGCCGTTGATTGCGCAATTAAGTCACGCGAAAACAGCGACATATCCATGCCTGCTTGACCTTGAGTCACCCCATCGCACATCGCTGGCACACAACCTGCGACTTGCGCCGTATGGCCGTAGTCCGCCAGCACTTTTTTGATTTGTGCTGGGTAGTCTTGGTACGGCTGGTGGGCGCTCAACATGTCGTTGTAGGCGCTTATCAGCGCGACATTGGCATGAGTAAAATCGAGAATATTTTTCTTTTCAGAAGAGCAAGAAGCGGCGACTGCATGGGCTAAGTTACCACAAGATAAACCAACGCGGCCTTTACCTGCTTCGGCTTGGACTTCGGTGCGAGTAAGAAAGGCAGCGCGCGCTTCACGGCTGCGCTCGGTCAAACGTTGTGTGACCTCAAGAACAACAGAGTGAGTCATTACGCCACCTCGATCGCTTGCATTTTGATTAGCTCAGCGGCAGAGCGTTCCAACACGTCGCTGATGTCTCCGTCGATATTGACGATCAGAGTTTGAGGCTCGTTGTCTGGGCGCTCTAGCGTCTCGAATTGGCTCTTCACCATGTTTTCTTTCATGAAGTGGCCTTTGCGCATACGCATGCGATTAAGGATCAACTCCATATCGCCATCAAGGAACAGGAAGGTCACGTTGTCGTTGCCTTCGCGGATCTGATCGCGGTAAATCTTTTTCAGTGCTGAACAGACAATAATGCCGTGTTCGTTTTTGCTTTCTAGGCTGTACGCCGCATCACGAATGCGTTCTAGCCATGGCTTGCGATCATCATCGTTCAGAGGCTGGCCCGATGCCATTTTCTGAATGTTCGCTCGTGGATGAAGATCATCACCATCAATGAATTTACGCCCTAGCTTTTTCGCTAGATGCTCACCAATTGTGCTTTTACCACTAGCACAAACGCCCATAACGATGACACTACTACCAGCCATAACTTATCCTCATAACCAAATTTGCGCGTGATCTCAATTTTTGAATTCACTTTAAAATATGGGTTTATCTTATTCATGTTATCGGTAACATGTTACCGGTAACTGAAATAAATGTGAACCATAACACAAACAATAATTCTTAAAGGTGAACCTATGGAGCAATTAACCCAAGCCCCAGATCCTACGTTCCTACTGACGATTGCAGGCCTTGCCATTGCAGCGTTACTCGTTCTGATCATTAAACTGAAAGTCCATGCTTTTGCTTCCCTTACTATGGTGAGTTTAGGTACGGCAATCGCCACTGGCGTTCCTTCTGAGAAAGTCGTATCGACCATGATGGGCGGCTTCGGCGGCACACTGGCTTCCGTGGCATTGCTGGTTGGTCTTGGTGCGATGATCGGTAAAATTCTTGAAGTGACTGGCGGTGCGAAAGTGCTGGCAGACACTTTGATTGGTCGCTTTGGTAAAGAGCGCGCACCATTTGCTTTGGGCGTCGCTTCATTACTGTTTGGCTTCCCAATCTTCTTCGATGCAGGCCTTGTAGTGATGATGCCAATCATCCTAAGTGTGGCGGCTCGTTTTGGTGGCTCACCAATTAAATACGCGTTGCCAGCAGCCGGTGCTTTTGCGGTTATGCACGCGTTTGTTCCACCACACCCAGGTCCGGTTGCAGCGGCAGAATTCCTTGGCGCAAACATCGGTCTGCTATTGGTGGTGGGTATTCTGGTTGCTATTCCAACTTGGTACCTTGGCGCTTACCTATTTGGTTTGTACGCGGGCAAAAAATTCGATATCCCACTATCTAAAGCCTTCTTTAATGGCGAAGCGATGGTGGATGAGCGCAACGCACCAAAATTTGGCACGGTTATGACCATCCTTGTGCTGCCAGTCCTGCTAATCTGTTTGGATACGGTATTGAACACACTGGCGGTTGCGGGTGTGATCGATGGCAAAACGGCACTGGTTGAGTTCCTACGCATGCTAGGTAAAACCCCAGTCGCGTTGCTGATCACTTTGATTGTCTGTCTGGCTGTGTTTGCCAAAGACTACGGCATGGCAAAACTAGAAAAATTGTGTGGTGAGTCATTGGCTCCAATCTGTGGCGTTATCCTAGTAACGGGTGCTGGTGGCATGTTTGGCGGCGTACTGCGCTCAAGCGGCATCGGTGATGCACTGGCTGACGTTCTTACAGACACAGGTATGCCTGTGATTGTGGCGGCGTTTGTGATTTCAACCTGTCTGCGTGTTGCTCAAGGCTCGGCAACCGTAGCGCTAACCACTACGGCGGCTCTTACCGCGCCAGTTGTGGCTGCATCAACAGGTTTGAGTGAACTAGACCTTTGCTTTATCGTAATCGCGATTGCGGGTGGCGCAACGGTACTGTCTCACTTCAATGACTCTGGTTTCTGGTTGGTATCTCGTCTCCTTGAGATGGATGAGAAAACCACGTTAAAAACTTGGACGGTAATGGAAACGTTACTTGGCGGTATCGCGTTTATTATCGTCGCAACATTAAGCTTTATTCTTTAGAGGTTCCCCATGACAACACTTGAACAACGATTAAGAGAAATCAAAATCGTCCCAGTTATCGCAATCAACGACGTAGCACACGCTCTGCCACTGGCAAAAGTGTTGGTAGAAAACGGTTTACCATGTGCGGAAGTGACATTCCGCACCGAAGCGGCGGCGGAGTCGATTCGCATCATGCGTGAAGCGTACCCAGAACTGTTGATTGGCGCGGGCACCGTTCTGACTACAGAACAAGTGGATATCGCCATCGAAGCGGGCGTGGACTTTATCGTTAGCCCAGGCTTCAACCCAACCACAGTGAAATACTGTCAGCAACGTGGCGTGACTATCGTACCGGGTGTAAACAACCCAAGCTTGGTTGAGCAAGCGATGGAAATGGGTCTGCGTACGTTGAAGTTCTTCCCTGCTGAGCCATCAGGCGGCGTAAGCATGCTGAAAGCACTCACGGCGGTTTACCCAGTGGAATTCATGCCAACAGGTGGCGTAAGCCCATCCAACGTGGAAGATTACCTAGCGCTGAAATCGGTTGTGGCTTGTGGCGGTACTTGGATGGTGCCAACCGCAATGATGGACAACGGCGATTGGGAAGGCATTGCTGAATTGGTTCGCGCAGTTAAGTAAAACGCACAAACGGCTCCGAAATGCCCGCGAACGTTAGAAAACGTGATACGAAAAAGGGTCATCAAGTTACTTGATGACCCTTTTGCTTTTGGGAATGAAACGGCTTTAGAAGTGATGCTTCATAAAGCGCTTAATAAAGCGAATAAAATCTGCTTCGGCTAGCTTCGCGCACTTCAATGTTTGGGCGTGAGACAATTCTACATCTCCCAAGCCTTCTGCCATGTTGGTGATCGCACACACTGCCAATACGGGTAAGCCGCAATGCGCCGCAGAAATCACCTCTGGCACGACCGACATGCCCACCACATCACCACCGATGATTTGCATCATGCGGATTTCGGCTGCGGTCTCAAAGTTGGGGCCTGTGTAAGAGACAAACACGCCTTCATTGAGGTGAATACCATTGGCTTTGCCAACTTCAAACGCTTCTGCGCGCAGGTCTTTGTCGTACGCATTGGCGAGGCTGAAGAACCTCGGGCCGTACTCTTCATCATTCGGACCGATCATTGGCGATTCAGGCATGGTATTGATGTGATCATGAAATACCACTAGAGAGCCGACATCAATACGCTCAGGGCGAAGTGAACCTGCCGCGTTGGTGACGAGCAAAAACTCACAGCCCAGCTTTTTAAAGGTGCGTACTGGTGTTGTCATGACCTTCATTGAGCCGTGTTCGTAGTAGTGACCGCGACCTTTCATGCACACTACGTCTACGCCGCCCATGGTGCCAAGTACCAACTCACCAGAGTGGCCTTGCACGGTGCTAACCGGAAAGCCTTCGAGCTCTTCGTATGGAATGACCACTTTGTCTTGTAGCTCGTCTGCCAATACGCCTAAGCCAGAGCCTAAAATAAACGCCGCTTTAGGTTGGAAGTTTGGTTTGCGTTCGCGAATGGTTTGTAGTGCGCCGATTACTGGATCGTGATTCATGTTAGTCACCTTCTGGTTGTGTGTTGATTCCATTGTGTGACTTTCTGCGCTGGTTATCTTTGCTTTATTCGCTACTATCATCCTTAAAAAGAGGATGATGAAATTCGCTAGGACTCAATTATGAAGTCAGAACCATTTGAGCGCGTGACGCTGAAGATGCTGCGTTACTTTTACGAGGTCGCACAAACCAAGCATTTCACTAAGGCCGCCGAGAACCTCAATATCACCAATTCGCCGTTGAGCAATCGCATCAAAGAGTTGGAAGAAGTGCTTAACGTCAAACTGTTTGAGCGTGATTCAAGAAACGTCATGCTAACGGAGGCCGGACGATTGTTGGAGTCCAAATGCCAACTGATTTTTCAAACCTTGGATGTCTCGCTCAATCAAGTGCAGCAAGTGGGGTTGAACCAGAGAAATATCCTGCGAGTTGGTGTGGTAAGTAGCGCATTTTGGGGCGGATTTGATCGTTTGTTACAGCGCTTCCATGCTGAGCATGACACTTATCACGCCGACATTTTTGACCTTAACCCAGAGACGCAAAAGAAGCATCTGAGCGAGAAGAAAATCGATGTGGGCATCGTGCGTTTTGCCGATGCACTCAACATTTATCCGTACCAGTCGGTGTCTTTGGGCAAAGATGTGTTTGTGGTAGCAGTGTCGGAGCAACATGAGTTAGCCAGCAAATCTTTGCTGCGGCTCCAAGATTTAAAGACGTGTGAGTTTGCGTTTATGAGTTTGGCGAATTCTGCCTCGGCAAACTTCATCATCAATGCCTGTCTGCAAGAAGGCTTTTCACCCCATATTGGCAAACAAGTGGTGGAGCCAAGCACCTTGATGGCGTATGTAGCAAACAGCAATACCGTGACGTTGGTGCCGTCGACGTTTTCTCAGCATCATTGGCATGGGATTCGTTTTATCAAGCTGAAAGAATCACTGCGTGCAGACTTATGCCTGATTCATGACGGTAAGCAGGAGAGTGCTATCAAAGCCGAGTTTATTCGCACGTTATTGGAGAATGCGAGTTAAGCATGGGCAAACAAAAAAAGGTCATCCTAAGATGACCTTTTCAAATGATTCGCTGAAATCAGCAATGCGATTAGCGCGCAATTAACGCATCGTTACGAACTCTTCTGAGCCCGTCGGGTGGATAGCCACAACAGAGTCGAAGTCTGCTTTGGTTGCGCCCATCTTCATTGCTACGCCGAAGCCTTGGATCATTTCATCTACCGTGAAACCGATGCCGTGTAGACCAACAACCGTTTCTTCTTCACCCGCACATACAAGCTTCATCTTACATGGTTGACGGTGCTTAGTAACGGCGGTATACATCGCCGTGAAGCCAGATGTGTAGACTTTGATGTTGTCTTTGCCGTACTTCTCTTCCGCTTCTTGCGTTGTAAGACCGATAGTGCCGATTGGTGGGTGGCTAAATACCACAGTTGGTACCAAATCGTAGTCCATCTTCGCGTTTGGTTTGTTGTTGAACAAACGCTCAGAAAGTTGACGACCCGCTTTCACTGCTACTGGTGTTAGCTCGATACCGCCTTCCATGATGTCACCCACACAGTAGATGCCTTTCACGTTGGTTTCTTGGTATTCGTCTACCTTAATGTAACCTTTTTCGTTCGTTGCAACACCAGTTGACGCTAGGTTGATTGCGTCAGTTGCTGGGTGACGACCGATTGCCCAAATCAGTTGGTCAACGTTTTGGCTCTCACCGTTTTCTAGGTGCAGAGTTAGGCTGCCATCGGCTTCTTTTACCACTTCTTTTGGTACAGAGTGGGTGTGCAGTTTTGGACCTTCTGCGTCCATTACTTCAACCAACGTATCGATGATCATTGGATCGAAGCTACGTAGTGGTGACTCTTTACGTACGAACAGGTGCGTTTCTGTACCTAGCGCGTGCAGTACGCCAGCAATTTCAACTGCGATGTAGCCTGCGCCCACAACCGCAACGCGTTTTGGTTGCTCTGCTAGGTCGAAGAAGCCGTTTGAATCGATGCCGTATTCAGCGCCTGGAATGTTTGGAATAGTAGGACGACCACCAACCGCGATCAGGATGTGATCTGCTGTGTAGTGTTCACCGTTTACTTCGACAGTTTTTTCGTCAACAAACTTAGCAAAGCCTTTAATCACGTTTACTTTATTGTTGCCAAGAACGCGATCGTAAGATTGGTGAATACGACCAATGTACGCCTGACGGCTCTCAACCAGTTTGCTCCAGTCGAAACCTTTCACGTCGACATCAAAACCGTAATCTTCTGCATACAGGTTCATTGCTTCTGCGATTTGCGCGCCATGCCACATCACTTTTTTCGGTACACAACCTACGTTTACACAGGTACCGCCAAGGTCTTGAGCTTCGATTAGCGCAACTTTCGCGCCGTACATCGCCGCACGGTTTGCAGATGCGATGCCGCCACTGCCGCCACCGATACAGATATAGTCAAAATGAGTCGCCATTACTTTCTCCAAGAGCTTATAAATTTTATCTGGTACATAGATAGATTGGGATGACCTTGCCCGAACTCAATGCCACCGTTATCCCACTATCATAAATCGAATTCGACTAATTCCTAAATGGGAAAAAGCGACAATACTTATGACAAATAGCGATGAGAGGCACAAAAAGAAGAATAAGCACGATTGGAGGGAGAAGGTGAGAGCATAAAAAAGCGCAACGAGAATATCGTTGCGCTTGAAGATCTCAGTACTGAAGTGCTTACTCTGGCACAATCCAGTCTACTTTCCAGTGGCCAGTTGCTGGTGCGATCGCATCTTGCAGGAATGGCAGAATCTCTTTCATCTGGCTTTCCAGTTTCCATGGCGGGTTAATCACAATCATGCCGGATGCCGTCATGCCGCGCTCGTTGGTATCTGGTGCAACACCTAACTCGATTTGCAGAATTTTACGAATGCTCAGTGCTTCCAAGCCTTCGATCATATCTTCGATGTCGTGACGGTTTACCACTGGGTACCAAATCGAGTAGATACCGGTTGCCCAACGTTTATGGCTCTGATGAATCGCTCGCACCACATCGCGATACTCTTTCGCGAGTTCGTATGGTGGGTCAATCAGCACCAAACCACGACGCTCTTGTGGCGGTAAGCTTGCTTTGAGGCGTTGGAATCCGTCTTCTTTGAAGATGCTCACTTGGCGATCACGATGGAATTCTTGCTCTAACAATGGGTGATCGGCCGGGTGCAACTCGGTCAGCACCATGCGATCTTGTGGGCGGATTTGCGCGCGCGCTACACGTGGTGAGCCTGGGTAGTAACGCAGCTTCTCGCCGTTGTTGAGCACTTTAATGGCATCGATGTAGCTTTTGATGTCTTCGGGAATGCTTGGGTTATCCCAAATACGTGCGATGCCTTGTTTGTATTCGCCCGTTTTTTCAGACCATTCGTGAGTCAGATCGTAACGGCCCACACCCGAGTGGGTATCGTGATAAACGAATGGCTTATCTTTTTGTTTCAGCGCATCAAGAATGAGGCTTTGAACGATGTGTTTGACCACGTCGGCATGGTTGCCAGCGTGGAAGCTGTGGCGGTAACTTAACAAATTAAACTCTCGAAACACTCTTTGGCTGAGTGTGGTCTGTGATTTTCACTCTATGGCGGTATTATACTCAAGTAACTTAAAGATGTAGAACTTCCAATCAAATCTGTTCCTCTGATAAGGGGACGCTATTGAAATTTCTTTAAGTCACCCACACTTACTATTGGTAATCGAATTGAACTAGGTGAGTTTCTCGCACTCAAAAGGGTGTGAAATTTCATTTAGGTATAACAAGACTCAAGGACAGAGTAGCGCTGGTTGACTATATGATGGTCATCGCGGCATAGAGAAAGGGAACGGAGCTCCCCCAATCCATGTTGCTGGCTCGTCTGTACATTGAGTTGGCCTATCTACACAAAATAGACAGGCAATCACAGAGTCAAAACACAAAAGGAATTATTCATGTCTAATCCTCTTCTGACGTTTACGGACCTACCTCCGTTTTCTCAAATTAAACCAGAACACATCAAGCCTGCCGTTGAGCAAGCGATTGCTGACTGCCGAGCAAAAATCGATGAAGTTCTACAAGACAACGCTCACCCAACTTGGGACAGTGTGATTGCGCGAATTGAAGAAGCGGATGATCGCTTAAGCCGCATCTGGTCGCCAGTGGGTCACATGAACTCGGTAGTGAACAGCGAAGAGCTACGTGAAGCTTACGAAAGTTGCCTACCAATTTTGTCAGAGTACGGCACTTGGGTTGGTCAGCACAAAGGGTTGTACGAAGCGTACAAAACCATCAAAGCGAGCGAAGAATTTGCAACGTTAACTCGTGCCCAGCAGAAAACCATCACTGATGCACTGCGTGATTTCGAGTTATCAGGCATTGGTTTGCCATCCGATGAGCAGCACCGTTACGGCGAGATCAGCAAACGTATGTCTGAGCTGAGCTCTAAATTCTCTAACAATGTGCTGGATGCCACCATGGGTTGGACCAAGCACATCACAGACGAGAAAGACCTAGCAGGTATGCCAGAATCGGCGCTGGCAGCAGCGAAAGCTGCCGCAGAAGCAAAAGAGTTAGATGGTTACCTCATTACGCTAGATATCCCATCTTACCTACCTGTCATGACGTACTGCGATAACCAAGAGTTGCGTAAAGAAGTGTACGAAGCGTACGTGACGCGCGCTTCTGATCGAGGTCCAAACGCAGGCAAATGGGATAACTCAGAAATCATTACTGAGCAGCTAAAACTGCGCCATGAAATTTCACGTATGCTAGGTTTCAATACTTACAGTGAAAAGTCGTTAGCAACAAAGATGGCTGAAACGCCGGATCAAGTGCTGGGCTTCCTGAATGACCTAGCGACACGAGCGAAACCGCAAGGTGAACGTGAAGTCGAAGAGTTACGTCAGTTTGCGAAAAGTGAGTTTGGTGTTGAAGAGCTGAACGTTTGGGATATCGCTTACTACAGCGAGAAACAAAAGCAGTACCTGTTCCAAATTTCGGATGAAGAACTGCGCCCATACTTCCCAGAGTCAAAAGTCGTGAGCGGTCTGTTTGAAGTGCTAAACCGCGTGTTTGGCATGACCGTTACTGAGCGCGAAGGCGTAGACACTTGGCATGAGTCCGTGCGCTTTTTCGATATCTTTGATGCTGAAGGCACACTCCGTGGCAGTTTCTACCTAGATCTCTACGCTCGTGAACACAAACGTGGCGGCGCGTGGATGGATGATTGTCGTGGTCGTCGCGTTACGCTATCTGGCGAGCTGCAAACGCCGGTTGCGTATCTAACGTGTAACTTCAACCGTCCAGTGGGCGACAAACCAGCACTGTTCACGCACGATGAAGTCGTGACGCTATTCCATGAGTTTGGTCATGGAATCCACCACATGTTGACGCAAGTTGATACAGGTGCTGTTTCAGGTATTAATGGCGTGCCTTGGGATGCGGTTGAGCTACCAAGTCAGTTCCTAGAAAACTGGTGTTGGGAAGAGGATGCGCTGGCGTTCATTTCTGGTCACTATGAGACAGGTGAGCCGCTACCTAAAGCGATGCTAGACAAAATGCTCGCAGCGAAAAACTTCCAATCTGCGATGGGTATTTTGCGTCAGCTAGAATTCGGCTTGTTCGATTTCACGCTTCACACCGAATATGACCCTGAAGTGGGTGCGCGTGTACTGGAAACTCTGGCGAAAGTGAAAGAGAAAGTCGCGGTAGTTCCTGCGGTTGAGTGGGCGCGTTTCTCACACAGCTTCGGCCATATTTTTGCTGGTGGCTACAGTGCGGGTTACTACAGCTACCTGTGGGCTGAAGTGCTGTCGTCAGACGCGTATTCTCGCTTTGAAGAAGAAGGCATCTTCAACAAAGAGACGGGTCTAAGCTTCCTGAACAACATTCTAGAAATGGGGGGCAGTGAAGAGCCAATGGAGCTGTTTAAGCGCTTCCGTGGCCGCGAGCCACAAATCGATGCACTGTTGCGCCATTCGGGTATTGCGGCGTAAATTGAGCAAAAAACATCAAGGCCAACCGTTCGGTTGGCCTTTTTTGTACAGTTTTTATAAAAAATTTTACGGATTTACGTTTCGGTTGATCGGGTTCTGCAACGATATCAATGTCTCCGTGGACTGAACCTCATCAATGGCTTGCAGCTTGTCGATCAGTACAAATTGCAGCTCTTCAATCGATTTGCACATCAATTTGACGAATATGTTATACGCGCCCGTGGTGTAGTAAGCTTCAACGACTTCGTCGAGCGCGTTGAGTTTTTCTAACGCGGAGTGGTAATCACGAGCTGCATTGAGGTTAATACCAATAAAGCAGCACACATCGTAGCCAAGCTTTTTGGTATTGATGATCACCTCCGTTCCCTCGATGATGTCAGCCGACTTCATCTTCTCGATACGCACATGGATAGTGGCAGGGCTGACATCGAACTGCTTTGCCATTTCTGCGTAGGGCGTTCTGGCGTCAGCCATCAGTGTTTTTAATATTGCGCGGTCAAGGTCGTCGAGTTTCGGCAGGCTCGCATTCATACTATGATTTCCGTTAGGGATAGAGTTTTACCTCCCTTTTATACTCATAGCGGATAGGATTCACAAGGTTTGGCAGGAGTAACTGCGGGTTAACTCCGAGCTATGGAGATAATGTGCAGCGTTTTCTGGTTATTGCCGCGCTATGTTGGAGCGCGTTTGCTACGGCCTCAGATCCGAAGGTGTTGGTCGTGCACTCCTATCATCAGGGTTTTTTCTGGACGGACTCCATACAGCGAGGCATCGAGCAACAGCTGGGCGATCGAGCGCTGGACATGCGTGTGCTCTATCTAGACTCGAAACGTAACCAGAGTGAGCAGTTTTTTGCACAACTAAAATCCTTATATCTTACGAAATTACGCAAAGAGCGATTCGATGCCATTTTAGTGAGCGATAACAATGCGCTTGAACTCATGCAGCGTTTAGCCCCAATCATCAAAGACACCCCAGTTATATTTAACGGCATTAATAACTACCATCCTTCTTTACATCGTTCTCTGAATGCAACCGGAGTCATGGAAGATGTCGATTTGGAAGCGAATCTCGCTCTTATTGAGCGCTTACATCCGAACTACACACAAGTTCTCATCGTCAGTGACCACTCGGTGACCGGTGAGGTGTTGCGTTATCAAATCGACAATTTTGTCCTCAAGTTCCCGCAATATCGAGACAAAATCGTACAAGTTGTCCCAGACAGTATCATCGATCTAAAACAACAAGTCGCAAAACTGAGTTCCGATAAAGTCGTCTTGTTCTGGACCTATTACCGAGATAAACAAGGTATGGTTGGCAGCGAGCGTGACTGGGTTGGTGTCAACAAAGTCTCAAACGCGCCGCTGTTTATGGTGCATGACATTGGTTTGGGTCATGGCGCAGTTGGAGGGGTTATTCAAAGTGGTTATCGGCATGGTATTGAGAGCGCAGAGATGCTTGAATTCGTTTTGGATAACCCTGATCAGCCTCTGCCTGCGGTGAAAAAAAGTGATTCTGAAATAAAGCTCGATTACCAAGCGGTAGCGCGTTGGGGATTGGGGGCTGAACAAGAGGTTTCTGCGGTATTTTTTAATAAGCCAATGAAGCTTTCTGAACGTTTTGCCAAGGAAATTCGCCTGTTTGGTAGCCTGTTTGTGGTGATGTCGGTGGTCATTTTGCTGATGGGTTATTATTTACAGCGGATGCGTCGCAGTGAGAGCGCTGCGCGAGAAAGCCAGGCTATTCTAGAATCGATTTTCGATCAGAGCATGCAGTATATGGGCATTTTGGATGCCAACGGTGTGCTTAAATCGGGCAACGATCACCTTCAATCCTTACTTTATCACCAAGGACTGCGTTTAGACCGACCACTTTGGTTTCACCCCAACTGGAGTGAAAAAGCACAAGCGTTGCTTGAGGAGTATTTCCACGCGCCTCACCATCAAGTGTCGACGTTTGAAGCTGAAATTTGGAGTAAAGAACACGGCGCATTGGTGTTAGAAGTTTCGCTCAAGCCTTTTTCTCAGCAAGTAGGGAATCATAAGCAATACTTGTTTGAAGCGCGCGATATTACCAGTCGTAAATTGATGGAGGACAAGCTCTACCAACGTGAGTCAACCCTACGCAACTATTATGAGCAGCAGCCCGTGATGATGGTGACGCTTGATAGTAATAACCGAATTCAAGAAGTGAATCGATTTGCTCAACTACTTCTTGGCTACAAACCGATGGACATGCTCGGACATCGCCTGAGGGAGTTCTATTTTGATGACAAAGTGCTGTTCCCTCGCCAAGTGTTATTGCAACCCAACCAGCAAGTGCATGGTGTTTGGCGACGTGAAGTCGAGTATCGTCATGCAAATGGTCATCGTGTTTGGGTGCGCGAGAATATTCGTCCGCTGAGTGAATCTGAGCAACTGCTGATTGTGGGCGAAGATATTACCGAAACCAAACTGCTCTCCGAGAAATTGGAATACCAAGCTCGCTATGACTTACTGACGGGGACTTACAACAGAAACCATTTTGAACTAGAGCTTAAGACCGCACTGTGCGAAGTGGACAGCCATCGTCGAGTCCACGCCATGTTGTACCTCGACTTAGATCAACTAAAAGTCCTCAATGATACGGTTGGGCATGATGCAGGTGATGCGGCGATTCAATTCTGCGCCAGTATGCTGGAAGGCGTTCTGCCGTACAATTCCATCTTGGCTCGAATGGGAGGCGATGAGTTTGCGGTGTTACTCAAAGACTGTGACGAATATGGCGCCATCAATATTGCCAAACTGATCATCTCGACACTAAGCGAACACCTCTTTATTTGGGAAGACACACGCCTGTTCATCAGTTGCTCAATTGGTATCCGTATCATCGATCATACCGCTGATACGCCACAAATGGTGCACGCTCAAGCAGACTCTGCTTGTCACGCCGCTAAAGAGCAAGGCCGTAATCGCTATAATCTATTCAGCTTAGATAACGAAGAGTTGCAGCGTCGTCAGATGGAAATGCAGAGCGTCAATTTGGTGCATGAGGCATTGTCGAATCAACGTTTAGAACTGTTTGCTCAACCGATAAAAAGCTTACAAAAGCACGAGACTCAAATGTATTTTGAGATTTTGGTGCGTATTCGCAATGGGTACGGTGATTATGTTTCTCCTGCGCTGTTTATCCCTGCTTCCGAGCGTTACAACATTGCCCATTGGATTGATAAGCAGGTTATTACTCAAACGCTAGAGTGGTTTGAACAGCGTCCTGAGGTGGTTGAACAGCTTGGTCGCTGTTCGATAAACCTTTCAGGTCAATCTATGGGGAATCAAGAGTTTATTGACTTCTTATTGGAGCGATTGGAAAGTTCGACTCTGCCGTGTGAAAAAATCTGCTTAGAAATCACCGAGACAGCGGCGATGAGCAATCTGGATCAAGCCATTGAGTTGTTTACCAAGCTAAAGTCTTTGGGTTGCATGATTGCATTGGATGATTTCGGATCTGGATTGTCTTCATTTGGTTACTTAAAGAAACTTCCTGTCGATATCGTGAAAATTGATGGTCTTTTCGTGCAAGATATCAACGTAAATGAAATGGACCGCGTGATGGTTCGTTCAATCAATGACTTGGCGAAACAGCTCGGCAAAGTGACGGTGGCGGAGTTTGTCGAAAATGACCAGGTCATGCAGCATTTGATAGACCTCGGTGTGGACTACGGTCAAGGCTACGGTATTGGTCATCCTAAGCCGCTTTCTGAGCTAGTGGAGCAACTGACGGTTGTATAACCTCTTCGTAGCAAGCTCAACCTAGCATTAATAGGTAACTTAGGTATACACTCAGCGCCAGTTACCTCGATTTTTATTGGAGCCTCCTTTTGCAACTGCAATTGATCTGTGAAAACCCGTCTCAACAATCTCATCTTGATGAACTCGCTGCGCGTTGGCAGCTTTCACACACTGACGATAGCGATTTTGCTTTGGTGCTAACCACCGAGCGTTTGGAGCTACGTAAAGTGGATGAGCCAAAGCTGGGTGCAATCTTTGTGGATTTAATTGGTGGTGCGGTCGGTCATCGTCGCAAGTTCGGTGGTGGTAAAGGCCAGGCAATTGCGAAAGCGGCGGGTTTGAACAAAGGGGCAACGCCAACCGTGTTAGATGGCACGGCAGGTCTTGGTCGTGATGCGTTTGTGCTCGCCTCGCTAGGTTGTAAAGTGCAGATGGTCGAGCGTCATCCAGTCGTAGCGGCTTTGTTAGATGATGGCTTGGATCGAGCGAAACAAGACCCAGAAATTGGCACCTGGGTATCTGAGCGCATGTCGCTAATCCATGCTTCTAGCCATGATGCGCTGGAACAATTGGCGCAAGATAAAGACTTTGTCCAGCCAGATGTGGTGTACCTTGACCCGATGTATCCGCACCCAGAAAATAAAAAGAAGTCGGCGCTCGTAAAAAAAGAAATGCGCGTTTTCCAATCGTTGGTTGGCGCCGATTTGGACGCCGATGGTTTGCTAGAACCAGCCATGGCGTTAGCCACAAAGCGTGTAGTAGTTAAACGCCCAGACTATGCTAACTGGCTGAACGAGAAAAAACCGACCATGGCGATTGAAACGAAAAAAAATCGCTTCGATGTCTATGTTAAAGCATCGATGGCATAACTTCCTGACGGCTCAACTTTTCTTGTCACAGTACGGTGTGTCGTGCTGTGACTCAGCCTCTCTTTCCTCGTCTCTATTGATAGTTTTCTCTTGCTAATTCCCTTCCCTGACTGTATATCTAACTAAGAATTATTATTATTTCACTTGTTGTGATGCGGTCGATAACTGGGAAGCTGGAGTAGTAGAATGGCTAAACGTTTATGTAAAATGAGTCGCAAACAGATCGCGGCAGAACTTGGTGATATCCATCGTTTAGTTGTCGCACCAAAATTCGTTTGTCGTTCTTGCGCACGCTCTTCATCGGCCAAAGATACCCTTTGTAAGCCAGCCGCAATTCCTCCACAAAAATGCCAAGACAAGCCACTGAGTGAGCAACAAGCATGTGGCTTATTGGTTGAAGCTCTGCCATCACAAGCGATTCCAGTGACCACTAAACAAAGCAACGAAAAAGCCGCGATTGTGAAGCGTGTTGTTGAGCGTGTGAAAGAGAAAAAACAAGCCGAAAAATCTCTGGAGCCAGTAAGAGCCGACGCACCAGTATGGTTTGATTTAGCGGATAAAAAATCGCTCAAGAAAGCGAAAAAAGCACTGAAAAAGCACTATAAGCAGCAAAAGAAGTTACTAAAAGTGGCGAAAAAACAACAAAAGTTACTTAAGCGTCAGCGCAAGCTTGAAGCGCGCAATGCGAAACTAGAAGTGTTGCTGCCAACGCCACCTAATACTTTGATGAACGCAATCTCACAAGCCAAAGTGCATTAATCAAACAAAAAACGCTCTCCAGTCGGAGAGCGTTTTTTATTGTCGAAATGTTTATAGGATTAGCTGCGTTACTTATTGGCGTAGCTCATCTCTACGCGCTTTTTCACCCAGGTTTCGTTAATCCATAGGGATAGCATGATGATCGCACCGCCAATGGCGAGTCGCATGACATCAACATCGCGGTTCCAAATCACAATGTTTACAATCAAGCCCGCCGGAACCAATGCATTGTTCATTACTGCCAGTGCACCTGCGTTCACCATAGTCGCGCCTTTGTTCCAAGCAAAGTAACCAAAACCAGAAGCAATCAACCCAAGGTATGTCAGAATGCCCCATTGTGTTGCAGTGGTAGGTAGTTTGTCGAGGTTACCCATGAGCGCGAAAGCCACGGTTGCTACACAAAGTGCACCTAAGTAGAAGTAGCCAAACACGGTGTGTTGTGGCAAATCGACGGGTTCACTCTCCATGATATATTTGTAGCCCACCTGACCGATGGCAAAGCAGAGGTTTGCTCCTTGTACGACCAAGAAGCCCAGTAGGAAATCTTCATTAATGCCTGCAAATTTAATCCAGGCGGCACCAAATACGGCTATTGCTGCGGTAACTAAGTACCAAGGTGAAAAGCGACCCTTCAAGAAGTCATAGATGAGCGTGACGTAAATGGGTGTGAATACGGTGAACAGCAATACTTCTGGCACGGAAAGGAGCAAAAAAGATTGGTAGTAGAAGCAATACATCAAACCGAGCTGGAAGCCACCGACAGTCATCAGTTTCGCGATTAGGGATTTGCTAACGCCACGGAATTTCAAAAAGGGAATGAAAACCAGGCTCGCCAGTGCCACGCGCATGAACACCGAGAACCAAGAATCAACCTGACCGGCGAGGTAAACGCCGATCAGGCTAAATGAGAATGCCCAAAGTAGGGTAACTGCGGATAGATAAGCCATGGATGAGAATCTTTATCAACAACAAATGTGCCCGCAGTCTAACCAAGTTTTATCGTTGCGCCAATCAGTCTTTTAGCGGTACGACCAGCATATCGACTGGTGAGCAGTTAATCAGCTGTCGAGTCGAAGATAGAATCTTGCTCCAGAAATCTTGGTGATGACCACAAACCACCAAATCGATACTGTAGTCTTGAATGGTATCGCACAGCTCATTACTCAAATCGCCACTACCGACTAAAGTATGGGCAATTGGGTATTGCGCATATTCAGCGAAGTTTGCCAATTGTGTGCGCGATGCTTCCATTGCTTGATGTTGCGCTTCTGCCATATTGATATCGATAAGCCCGGTGTAGAGTTCTGCGTAGTTCACGTCGATGTGAATAAAAGAGACTTTCGCATCCAGAGGTTTAGCCAGTGATACGGCTTTCTTAATCAACACTTTACTGTCGTCTGAAAGGTCGACTGCCACAAGTATGTGTTTGTAACTCATATTGCTATCTCCTTGTAAGGTCATAGTTTTAGATTAGCACCAACCCCAAAAAAAATTTGCTGAAGTGATCTCATATCGGTGCCGTAGGTACAAAGTCTTGTCTCAGTAATCATGTTATAGTGGCGTTATACCCAAGTGACTTTGATATGCTGAAATAAGCGTAGTGTTACTGACTAGAGTTGAAGTGAAACTTCGCCGTGTCTGCCGGACCAAGCTATTCTCGCAGCGTCACTTATTTCGAGGTTACTTGGGTATATTGCATGCACAATAATAGGAGTTAACATGCTGTCTCAAACTATGGTCGAACAATTGAATGAGCAAATTAACCTAGAATTTTTCTCATCCAATCTATACTTACAAATGAGTGCTTGGTGTGAAGACAAAGGTTTTGAAGGTGCGGCTGAATTTTTACGCGCTCACGCCGTAGAAGAAATGGAGCACATGCAACGCCTATTCACTTACGTGAGTGAAACTGGCTCAATGCCAATCTTAGGCGCTATTGATGCGCCAAAGCATGACTTTGCGAGCCTAGGTGACGTTTTCCGCGAGACATTTGAACATGAGCAAATGATCACGGAAAAAATCAACAAACTGGCGCACGTTGCATTTACTAGCCAAGACTACTCAACGTTTAACTTCCTACAGTGGTACGTGTCAGAACAGCACGAAGAAGAGAAGTTGTTTAAAGGGATTTTAGATAAGATCGAACTGGTAGGTGAAGACGGTAAAGCGTTGTTCTTCATTGACAAAGATCTAGCACAAATGGCGAAAGAAGGTTCATCTTCAATCATGGATGCTCCAGCTGCGTAAACGCGTTTTGGGACGTTGTAAGTAGCGGGTAAAGACGAAGTGTTGATCGTCTTTTTCTCTTGAGCATTGTTGAAGATGTAGGGAGGAAAAGATGATCAGTGGAGACACAATCTTATTTGCGCTAATGGTGGTAACTGGAGTTAATATGGTCCGGTATCTCACCGCTCTTCGTTCTCTAATTTATATCATGCGTGAAGCGCATCCGCTGTTATATCAGCAAGTTGATGGTAATGGTTTTTTTACTACTCATGGAAATGTCACCAAGCAGGTGAGGTTGTATCACTACATTAAAAGTAAAGAATATCATCATCACCACGATGAAATTTTTACTGGTAAGTGTGAAAGAGTGCGTGAATTGTTTGTTCTATCGACCGCGTTGCTCGGCGTGACGCTACTTGCGGCCTTCATTCTCTAAGAGTCAATAATCCAGAAGTTGTTCTGTCTGAGATTTTGCGGACATACAGAGCGCTTAGAGTTTAAGCGCTTTTCCCTTTCGGTATTTGTCGGTAGAATGTCGCGCCTAGAAAGCAAGGATGTGCAATGTGCACATCCTTTTTTATTTTGATTTGATACCAATCAGTCTAAGAGCTACCGATGAGTAAGAAATTTGATGTTGTTGTAATTGGCGCAGGCGCAGCAGGTTTAATGTGTGCTGCAGAAGCAGGCAAGCGAGGCCGCCGTGTTTTGGTGCTCGATCATGCTAAAAAGCCAGGACGTAAAATCCTTATCTCGGGCGGTGGTCGTTGTAACTTCACTAACTACGACGTTTCAGCTAATCACTATTTGTGTCAAAACCCGCACTTTGTTAAGTCGGCGCTCTCCCAATACACTAACTGGGATTTTATCTCGATGGTGTGTAAACATGGCATTGAGTTCGAAGAGCGTGATCACGGCCAGTTGTTTTGTGTCGAAGCATTTACGGCCAAAGATATCGTGAAGATGTTGTTAGCTGAGTGTGACATGCCGAACATCGAGCAGCGTTACCAATGCGATGTTCATTCGATTGAAAAAATTGATGAAGGCTTTCGTTTGCATGCTGGTACTGAGATTGTCGAATGTGAGTCTTTAGTTATCGCAACAGGTGGCTTGTCGATGCCAAAACTGGGAGCGACACCATTTGGTTATAAAGTCGCGGAACAATTTGGTCTTCGAGTTATTCCAACCACGGCAGGGCTTGTACCATTTACTCTGCATAAAGAAGACAAAGAAGACTTTGCTGAGTTATCTGGTATCGCGGTACCTGCGGAAATTACGGCTGAAGATGGCACCATGTTCAAAGAAGCCCTGCTCTTCACACATCGTGGGTTATCTGGTCCAGCAGTGTTACAGATTTCTTCATTCTGGCGGGCCGGACAAAAGGTGTTGATCAATCTTGTGCCAAACGATGATGTTGCTGAGTTATTAGAACGCAGTCGTGAGAAGCATCCAAATCAGTCACTCAAGAATACGCTTGCCAAAGTGCTGCCTAAGCGTCTGGTTGAAGTCTTAATTGAACGTAAAGAGCTAGTCGATAAACCGCTAAAACAGTTCAATCAAAAGGAGCTTGCGGCGATTGTGGAGCGTCTAGAGCATTGGGATATCGCCCCGAATGGCACTGAAGGCTACCGAACTGCGGAAGTGACACTCGGCGGTGTCGATACTGATCACTTATCCTCGAAAACCATGGAATGCAAAGACATTAAAGGGCTTTATTTTATTGGTGAAGTGATGGATGTGACTGGTTGGCTAGGGGGCTACAATTTTCAGTGGTGCTGGTCGAGCGGCTTTGTTGCGGGGCAGTGGGTTTAATCAAACACCAAACGCAGCCTAACTGCATAAAAGATAAGATACAAAAAGAGCACTGAATAAAATTCAGTGCTCTTTTTGTACTCCCATAGCGAGTTACTCGTCTTGATACTTTTCGAGTTTGTTATAGAGCGTTTTCACGCTAATGCCTAACTCCTGCGCTGATTCCGTTTTATTGCCTTGATTCTCTTCAAGGGTATTGAGAATGGCGGCTTTTTCTAGCTCTTCTAGCGAAACGCCCGCCGGAACAAGGTCTTCGATGCTGGTGCCTGTTTCCAATGGTGGTGTGTCGAAGATAAGATGTTCATCTCGGATGGTGTCATCAGCCAAAATGAATGCACGCTCGATCGTGTGTTTGAGCTCACGGACATTACCTGGCCAGTCGTGTGCAGCGATTTTTTGGATCGCAGAGTCAAGAATCGTTTTGGTTTTTGCCTCATTGGCGTTGCGGTGCGCAATAAAGTGCTTGGCCAGACCTACGATATCACCGCCTCGTTCTCGCAGTGGCGGTATCGTTAATGGGAAATGCGATAAGCGGAAAAACAGATCTTCACGCAGGAACTGCTCCTCAATGGCGATTTTAGGATCACGGTTTGTAGCAGCAATGATGCGAGTATTAGCGATATGAACCGTATTACTGCCAACTGGGCGATACTCTCCGGTTTCTAGCACCCGCAATAGCTTCACTTGATGCTCGATAGGCATCTCGGTGATTTCATCTAAAAATAGGGTGCCGCCCTCTGCCTGCTTAAATACACCTTGGTGAGTTTTATTTGCTCCGGTAAAAGCGCCTTTCTCATGGCCAAACAGTTCACTATCAACCAATTCAGGGCTAATGGCACCACAGTTAATCGCTATAAAGGGCTGTTGTTTACGCTCACTCGCTAAGTGGATGGTCTGCGCCACCAGTTCTTTGCCTGATCCACTTTCACCGACAATAAGGACGTTGGCTTCTGTTTTAGCAACGCGCCTGATCATACGATAGAGCTGATGCATCGGAGAGGAAGAGCCGACCAAAAGACCAAATTGGTCAAGATCGCTGGTGGACACTTTACGCCCTTGATCTTGTTTGTGTTGATAGTACTGGCTGACTTCGCTCAGGGTGTCCGTCAGAATGGCAATATCAACGGGCTTTCTGTAGTGAAAAATAGCACCCAAGTTCATCAGCTTATCCAAGTTCTCGTTTGGAGCGCCTGAGCTAATGATGATCAAGTCCATATCGTAGATGTCTTCGATATTAGAAAGACGTTGATAATCTGCACTAGTAAAGTGGGCGACTTCAACAATCGCAACTTCCGGTTTGAGTTGTAGGAAATCTTCAATCCATTGGTCTGCGGCATCGATGTCATGCAGACGAAATTTGTTCAGTTCCTGGCAAGAAGCGATGGCATTTTTAAGTGATGGATCTTGTATTCTTAGAAACAGGCTTGGCATCGACATAGAAATGTCCTCTTTACTATGACAGAAACAATGTACGTGGATTATTCTCACTTCACAAGACAAAATATTGTCAGCATAGATTTAAGGATTTGTTCGGTATTTTTATGTTATTAGCCCCTTTTTGATATATATCGGTGAGAGCCATCAGTAGATATTTCCTTTTGTTCAGATTTTTATTTTTAAAATAATAATTTTGCTATTAATTGATTCTGGAGAAATAGCCTTTCTGTTTTATCAGGTTATTTAGGCACAAGTGACGGAGGCTTTATCACCGATTAAAAATTACATTTTTTACGTGTAAATAATTCATGCTTATACTTTATTGCTCATCTCATTTTTACCTCTTTCCTTTATTAGTCACTTAAAAACAATGAGTTATAAAGTTGGCACGTGGTTTGCTCCTAGGGAAGTGCAACGTCAATAAAGGAGAATTACCATGAATAACATCGCAGCTAAAATTGTACTTACGTCAGTTCTTGCTACTTCATCTACAGCAGTCTTAGCGAGTGATAAATGGGAAAAAGAATCCATGGACGCTTGGCTAGATGGTAAAGCTGAAACCACACTACTGCTAAACAGCAATCTCAACTCTTTTGATATCAATACCGATGTTGAGAATCAGGTCGTTACCCTTTCTGGTTCGGTAAACAATGATCTTGAAAAATCACTTGCCGAAGAGCTTGTTACTGGTCTTGATGGTGTGAAAAAAGTAAACAACGAATTGTCAGTAGTGAATGAAGGCAAGAAAGAAACTGATTCAGAAGCTTTAGCTACACTGACCGATTCTAAAATCACGACTATAGTTAAAACGCGCCTACTAATGGATACCAATGTGAGTGGTACGGATATTGATGTAACGACAGAACGCAAAACGGTAACGTTGGCAGGTCAAGTTAATTCAGATGCGGAGCATGATCTTGCAATTTCAATTGCAAATAACACCAATGACGTAAATAAGGTGATTGATAAGCTAGAAGTGGTTCAATAATAGCGAGCCGAGTGATTTAACCCACTTTTATTAGGAGGTAACACTATGGTTCGTTGGATGTTTATTTTTCTGGCACTGGCACTAATTTCTGCACTATTAGGCTTTACTGGTATTGCAGGAGCTGCTGCCTCTATCGCGCAAGTGATATTTTACCTATTCCTATTGTCATTAATTGTATCAATAGTGATTGTTCTGCTGGGAAGAAAAAACGTAAATAGATAGGAGATTCCATGCGACTTACGTCATTTATTTACCGTATCGCCGCAGTATTCGGTTTGGTGTTTGCGTTGGCAGCTTGTAGTGAAGAAGGGCCAATGGAACAGGCCGGCAAAAAGATAGATGAAGCCGCCGAAGAAACCCAAAATGCGATTGAAGATGAATGTGAAAACATTAAAGAAAACCTAAACGCTGAAGACCAAGACTGTTAGCCGAATCAGGTTAGGTTTTTTACGCATAGCTATGTAAGAGAGGGGCGGTCAATAACCGCCCTTCCTTTTGTCCCAATTGTTTACAATCAGATAAGGAGTCAAAGATGAAAAACATATTTGATGTACTGAAAGAGAGTCATGAAAAGCAACGCCTTTTACTCGATGCTCTGATGGAAACGTCTGGAGATTCCCCCGCTCGTGAAGAGTTTTATCACAACCTTAAAGAGGAACTCGAACAGCACGCAGCGGCAGAAGAGCGGTTTTTCTACGCGCCTTTAATAGATAGCGATAAGACCATTGATCTCACTCGCCATGGCATCGCAGAGCATCATGAAATTGATAAAGTGATTGCACAGCTTGATGCAACCGATATGAGCTCGCCAGCGTGGCTCAACCTAATGAAAACCTTGCGTCACAAAGTGTTGCACCATCTTGAGGAAGAAGAGCAGCGTTTCTTCCAGTTAGCCGGTAAGGTAATGACCGATAAGCAGAAAATGAAACTAGCGGATGGTTATGTTGAAGAGATGGTAAGCTAGGTAGAGTGTTGGACCTTTTCGTGCCATTTCGGCACGGGAAGGCACTCAATCAAGGCGTTTACTCAAGTTCATGTATCCAAGCTCAATCCCCCGCGTATTCTAACTTCCACTAAAAAGTGCACTCGCTGAAGGCAAGGAGAGCGAATGTTTATCATCAAATATTATATTCTTGGCGCTCTGATCAGTTTATTGGCCGCTATCTATACGCCTCAAATTATCGTTAGTTTGCTGTTCTTATGGATATCGCTTTCTTTAGCGTTGGTCAGCGTAGCCTACGTATTCGACATTCCCTCTATTTTTAGAAAAAACCAAGATGGCAAGATTGTCAGGTGGATTCGCTGGGCATTCATCCCATTTCTATTGGGGGCTAGAGCGTATAACGCCTGGGAAAGACGGCGTGATACAGTGCCTCCAATCCAAAAAGTCAGCGACAATTTATACCTATCTCGCCGTTTGTTTCAGAGTGACTTAGATTTTCTCGAATCCAATGAAATCTCTTGTATTGTCGATGTCACCGCAGAATTTGCAGGCCTTGAAAGTGCGATGACCGACAAGCAGTTTCATTACCTTTCGATTCCGGTACTCGACCACAAAGCCCCAACGCTAGAGCGCCTTCGCCATGCGATTAACTGGATTGATACTCAAATCTCGTGCTCGCGGGCAGTGGTTGTGCATTGTGCGTTAGGGCGTGGTCGTTCAGTGTTTGTTGTGGCGGCGTATTTACTGAGCAAAGACCCGTCACTGACGGTTGAATCCGTGATGAAAAAAATCAATGACGTACGCAGTACCGCGAGATTGAATAAATTACAGATTAGAACGTTACGAGCGATCAGTGAAAAAGGCGTACTAGGGCTGGATCAATCCACTTGGATGGTGGTTAACCCTGTTGCAGGTGGCGGAAAATGGGAGGAAAACGAACAGCACCTGATTCGTGAACTAACCAAAAAATATCGCTTGAGTATTCATCAAACCACCACAAACCTCAGCGCCGAGCAGCTAACACAACAGGCAAAAGAAAGTGGAGCTAAGCAAATCATCGTAGCTGGTGGCGATGGCACAGTAACAGAGGTGGCGAGCCAATTGGTGGATACCGACCTAAAACTCGGTATTGTTCCGCTCGGAACTGCCAATGCGTTATGTCATGTGCTCTATGGCGTTGGCGCAAAATTCTCACCGGTCGAAAAAGCGTGTGAAGCGTTGCTTGGCGGACACTGCCAACGTATTGATACTGCGGAATGTAATCAGCGGCTTATTTTATTGGTCTTAGGTATTGGGCTAGAACAGAAGATGATCGAGCACGCTCAGCGAGAAGAGAAAAATGTTTTTGGACAACTCGCTTACCTCACTGGCTTTTTTAATGCTGTAGTGGCGGAAGAAACGCAAGCTTTAACCGTTTCGTTAGACGCTCCAACTGAAGATGGAAACCACGACAATAATACACAAACGCTTGAAGTCCATAGTTTTGTCGTTGCGAATATCGCTCCATTTAGTACGTTGCTTGCCCAAGGTGGTGATGCGCCGCAGCCTGATGATGGCAAGCTGCATATCACATATTTAGATAACACCGAGTCTTTAGGTGGACGTCTTATCGCCTTGTCGGATCTGACATTAACGAGCGTAGGTGCACAGGAAGAATCGACACATTTTCAATACGCGACGGCTCAGAGCGTCACTATTTCTGCGAATAAACCGATTGAATATGTGATTGATGGTGAACTGTATTCTGATGAGCAACTGGCAATCAAGCTGCGTCCAAAGTCATTGAACGTATTTGTTCCAAGCCAGAGACGTAAATCAGCTTCGCTTTAACACAGATAATCCGCGGATAACGCGCCATTTGCTTCGTATTCTACATGGCGCTTTTTCTGTGCTGTTTGATGATTTGGTGTGCGTCGTAAAAAGGCTATTAAGGTCGCTGCGTAGTAGATGCAGCGGCTTTTTTCTATCTGTACCTTTTACTAGGTTGATTGGGGATGAGGGTTAAACAAAGTGAAGAAAGAAGGGCGAGTATAATTACTCACCCTGAGGTAAGTGCTTTTCAATTTCATCGTTTTCAACTTGTAAAGCAGCTAACCAATAAGAAACAAGTGCGGTTAAGTTGGTGTCGTCAATGGCTCTAAGCAGGGCTTTTAAATCATCTAACAGTAATTTATTCATAAAATGCATTTCTTTGTAATTACCTAGCCCGGCAACGCCGTATTCGGTGGCATTTTCTGCAATGAATTGTTCACCATCTTGGTCGAAAAACAGCTTCGCCATCTTTTTGATCATCACTTTTTCTATTTTCACGAATCGATATGCCGCTCTTGCGAGTGTCATATGTGATTGCGGGTTAACGAGAGGCAAACACGTTTGGCGATGGTGTGTCATTTTTACGAGTAGCTCCCTTACTCGATTGTTATCCAATGTCATAGTGACCTCTTTATTTGTGATTATTGTCGTGGGACATTTCTCGTGACGGTTATGTTAATGCGCCTGTGGGCTTGTCAGAAATGGCCAAAGCAAGTTGGCCATTTCTTTGTTCTTTGCTCAATACCGAGCTTTATTGCAAAGGCGACCACCAGGTTTTAGCTAATAAGGCTGATGCTGCTGAGTTTTTCTTTGCAGCTTTTTATATCGCTACGAACTTTCAGCAGAACCGAGTTATCCGCCTGCTCTGGGTGGGAAGTAATCAAATTCTCAATCTCTTTGAGTACCTTGCTTTCGACACCTTCAAGCTGTTCTAAATACATAGACTCTTTGTCAGAGGACACTTCCTTCATCACGTCGCTGTAGACCTCACGCGCCTTGATGGTGTAGGAAACCGGAGTGTCGTCGGCAGATTCTTCATTGTTACTTGCTAGAGAGTAGGGAGTGAGCTCAATGACTGCACGCTCACGTACTCTGAGCAGTTCTACCAACACATTATTCAAAGAAGTGTTGTCGATGTTCTCGATGGCCTTGTTGTAAATTTCATTTCCGCTTTCGATAAGCTCAATGATTGAGGCGATGTTTTCATTTTTCATATGCCACTCCTTATTTACTGGTGATAGGGGTGTTTGAGCGTATGGAATACAAACACGATGTTTCATCTTTAATTTTAATTGCAGGTTGTATGCCAATGAATTTTAAGTCTGATTAATCAGTGACTTAATATCTTTTTTTGCAATAACTTGCTAACAGTCGGTAAGGCGCTAAGAAAAAATTACAAGAATGGCGGGGAAAGCTTGGAAAGAATTACACGTACAGATACGGCTTTTTATCGAAATGAAAATAAAATCAATAAAAAACAATAACTTAAAATTCTGGCATGGATATGGCTTTGTAGGGAGTAAGTGAGGTCAAACATTGTTTCACTTGATTCACTATTCAACTCATTAATGGAGGCTAGTTATGGCTACTACAAAAGAAAGCACAGTAAAACCTCAAGAGCAGTTAGAAGAAGCATATCACTTAGCGGAACAAGCCACGACGGAAGCCGTTGGCGCGATGAAAGATCAAGCCAAAGAGAAGCTGGATGTCGGTGCACAGCAAGTTCAGCAGGCGACTAAGTCGGCAGAAAATGTAATCAAGGAGCGCCCATTGCTGAGCATAGGTTGTGCCTTCCTTGCTGGTTGGGCGGTTTCGAAGCTGATCAAATAATAGTGGTCACCAAGGATTAAGCCACACAACAGAAAGGCGAGGCTTCACATGAATAACTCAGGGCAAGTTACCAATCAGCAATCAGGCTCGGCGGCTTCAGACAGCGGCCGAGCCCCTGATGGGGCAGAAGAACAGGATATCCAACAAACCATTAATGGTTTGAGCAGCATTCTTGCGCAATTGGACCAACTGACGAAATCGCTAAAAGTATGGTCAGGTTCAACGTTGGATTTGTTCCTCTTGGAGATGAAAGTTAACGTGTCCGCAGTGCGTCAGATTTTGCTGTGTACCGTTGTTTTTACCCTATTGTCGGTATTGTTCGTATTCAGTTTGTGCCTTGCCTCTGGGGTGGTGGCTTATCAGTTAACTGCCAACGTATATGTTGCCGTGGGTGTATTTATCACATCATTAGGCTTGGCATTATTTGCTTTAGCCTGGTGGCAGAAGCGTTTAGTTGGATTTCTTGGATTCAAAAATACGACAGAACAATTACAGGAGGGGTGGGATGCGCTCGCTACAAAAGCTCAATCGAGCCATGCGGATCAAGCGGATGGAAGGTAAAGCATCTCTAGAGCAATGTTGTTTGTCGATGGAAATGTTCACGTTTACCACCAAGAAGTTTGTGAGAGAAAACCCTTGGACGACATTAGGCATTAGTGCTGTCGTTGCCGTTACCGCAGCAAAAGCAGGTCGATTGTCTCGACTGACTTCTTCTATTTCGTCAATGGGGCTATTGGTTAGCAGCGTGTCTGATATTACCGATTCGCTCACAAAGCCGGTCGCGGCAGCTTCTCTGGATGAGTCAGATGCGGAGCAAAATGGAAATGCAGCAACACAAGTAAGCAACGCTGCGACGACAGAGGGCGAACCACTCTAATAGCGGATTTCACCGCAAAATTTTCTTACCGATTCTGAGCTTATTATGACAGCGAAATTGAACATTCCTGCCAACACTGCGATTGGTGCAACGCTTCTCGTCCTGTTACTCGTCCCAGGGCTGTATTTTGCCAAGCCAATATTGTTACCTATTGTGCTTAGCACCTTTATTTCTCTGCTGTGCAGCCCTTTCATTAATTATCTTGAAGACAAAGGTTTACCACGTGCTATTACCGTCGTGTTGACGCTGTCATTCCTCGTTGGCGCCTCAATTATTGGTCTTGCCGCCATGTCGGAGCCCGCCAAGCAATGGTGGTCTGAGCTGCCCAGTATCGTGAAAAATGTGTCGCAAGAAGTAAGCGAAGTTACTAAAGCTTCGGCTGATCACCTTAATACTCCATTGAATATCGCCAACGAAATGAGTATGGATGAGGTCGGGAACAACACCGTATTTTCTTTGGTAAAAACGCTCGCGACCACTACGCCGACGATTTTGACACAAGCGATGATCGTGCTGTTTATGGTTTACTTTATGCTCAATCATGGACGAAGCTTATTTCGAAAGTCAGTGTCTTACTTACATGGGTTCGCCAAACAGCGCCAAGCGATTGAGTTGGTCAAAGCGCTACAGAAAGACCTATCTCGATACATTGGCACCATCACTTTAGTGAATGCGGGGCTGGGGTTGAGTGTCGGGGCCGTGTTTTTTGTTCTAGGCCTTGAAGACCCATTTCTATGGGGCGCATTTGCAGGCGTGATGAATTTTGCGCCGTACCTCGGCCCTGTCATATCCATGGTGAGCTTTGGCTTTGTTGCTTATCTTCAGTTGGAGTCGGTCAGTTTTATGCTGACGGTTGTGTCTATCTATTTACTGCTCAATTTGATTGAAAGTCAGTTTGTTACACCAACACTATTGGGGAAAAGGTTTAACTTAAACCCATTAGTGATTTTTGTTTGGCTTGTTTTTTGGGGCTGGCTTTGGGGCGGAATGGGACTATTGATCGGTGTGCCGTTGCTGGTTTGTATCAATATTTTGGTTGATCGCCTAGAGTTGTGCCAATCAACCCAAAATCAAGCAAAGCAAATCACCTCCGCGGACGTGGCACCGCGAGAGTGACTTGAGGAGCAAGCTGGTTCAACGAAACAGCTTTTCAGCGCTCACTGGCTGACTAAATAAATATCCCTGACCATAAATACAGCCTTTTTCGAATAAATAATCGGCTTGTTTCCGAGTTTCTATCCCTTCCGCGACGACTTTCAACGACAGCGTTTTTCCCATGGCAATAATGGCATTCACAATCGCGTTGCTGTCGCTATTACTTGGGACATCACTGACAAATGAGCGGTCAATTTTCAGTTTGTTGATTGGCAAACCTTTCAAGTAAGACAAAGACGAATAGCCAGTTCCAAAGTCATCCAGAGAAATCTCAATACCCAGTTCTCGTAATTGATTTAACGATGCAATGGCTTGTTGAGGGTCGATCAGTAAAAAGCTCTCTGTGATCTCCAAATCTAACCGTTGGGCAGGGTATCCGGTGTTATCGAGGATAGTACTTAATCGCTGAATGAAATTTGACTGCTGAAGCTGCAACGCAGAAACATTTACGGCGATTTTGCCAAACTCGATGCCTTGGTCCAGCCAAGCATTACCTTGCAAACAAGCTTGTTGTAACACCCACTCACCAATGCTTTGAATCAGCCCTGTTTTTTCTGCAATTGGAATAAAGTCTGCTGGTGGTACAAGGCCAAATTCTGGATGCTGCCAGCGTAATAAAGCTTCGACGCCGACAATCGTATTTCGTTCCAAGTTGTATTGCGGTTGGAATTCTAACCGGAGTTGTTGTTTTTCTATTGCTTGATGCAAAGCGGATTGAATGCGTACATGGGATACGGATTTATCGGTCAAATCCGGTGAGTAAAACGCGTAGCCGTTGCGTCCATTTTTCTTCGCTAAGTACATCGCGGTGTCTGCGTTTTTCAGTAAGGTTTCACTGTCTTGACCGTCTCTTGGGTACAAGGCAATACCAATACTGGTCGAGACACGAAGTGAGTCGTGGTTTGCCAAGTCGAATGGTTGCTGGAATACGCTTAGAATATCGCCGACGGTTTCCAGTAAGGCAACATCACTATGGATGTCTGGCAAAATAATCACAAATTCATCGCCGCCAATGCGAGCCACATGCGCATTGAGGTGAAGCACATCTTGCAGACGAATCGCTAACTTAGACAGCAATTGGTCACCACAGAAGTGGCCCATACTATCGTTGATGTGTTTGAAATGGTCGATATCTAAGAATAGGGTGGCAAACGTCTGCTGGCTTTTGTGTCCGGTTTCGATGTGTTGTTCGAGTAAGCTGAGTAAATGGGTGCGATTAGGTAGATTGGTTAATGGATCGTAAAAAGCCATGCGCTGCAGCTTTTCTTCGTGTGCCTTACGCACAGAGATATCTTCAAACACACAAATGTAGTTAATAAGGTGGTTTTTATCGTCCATTACGGCGCTAATGGTCGCTAATTGCGGATAAATGCTGCCATCTTTCTTTCTGTTGATGAATTCGCCTTTCCATTGGCCTTTGTTTTCGAGTTGATGCCACAACTGTTGATAGAAACCTTGATCATGATGGCCTGAGCGCAGAATTCGTGGGTTTTTTCCTATCACCTCTTCAGAGCGGTAACCTGTAATTTGGGTAAAAGCCGTGTTTACATCAATGATGTTGGCATTGCGGTCTGTAATGACCATGCCTTCTTGCGAATTGTTGAAAATTTGGGACGCTAAGGAGAGCTGCGTTTCTACCATTTTTCGGCGGGTGATGTTACGTGTCATCCCCAGAATGCCGATTAAGTTTCCCGCATGATCACGGACAGGAGACTTAATGGTTTCTAGCCAAGTGGGGTTATTGTTTTCATCAATTTGACGGCATTCTTCAACAATATTTTGCGTGCCCGTGGCTACCACCAATTTATCGGCATCAATGAATTTTTCCGCACGTTCATGGCTAAACAGAGCAAAATCGTCTTTTCCAATGATTTCACTGTTGGTTTTTTGCCACGCATTTTCTACGCTTCGGTTGGTCATCGAATAAAGACCATCTATGCCTTTTATCCATACGTGGTCTTCAAGGCAGTCGATAAACTCTTGTAGTGTTGGTGTTGGCTTTATTTCCGCGCTTTGATGTCGCGTTTGTTCTTGCTGACAGTGCAAGTTGATATCAAAGCTGATCCGCCCCGCCATTGCGCTTAGCCATGCCGAAACAACCGTCGATTGATCATTAGGGTGAGTCAATGTCAGTACGGCAAGCAATTCGCCATTAGGTAGCCAAATCGGTCCTATGCTCAAGGTTTGCTCTTCAAAGGGGGTATGGCTAACTGTAAAATCTGTCGGCGTAAAGTGATCGACAACTTGCGTTATCACATCGACGATAGCACGATGATTTTGGGTTGAGGTGGACACCTCAGTCGATAGCCACCGCTGAGTATCGCTCAGAGTATAAAGCTGTCCCTGAGCTTGAGTTACATCACAGCATTGTCGCAGAGCGTGTTGCCAGTCTGCCATCAAAGGCGAAGGAATAGCGAAGCGAAACATAATTAATAACGAGTCCTAAATCGCCCAAAGGTAATTATATTAGAATCTAGCGTAAGCTATTGGGCTTTGTGAGTATCGTATCCAACGCGTAGCTAAATCCTAGCAGCGTAAAGTGCTTTCTATCATTAAAATGTTATCTATATCTCTTTTTTATCCAACTTATTGCATCGTTTTTTTAGGGCTTTTGATAGGTGATTAAGAAGCGTTTACCGCTTTGGTTTTCTTGCCCCATGAGACTTGCTGAATGACTAAGCCACTGATGATCAATACCAGGCCAATCAAGGTTGAAGGATGAATTTCTTCGCCGATGATGGTAGCTAACAACATGAGTGAGATAAATGGAGAAGCAAAGATCAGATTACTGATACGCGCGGTGTTTTGCGTTGATTTGAGTGCGCTCAGCCACAAAACGAAAGTGATCCCCATTTCAAACAGTCCGACATACGTCACCGCTGCCCAGCCTTTAATTGAGATTGCCTGCCAGCTCGCACCTTCATAAAGACTTAAACCAATGGCGAATGGAATAGCGACCAAAAAGCCGAGCAGAACGCCAATCACAGGGTCGGCCTTATTTTTGGTATTTAAAATCCAGTAACCGGCCCACAGCAGCGTTGATAGCAGCGCAAGACCAACACCCAACGGGCTCTCAAATTCCATGCCTAAAAGATTGCCTTGTGTGGCAATCACTATCACGCCGACATAACTAAAACCGCAAGCTAGCCAGTCCTTACCACGGATCTTTTGTCCTAAGAAAACAGCGGCCATTAGCGTTAAGGTGATGGCCCAGCTGTAGTTGATCGCTTGAGCCTGAGATGCGGGCAGCAAGTCATATGCTTTGAACAGAATAACGTAATACGCCAAAGGGTTAATCAACCCAAGCAGTAGGTAATACCAAGGGTTTGAGAAAAATGTAGCGCTTAACTGGCCCAGTTTACCTTGCACACCACAGATTACTGTTAGTGCAATCGCAGAGACGATGCTGGCAATGCATAGCATTTGAATCGGCGTAAATTCTGCCAGCGTGAGTTTAAATGCGGTTGCAACGGTAGACCAAAGTAATACTGCTGAGAGCCCAAATCCTAGGGCGCGACGCTCGTTCATGATGCCTCTGCGTGATGATGTGCCGCTCGGTTTGGATAATTTGAGCGGAAGAAAGAATATTATAGGAAGGCCTAGTGTATGCGAGGATTTTTCATCCAACAAACTGGACATTTATCCAGTGTCTAAATACCATTGTTATAGATACAAAACACAGGCTAACTCGCTATTATGCAATGGATTCTTGAGTACCAATCTCTCATTCTCTCTTCTCTTTGTGCTGCCACGCTTAGTGGTGTCGCTGCCGGTTGGTGGGTGAAACAGCGTTTTATCACCCAAACTCAGCTTCTCGAGCAACAACTTTTTTCAGAAAAACAGCTTCATCAACAGCAACTTGAACAGGTCAAGCAAAGCCTTGCCGATGCCCAGCAAGAGTTGGATGAATTAGATGATGAGCGCGATAAAGCCGCGTTTGAAGTACGCCAAACACATGGAAAGCTGATGGCAGCAATGGAAAAACTGCGTTACTTCGAGGCTGTAAAGCAAGAGCGCCAGCAATACTTTGATGAGCTTGGTCAAATGCGTGAACACAAATCACGTCTAGAAACGCAGCTGCGTGAACAGCAAGCTCGCCATGAGCAAATTAACCAAGCTAATGCCGAAAAACTGCAAATTTTAGAACAAGCGGAAGCACGCTTGAAACAACAATTTGAGCACTTGGCCAACCAATTGTTTGAAGAAAAAACCGCGAAGGTCGATTTGCAAAACCGTCAGAGTTTAGAAGGCTTGTTGTCACCGCTTAGAGAACAGTTAGAAGGGTTCAAAAAGCACGTTAATGACAGCTTTAGCCAAGAAGCTAAAGAGCGCCATACCCTAGTGCATGAGCTGAAAAACCTGCAACGTTTGAACGAGCAAATGACGCGCGAAGCGGTTAATTTGACCCAAGCGTTGAAAGGGGACAACAAACAGCAAGGTAACTGGGGCGAAGTGGTGCTCGCTAGGGTACTTGCCGAATCTGGCTTGCGTGAAGGGCACGAATATCAGACTCAGGTGAACTTACAAAATGAAGCAGGCAAGCGTTACCAACCTGATGTCATTGTGCATCTCCCACAAAACAAACAAGTGGTTGTGGATTCTAAAATGGCGCTGGTTGCCTATGAGCGCTACTTCAACGCCGAAACTGATGCTGAGCGCGATCAGGCTTTGAATGCGCACTTAGCTGCTCTACGTGCACATATCAAAGGGTTAAGCATGAAGGACTACCACAAACTCAAAGGTATTCAGAGTTTGGACTATGTTCTGATGTTTATCCCGGTTGAGCCGGCGTTCCAAGTCGCGATTCAAGCCGATCCAAGCTTGATTAAAGACGCGATGGAGCAAAACATCATTTTGGTGAGCCCAACAACGTTGCTGGTGGCACTGCGCACCATTGATAATCTATGGCGCAATGAACGCCAAAATGAAAACGCCAAAATGATTGCGCAGCGTGCGACAAAACTCTACGACAAATTACGATTGTTTGTAGACGACATGGAGGGGCTCGGCGGTGCGCTGGATAAGGCGAATCAAAGCTATCAAGGTGCGATGAACAAGCTTGCCACAGGGCGCGGAAATGTGATTCGCCAAGCCGAAAGCTTTAAACACTTGGGAGTTGAAATTAAACGACCGATTTCTTCCGACCTCGCGCAGTTAGCGCAGAGTGATGCATTTTCAGAAAATGACCCGTTAGTAGAAAGACATCCGGCTGAGGATAAAGTAAACTAATCGCCCGCAGTGCAGTGGGCGATTTTATTTGTCAACAAACGCCCCGTAGAGGAAAGCGCTGCCTAAGAGGAATTAGAATGACGGACACAAGTTTGCAATCCAATACAGCGTTAGAGAATGAAACCACTCACTTTGGTTTCTCTACAGTGGCAAAAGACGAAAAAGTGACTAAGGTTGCCGAAGTATTCCACTCCGTGGCAACAAAATACGACATCATGAATGACCTGATGTCAGGTGGTATTCACCGCCTTTGGAAGCGCTTCACTATCGATTGTAGTGGCGCTCGCCCTGGCCAACGTATTCTTGACCTAGGTGGTGGTACGGGGGATTTGACGGCGAAATTCTCGCGCATTGTTGGCGATGAAGGCCATGTCATCCTTGCCGATATCAATAACTCAATGCTTAACGTTGGTCGCGATAAACTGCGTGATAACGGTATTGTGGGTAACGTGCATTACGTTCAAGCCAACGCAGAAGAACTGCCGTTCCCAGATGATTATTTTGATGTCATCACCATCAGTTTTTGTTTGCGTAATGTGACTGACAAAGACAAAGCGCTTCGTTCAATGTTCCGCGTACTGAAGCCAGGCGGCCGTCTATTGGTGTTGGAATTTTCAAAACCAGTGCTAGAGCCGTTATCGAAAGTATACGACGCATATTCATTCCACTTGTTGCCGAGAATCGGTGAGCTAGTTGCGAATGACTCAGAGAGTTACCGCTACCTAGCGGAGTCAATCCGTATGCATCCAGACCAAGAAACGCTGGAAGGCATGATGCAAGAAGCAGGTTTTGAAAACACCAAATACTACAACTTAACTGGTGGTATTGTGGCTTTGCATCGCGGTTATAAATTCTAAGGGTTAACGGCATGCCATTTGAACCACTTATCACCGCTGTGATTGAAACGTCACTGAATACACTGATCAAAGACGACCCTGCATTGGGCCGTCGTTTAGCGCGTCTAAAAGGTCAAGTTATTCAAGTTCACCTGAAAGAGATCAATAAAACACTGACATTCGTTTTTAGTCAGCAAATTGATGTGCTCGGTCATTACGAAGGGCAGCCTAACTGCTATCTATCGCTCAACTTGAGTGTGTTACCAGAGCTGCGCGATCAGGCCAACATCACTCGTCTTATTAAACAAGATAAACTTGAACTCGAAGGCGATATTCAATTGGCGCAGAAATTCTCTCAGTTGATGGTGGATTGCAAACCAGATGTTGAAGAGTGGTTGTCTCGCGTGACTGGCGATGTCGCCGCACATACCTTTGTGCAAGGTTCAAAAAACATCGGCAACTTTCTTGCGTCTCAAGCAGAAAAACACCAGCGTCATCTTGCGCAAGTAGTGACTGAAGAATGGAAACTGGCTCCCGCTCCGTTAGAAGTGGCCTATTTCTGCGACCAAGTTGATGAGGTTCGCAGCCAGGCTTCTCGCATTGAAGCTCGTTTAACGGCTTTGCTGAATAAGCTGGATGCAGATAAGCCTGCATTGGAGAAACCATGACGCCAGCAGAACTAAAGCGCTTATACCACATCGCCAAAGTACAACTGGAATACGGCTTAGATGAGCTGCTTCCCGATCACCAACTGACCAAAGCGCCGCTTTTACTGCGCAAAAGCTTGTTTTGGATTAAGAACAAGCACCCAGAAAAACCACTCGGTGAACGTCTGCGTTTAGCACTGCAAGAGCTGGGGCCGGTTTGGATTAAGTTCGGTCAGATGATGTCGACGCGCCGTGACTTATTTCCTCCGCATATCGCTGATCCCCTAGCTTTACTTCAAGACCAAGTCGCTCCTTTTGATGGCGAGTTGGCAAAAAAGCAGATGGAGCAAGCATTAGGTGGTCCGTTAGAAAAATGGTTTACCGAGTTTGATATCAAACCACTGGCGTCTGCGTCGATTGCTCAGGTACATACTGCGCGCATAAAAGACACTAACCAAGAAGTGGTATTAAAGGTTATCCGCCCAGATATTCGCCCAGTCATTGATTCAGATCTAAAACTGATGCACCGAATGGCGCGTATAGTCGCCGGAGCGATGCCTGAAGCACGTCGTTTAAAACCAGTTGAAGTCGTGCGTGAGTACGAGAAAACCCTGCTTGATGAACTCGACTTGCGACGTGAGGCGGCGAATGCCATTCAGTTGCGCCGCAACTTTGAGGGCAGCGAAGAATTGTATGTTCCTGAAGTTTTTCCCGACTTCAGTAATGAAACTGTCATGGTTTCTGAGCGAATATATGGCATTCAAGTCTCTGATATTGAAGGCTTGAAAGCAAATGGCACCAATATGAAATTGCTCGCGGAACGCGGTGTGAGTGTGTTCTTCACTCAGGTGTTCCGAGACAGCTTTTTCCATGCCGATATGCATCCGGGTAATGTGTTCGTCAAACCCGAACATCCAGAGAACCCAATGTGGATAGGGCTAGATTGCGGAATCGTTGGTACACTTAATAGCGAAGACAAGCGTTATCTGGCGGAAAACTTCCTGGCGTTTTTCAATCGTGACTACCGCCGAGTGGCGGAGTTACATGTGGATTCAGGTTGGGTGCCTGCGGATACCAATGTCGATGAGTTTGAGTTCGCGATTCGCATTGTGTGTGAGCCTATTTTTGCTAAGCCATTGTGCGAAATCTCCTTTGGTCATGTGTTGTTGAATTTGTTCAACACGGCACGTCGATTCAATATGGAGGTTCAGCCACAACTTGTACTGTTGCAAAAAACGCTGTTGTACGTGGAAGGGCTTGGTAGGCAGCTATATCCTCAACTTGATTTGTGGGAGACCGCAAAACCATTCCTGGAAGAATGGATGATGAATCAAGTTGGGCCGCAAGCTCTAGTGAATGCGATTAAAGACCGCGCACCATTTTGGGCAGAGAAATTACCTGAACTGCCAGAGCTACTTTACGATAGCCTGAAACAAGGTAAAGCGATGAATCAACGTATGGATCAGCTTTATCAAGGGTATCGCCAGAGCAAGCGCCAGCAGGCGACAGGAAAGTTTTTGTTTGGCGTTGGCGCGACTTTAGTCGTATGCTCGGCAATATTGGTGAACGATGCTTTTGAGCAGCTTTCGTTGGCCTGCGGTATCGCAGGTGTCACATTTTGGCTGCTTAGTTGGCGAGCTTATCGTCAATAGACGTTAAACTCTTGAAATATTTTTGTTTGTTTAAAGACCCGAGGTAAAGAGAATGGGTGGTATCAGTGTTTGGCAACTTCTAATCATTGCTGTAATTGTTGTATTGCTATTCGGAACAAAGAAACTACGCGGTATCGGTGGCGATCTGGGTGGTGCCGTTAAGGGCTTCAAAAAAGCGATGAGCGAAGATGAACCTGCGAAAAATGACAAAGACGCAGACTTCGAACCAAAAAGTCTAGAAGAGCAGCAGAAAAAAGAAGCTGCTCCTGAAACGAAAAAAGACAAAGAGCAGGCGTAAAACGTGTTTGATATCGGTTTTTGGGAACTGGTATTAATATCTGTTGTTGGTCTGGTCGTTCTTGGGCCGGAGCGTTTGCCTCATGCTATTCGCAGCGTGTCTCGCTTTATCGGTGCCGCTAAGAGTATGGCAAATAGCGTCAAAGACGAATTGTCACACGAGCTGAAAGTCCAAGAGCTGCAAGAAAACTTGCGCAAAGCAGAACAAATGGGGATGGATGATTTGTCCCCTGAGTTGAAATCTTCAGTTGAAGAGTTGAAGAAGGCAGCGCAATCTGTAAATCGTCCTTACGCAAAGAACACCGATTCAGAGACTGAGCCTGTAAAAACAGAGCCAGCAGTCGAAGAGGCCGTGAAAGCGCAAGAGAGCAAGGTTACAGCGGCAGATAAGAAAGCCGAATAGTCTCATTAGGAGGAGCTACTAGTGATTGGTAGCTCCTTTTTGATCTGGTTTTTAATAAGAGGTTTGCCATGTCTACCGTCGAGCAGACACAACCTTTAATTAGTCATTTGTTGGAGCTTCGCAACCGACTACTGCGCTCAATCCTCGCAGTGTTGGTCGTGTTTGTCGGACTAATTTATTTCTCTAACCACATTTACGAGTTTGTTTCCGCACCTTTAGTAGAACGTCTACCTGAAGGCGCGACCATGATTGCTACGGATGTAGCGTCACCTTTTTTTACGCCACTTAAGCTGACGTTAATTGCTTCGGTATTTATTGCGGTGCCGTTTATCTTGTATCAAGTGTGGGCATTTGTAGCGCCAGGTTTGTACAAGCATGAACGTCGATTGATCATGCCATTGCTGTTCTCTAGTTCGCTATTGTTCTACTGTGGAGTGGCATTTGCCTACTTCGTGGTATTTCCATTGGTGTTTGGCTTCTTTACCGCCATCTCTCTTGGTGGAGTAGAGTTTGCAACTGATATCTCGAGTTATCTCGACTTTGTGCTGGCGCTATTTATGGCGTTTGGTATCGCATTCGAGGTGCCTGTTGCGATTATTTTGTTGTGTTGGACTGGGGCCACTACACCAGAAGATTTAAGACAGAAACGTCCTTATATTATAGTGGCTGCGTTTGTCGTAGGTATGGTGTTAACGCCACCAGACATGATCTCGCAAACCTTACTCGCTATTCCGATGTGTTTACTGTTTGAAGTCGGTTTGTTCTTCGCGCGTTTTTATACTCGTCGAAGCGAAGAAGTAGAAGCGGAAACCGAAGAATAAGGCTAATCTAGATGTGAAAAGCGGCTCAATTGAGCCGCTTTTTTTTTGCGGTTGGTTTTTTCTTGGGCTAATTACTTAACTTTCATGACGTAACCACATTTTGTGCATACGTATACTTCCTTGATGCCCAGCAGCTTTTGAAAAAAACTGCGCGGTACGCGTTGTAAGTAAGCACCATGTGTGCACACTTCAACTTCCATATTCATGCTGTTTTACATTTGTGCTAATTAATGGGCGTAAATCAGTATAGAAAAATAATGTGTCGAGTTGTCGACAGTTTTGCAAAGCGGACGAAGTAAAGTGACGATATGAGAAGTAAGTAGAGTTGCTAGTTAATTATTATTTTTATCAATAATTTTGTATGGATTGTTCTACTATTTCAACGGGTTGAATCGTTCATTCAATAGTTTAGGTGATAAAAAAGCGACGTTGATTTCGTCGCTTTTTTCAATTCTCGTGAATTAAATATTAAACAGCTTTTTGGCATTCTCAGTCGTTATGGCATCGATGGTTGCGATGTCGACATCACGCAAGTCGGCAACACGTTGTGCAACGAGAGAAGTGTAGGCTGGTTCATTACGTTTACCACGGTGTGGCACAGGCGCTAAATATGGACAGTCGGTTTCTAAAATGACCCACTGCATATCCAAATGTGGAATGACTTTATCCATCCCGCCATTCTTAAAGGTCGATACGCCACCTAAGCCTAAGTGGAAGCCTAGCTCATTGATTGCTTGTGCTTCTTCTAAGCTGCCTCCAAAACAGTGGAATACACCACGCAGACGACCATCTTGCTCTTGTCGTAGCAAAGTGAGTGTTTCTTCAATCGAATCACGAGTGTGGATAACGACCGGTAAATCCATCTCTTTTGCCCAGTTAAGTTGAGCTACGAACGCTATTTCTTGCTCAGCACGATAGGTTTTATCCCAATATAGGTCGATACCGATTTCGCCCACCGCAATAAACTTGTGTTTCTCAAACCAGCCGCGGATGATCTCCAACGTTTGCTCAACGTTGTTATCCACATAGCAAGGGTGCAGCCCCATCATTGAGTGGCACACGTCTGGATACGCCGCTTCGGTTTTTAGCATGGGCTCAATTGAGTCCAGATCGATGTTTGGCAACAGGATTTTATTAATGCCTTGCGTTAAGGCGCGTTGTACTACTTCATCGCGGTCGTTATCAAATTCGCTGGCATAGATGTGCGCGTGGGTATCGATCATCGTTACTCTCTGTGCTTCATGGTTGGTTTCGTATTCGAAGTATACTTGAGTGTGAGTGCTGGGTCATTTTCAGTTTTTTTCATTACCTTTTTCCAGATTGTCACTCGCAACATGCATCAAGAGTGATATGATTTTGTTCACCAGATGATTTGATCATCATAACCGTCCAGACAAGGAGAAAATGGTGTCTGTATCAATTCAAGGTCCATTCCCTGCACGCCGTATGCGTCGTTTACGTAAGCACGATTTTAGTCGTCGTTTGATGGCTGAGAACCAACTTTCTGTTAATGATCTGATTTACCCAATGTTCATTCTTATGGGTAAAGATCGTCGTGAGAGCGTGGAGTCCATGCCGGGTGTAGAGCGTTTGTCGATTGATTTAATGCTAGAAGAAGCACAATACCTTGCAAATCTAGGCGTTCCAGCAATCGCGCTTTTCCCTGTCGTAAACCAAGACGCTAAAAGCTTATGTGCTACTGAAGCCTACAACCCAGAAGGTTTGGTTCAGCGAGCAGTACGAGCACTTAAAGAACACATTCCTCAAATTGGTGTAATCACAGACGTGGCACTTGACCCATTCACGACACATGGCCAAGACGGCATCATCGATGAAGATGGCTACGTAATGAATGATGAAACCACAGAAGTATTGGTTAAGCAGGCTTTGTCTCATGCAGAAGCGGGAGCTGACGTAGTCGCGCCTTCAGACATGATGGATGGCCGAATTGGTAAGATCCGCGAAGCATTAGAAAACGCGGGCTACATTCATACTCAAATCATGGCTTACTCGGCTAAGTACGCATCGAACTACTACGGACCATTCCGTGATGCGGTTGGCTCTTCTTCAAATCTAAAAGGCGGCAACAAGAAAAACTACCAAATGGACCCAGCAAACATTGATGAAGCGATTCACGAAGTGGCGCTAGACATCAATGAAGGTGCGGACATGGTGATGGTTAAACCTGGTATGCCATACTTAGATGTAGTTCGCCGAGTAAAAACTGAACTTCAAGTACCGACATTTGCTTATCAAGTCTCTGGCGAGTACGCGATGCATAAAGCGGCGATCATGAATGGCTGGCTCAAAGAGCGTGAAATTGTGATGGAATCACTATTGTGCTTCAAACGTGCAGGTGCAGATGGCATCTTAACGTACTTTGCGAAAGACGTTGCTGAGTGGTTGGCAGAAGAGAATGCACAAACTGCTCAACACCTAAATCGTACTCCGGAAGCGACAGAAGAGTAATTATCGCTCAGTGAGAAATACCAGACCAACGAGAGTTGTTCGTCTGTATATACCCAAGTAACCTCAGGCGGATTACAACAGTAACAATCCAAGGTGCTTGGGTATTTTTATTTTCAGCCCTAAACCACCTACTTCAGTAGGTGGTTATCATCCGTTTCGGCTTTGCCTGTAAAACTACTCA
>NZ_JAWOWL010000031.1:0-65190 GCF_033340395.1 Vibrio sp. 1159 | reverse complement strand
ACATGTTGAAAGTTGATTATCAGGAGCCAGTATTTTTAGCGTAAACCGTCGTCAATAGCTCGTGGGTGAATAGTTACAGTTCCGCTATTTGATCACTCAAATGCCTTATTTCATGCGATTGCGTGAGTTAAATCAAAAGTCGTGATTAGCCAGAGTTAAGGTGAAAATAATCTCTCTAAACGGGTGGCAGAATTGTTTGGTTTTACGGTATTGGAGAGGTTTCAAGAAAGAAGCTCAGCTAAATTGCTGAGCTTCTAGAGAACAGACGACAAGTAGACCTAGCGAGTTTGCTTTAACGTGTGCAACACATCATGCAGTGAAGGTGCGACGGTATGGCCTAATTGTTTTATTTCGTTGCAAGGCTCAACCAAATCAGGAATTTGATAAGTGATCATGTTCGCTGCTACAGCAGCACGCACGCCATTATTTGAATCTTCAAAGGCGAGACATTTGGTTGGATCTACGCTTAGACGACTTGCTGCAAGCAGGTAGATCTCTGGCTCAGGTTTGCCGTGTGACACTTCACAGCCTGTCGTTAAGTTGTCGAAATACTTGCTTAGGCCCGCTAATTCCAACTTCTTCTGTGCCACTTCTTTTGCTGTAGAAGTGGCGACTGCAATTGGCAACCCTTGGCTTTTCAACCACTCAAGCAGCTCAATCACCCCTTCTTTTACTGGTATCGCTTGGTGCTTAACCACAGCGTCGTAACGGTCGCGCCACTCTTGGTGTAAGCGGTCAAGATCATCCCCATAAGCTTTACGAAAAATCACTTCAATGCCCGCTGCATTGCGACCAATGATTGAAAGATAAACATCTTTATAGAAGGGTAGGTTCTGGGCTTCACATGCTTCTTGGAAAATATGCATACAGACGCGCTCAGTATCAAGGAGCAAACCATCCATATCAAAAATAGCAGCTTGGTAGTTCATTACATTAAGACTTTTTGGTTGGGATGGCGCATTTTGACACAAGCAGATCGGTTTTTCTTCTAAAAATTAGAACTTGATTTTGATCCTATGAGTTCACATTGCCTTTGAACACACTATACACAGAGTCTATAAACTAGGTGTGAAATATAATGTTTTTAAAATTAGAAAAATTTCAGTTAAATAGATAAAACTCTATCTTAATATAAGCTAGAGTTTTATTAATATCCTATTGTTATTTTAACTATTGAATGATTTATTAATAATAAAATAATACCAAGTCACGATTGTTTACGACTGCATGAGTGTACCAGCTCTTGACTTCAGATATTTGTTGCTCTGATAAGCCTCCGAAGTCAACGTTATCTTGGTGAATATCTTGATTTTTTATCATAAAAACAACAGGGAAATCGTCAGGGAATGGGAATTTTATAGGATAATCGGTATTAGTGAATGGAATATCGCAGAAATCGTTTACATCGCAAGGATACCAAGAGTTATTGGATAAGTAATAACCAGTTATCTTACATATAGCTTCAAGCAAGTAAGCATAGGCGTAACCCAAGTGACTGTATTTTATCTCTTCAGACAACATTTGCATAAGAAGCTCTTCAGCTCGGATGCTTTCGCCACTACTTTCCAGCATTTCATTAATCGCCTTAAAGGAGTCTTGACACCTTTCCATGATGGCTTTTTCTAGCTCTGGATTACGCTCATTCTTTAGTACGTTAAAAACCTTTTCAGTATCTAATGAATATACTGTCGCCCCATATCCCATATTTTATTCTCCTCACTTTTATACAGTTAAATTCATTTAAGTGTTTTTTATCGAAGGGATTATATTTTGATGTTTTTTGAAGGTAAAGTGTATATATAGAGGTTGTATTTATTATGATGAACTTTGAAAGTTTAAATTCTTAAAATAAATACTATATATTTAATTTTATTAGATCTAGCTCATAAAAATACCTTAACTATTATTGTGTTTATTGTTAAGGGTTATTAAATCTGTGAGGTGGTTCAAGACAATAAAATTTAGAAGAAAATACCGTCAAACTTAGGTGGCTATTCTATCTGAGCACTCAGCTCACTACTTATAGTGGGCTGAGTGAGCGGTTGGGCATCGGCTCTTTATTTGGCGATGAATATGCCATATTAGGTGATATTCGTTAGTGTCTATTTTATCCCTAGCCGTTTTGCTAATCGGTGCAAATTGCCGTTATCTAATTCAAGCTGACGTGCCGTTGCTGCCCAGTTACCTTGGTTCTCTTCCAGAACTCGAACAATCATCGCTTTTTGGAAGGCGTCTGTGGCAGGCTTTAATCCGCCTTCTGGTAGCTCAAGCCGAGATTTTTGTTCCGTTTCTTCAACGTTCTTGATGTTCTGATTCGGCGTTCGGATGTCAAAATCTTGCTCAACTAACTCAATATCCATGGCGTGGGTACGCGCTTTTGCCAAAACACCAGCACGTTTAATGACATGTTCAAGCTCTCGCACGTTGCCTGGCCATGAATAGTCTTTGAGTGCCTGCACCAAAGTGGGGGACAAACGAATGCTGTTCAATCCCAATTTGCTTCTTAAACGTTCGGCAAAAAAGCCTGCGAGTAACACCACATCGTCTTCACGTTCACGAAGAGGTGGAACATGAAGCGGGAAGACGCTTAGGCGGTGATATAAGTCGGCTCGGAAGCGACCAGCAGTCACTTCTTCATGCAATATACGGTTGGTGGCGGCGACAATGCGTGTATTGACTCGAATATGGCGGTCATCACCCACACGTTGAATGTCGCCGTATTGTAGGGCTCGAAGTAACTTGGCTTGCAGCTCTAACGACAGTTCGCCGACTTCATCTAAAAACAGTGTGCCGCCATCGGCTTGTTCGAACTTACCCTTGCGATTGCTGATTGCGCCTGTAAATGCGCCTTTGATATGGCCGAACAACTCGCTTTCCGCGACTGATTCTGGCAGCGCCGCACAGTTGAGGTAAACCAAAGTATTGCTAGAGCGGCTAGAGCGATGGTGAATAGCGCTGGCAACCAACTCTTTACCCACGCCCGTTTCTCCCATGACCAATACAGACAACTCCGTATCGGCGACTGCATCAATCTGCTCTTGAAGATTTTGCATGCCCTGAGAGTTGCCAATGATTTCATTACTTAAGGTGCGTTTCTCGGCGTAAGAGTCGCGTGGCAGGCTCGCTTGTGTTTCTAATTGCTCTAACAGGAGTGCAGTGTGTAGGCCACCTGCTGCCAACGCGCTGACAAAACGTAACTCTTGGTTGCGTAGCCCATCAAATTGATTGGGGTCGAAGGCGTCAATCGTAATGGCACCAATCAGTTGATCGTCGATCAGCAGAGGTAAACCAATGCAGGAATGGACATGCAGTTTGTCATCGTGGTTTGGAATCAAGCCATCGTATGGATCAGGTAAGTCGCTGTCGGAGGGAAAGCGCACGATATCGCCTGCTCGGGCAATGGCTTCTAATCTTGGGTGCTGCTCAATGGAGAAACGGCGTCCAAGGACCTCTTTCGCCAATCCATTGATCGCTAAAGGTTTAAAGTGCTGGTCTTCATACAAAAGAAGGGCAGAAGAGTCACACTTCAATACCTCTCGAATCGTGGTTAATAACGTGTCAAAGCGAGCTTGTTGAGTGAGCGCCGAGTTAAGGTCTTGCGTGATGTGTAGCCATTGCGCGATTAAAGAAGTCATAGCCAATACCGATTGTGTCAATATGACTATTGTAGTGTCTAAATGACTATTGTAGTGTCTAAATGACTATTTTCAACTGTGTCTAAATGACAGCTATTAAAGTTGGGTTTTAATTAAGCTATTGAAATATATAGAAATTAAAAGTTGGCACGCCCAGTGCAATACAAGAAGAAATTATTTTTGTTTATCCCGTCATTCAAGGTAGTAATTATGACAATTCACGTAAAAAACAACATCCACTGGGTAGGTCAACGCGATTGGGAAGTTCAAGACTTCCACGGTACAGAATACAAAATGACAAAAGGTACCAGCTACAACAGTTATCTAATTCGTGAAGAGAAAACCGTATTGATTGATACGGTCGATCATCGATTCAGTCAACAATTCATCCAAAATTTAGAGATGGAAATCGACCTTAAGTCTATCGACTTTATCGTGGTAAACCATGCAGAAGAAGATCACTCGGGCGCATTGTCTGCATTGATGGAGAAAATTCCGAACACACCAATTTACTGTACAGAAGCGGCGATTGATTCGATTGTGGGTCATCACCACCATCCTGAGTGGAACTTCAAAACCGTAAAAACGGGCGACAGCATCGATATCGGTAATGGCAAGCAACTAGTGTTCGTGGAAGCGCCGATGCTGCATTGGCCAGACAGCATGATGACCTACCTAACGGGCGATGCAGTGTTATTCAGTAATGACGCATTTGGTCAGCACTACTGTGATGAACGTCTGTTCAATGATGAAGTGGATCAAAATGAGTTGATGGAACAGTGTTTGCGTTACTACTCAAACATCCTAACGCCATTCAGCAGCTTGGTAACCGCTAAAATCAAAGAAGTGCTGAGCTTTAATTTGCCTGTCGACATGATCGCAACGTCACACGGTATTGTATGGCGCGATAATCCAGTTCAAATCATCGAGCAATACTTGGCGTGGGCAGACAATTATCAAGAAGATCGCATTACGATTTTCTACGATTCTATGTCAAACAACACCCGAATGATGGCCGATGCAATCGCGCAAGGCATTCACGATGTCGATCCTGGTGTGGCGGTCAAAGTCTTTAATGTTTCTAAGCATGATAAGAATGAAATTCTCGCCAACGTATTCCGCTCAAAAGGCATCTTGGTTGGTTCGTCTACCATGAACAACGTCATGATGCCGAAGATCGCAGGTATGCTAGAAGAAATTACCGGTCTGCGCTTTAAAGCGAAGAAAGCCGCTGCATTCGGTAGCTACGGGTGGAATGGTGGCGCGGTGGATCGTATCCATGCTCGATTGACTGACGCAGGCTTTGAAACCGCAGTGGGTTTGAAAACCAAATGGCGACCAGATGGTAATGCGATGCGTGAATGTCGCGAACATGGTCAGAACATCGCGAAGTTGTGGGCGAAGCATGACCTGACAAGTCCTGTTATTTCTCCGGCGATTGCTGCGTCTGCACCACAAGTTCAATCACAACCCGCAGCACAAATAGCAACACAAGCGGTAGTCGATGCTGCTCCTAGCAACCCTAGTGCCGAGGCGCATCCCGCAGATTGTCAATGCATGGTTTGTACGGTTTGTAATTGGGTATACGACCCAGCTAAAGGCGAGCCTAACCAAGGTGTTGAACCGGGTACAGCTTGGTCGGAAGTGCCAGATTACTTCTTGTGCCCAGAATGCCATTTAGGTAAAGACGTTTTCGTTGAATACAACGGTTAGGAGGGAATATGCAAGCACCTATTGTGATTATTGGTAGCGGCTTTGCGGCTTACCAATTGGTGAAAACAGTGCGTCGAATGGACGCACATATTCCGCTGCAAGTGTTTACTGCTGATGATGGCGCGGAATACAACAAGCCCGATTTGAGTCATGTATTCAGTAACAAGCAAACTGCCCGAGACTTGATAGTTAAAAGTGGTGAGGCGTTTGCACAGGAACACAACATCGAACTGTTCGCCCATACCAAGGTTGAGCATGTCGACGTGCAAGCTCAGCAAGTGGTCGCCAACGGCCAAACCTATCCTTATTCCAAACTGGTGTTTGCGACAGGCGCGAAAGCCTTTGTGCCGCCAATATCTGGTGGTGCAGCACCTGAGGTGATAACGCTGAACTCGCTACAAGAATATCAATTAGCGGAAGAGCAAATTAGCCGCGCGGAACGAATTCTAGTAATGGGTGGTGGTTTGATCGGCGTCGAGATCGCCATGGATCTCGCAACCAGTGGTAAAGCCGTTACGGTGGTTGAGCCAAATCCCCGTTTGCTCGCTAACTTGATTCCTGAATTTGTTGCATTGCCGCTGGAGAATCAACTTAAGCAGCAAGGTATTCAACTTGCCTTAGAGACTGGAGTTGCTGCGATTAATCACTCAAATGATTCGCTGGTGGCAAGCTTGAGCCAAGGTAAAGCAATTGAAGCTGATGTAGTGATTTCAGCGGCGGGTTTACGTGCAAACACTTGGTTAGCGAAGGCTTGTGGGTTGAGTGTCAATAAAGGCATCAAGGTGGATGCTCGATTACAGACATCAGCAGCCAATGTGTTCGCATTAGGCGATTGTGCTGAGATCCAAGGTCGAATGATGCCGTACCTCCAACCGATCGTGCTAAGTGCCAATGCTTTGGGCAAACAACTACTGGGGCAAGAAGCAGAGTTGAAACTACCGCCTATGATGGTAAAGGTCAAAACGCCGAGCTACCCAATTCAATTGGCAGGCGATTTTAGTTCGGTGACGAACTGGAGCGTGCAGATTTCTCAAACTGGCATTGCCGCGAAAGCAGAAGATGAAAATAGCCGACTCATGGGCTTCGTTGTGACGGGAGAACAAGTTACGCAAGCATTTCCATTACTTCGAGAGTTGTCTCAAGCCGGTCAGGCTTAACCGATTTAAACGAAAAGAATTGTAATTAGAGAGGGTATCATTATGTCGCATCTACGAATTCCTAAAGACTGGACTGTTCAACGTTCAACACCTTTCTTCACTAAAGACAATGTGCCACCAGCGCTACTGACTCATCACAATACCGCTGAGGGAGTGTTTGGACAACTGTGCGTCATGGAAGGGCAAGTGACTTACTACGGCTTTGCTGATGAAAATGCCACAGAAGCAGAAGTAGTGGTGGTGATTAATGCAGGCCAGTTTGCTACAAGTCCACCGCAGTACTGGCACCGCATTGAGATGAGCGATGATGCTCAGTTCAACATCAATTTCTGGTCGAATAAGGACAAGAGTGGGCAAGCGATGTTCCATGCTAAGCAGTAGTAAACCTTTTTAAGTGCTTTGACTGTTATGCTAATCGTCAAGTAAAGGGGTGTAGAAGGCGCAATAAACGGACTGCAATGCAGGATCATCGAGACCGAGGAAAGAGAAATCACGAGTAATGATTTCAATTCTTTAGTAGCATGTTACGAAACATTTCAGTCAGGTGAACTAAGGGAAGCGTGCAATGGAAAAACAACGAGTAGCATTTATTGGTCTGGGTGTGATGGGATACCCAATGGCTGGTTACCTAAGTAAAGCGGGCTTTGAAACCAAAGTATACAACCGCACAAAAGCGAAAGCCGACAAATGGGCTGAAGAATACCAAGGCGTAGCTTGTGAAACACCACGTGAAGCGGCAGAAGGCTGTGACATCGTTTTTACCTGTGTGGGTAATGATGATGACGTTCGTAGCGTTGTTTACGGTGAAGAGGGCATTCTGGTCGGCTTGAAAGCGGACGCAGTGCTAGTCGATCACACGACCACTTCTGCAGACCTAGCGGTTGAGCTGGCTGAAGCGTGTGTTAAGTACGGTAATCACTTTATTGATGCGCCAGTTTCTGGTGGTCAAGCGGGCGCAGAAAATGGTGTTCTAACCATCATGTGTGGTGGTGAACAAAGCATTTTTGACCGTGTGTCTCCGGCGATGGATGTGTACGCGAAGCAGATGACGCTACTGGGTGAAAACGGTCAGGGTCAACGCTGTAAGATGGTAAACCAAATCTGTATTGGAGGCGTTTTACAAGGCTTGAGTGAAGCTTTGCTGCTGGCACAAAAATCAGGCTTGGACATCGCTCAAGTTGTAGAAACGCTTAAGCATGGCGCTGCAGGTTCTTGGCAGATGGAAAACCGCGCAAATACGATGGCTGAAGACAAGTTCGATTTTGGCTTCGCTATTGATTGGATGCGCAAAGACTTAGGTTTCTGTCTGCAAGAAGCTGAGCGAGTAGGTCTAGAACTTCCACTGACTAAGAAAGTGGATGAGCAATACGCAGACCTTCAACGTGATGGTTTAGGTCGCATGGATACATCAGTACTGATCAAAGCGGTAGCTAAAAATCAGTAGTTGATGAATCAGTAATAGATAAACAGTTCTTTGGTATCAAAGAGCTTAAAGAAATCTAAGTTAATCATAATGAATCTCCTTGAGCATGGTTTGTGACTTGTGATTAAGGAATAGTGATTTGAAATCAGGAGGTGCTGTTGGGCACCTCCTTTTTTTCGTCTTTAAATCACACAGTGTAATGATTGCAGCGTTCGCTTACTTGTTTAAGCCTAGTGCAATCTCAAGACCTTTGCCGTACGCTTCGTCCGCTTGGTATGCGTGTTGAACCTGGCGCTGTTGGATGAACTCTGGTACACCGTCCATTGCGCGAGCTGTGTTGTCGAACAGAGTTTGACGTTGCTCTTCGTTCATCAGACGGAATAGGTCACCCGCTTGGCTGAAGTAGTCTTCGTCTACACGGTGATCGTAGTGATCAGCGTTGCCATTGATGCGTAGAGGTGGCTCAGAGTAATCTGGTTGCTCTGCCCATTCTTGTTTGTAGTTTGGCTCGTAACCTAGTGTTGAACCAAAGTTGCCATCAACGCGCATTGCGCCATCGCGGTGGTAGCTGTGAACGGGGCAACGAGGTGCGTTCACTGGGATTTGATGATGGTTCACACCTAGACGGTAACGCTGAGCATCGCCGTAAGCGAACAGACGACCTTGTAGCATTTTATCTGGAGAGAAGCCGATACCAGGTACAACTGCTGCTGGGTTAAACGCTGATTGCTCAACTTCTGCGTAGAAGTTTTCTGGGTTACGGTTCAGTTCGAACTCACCAACTGGGATCAGTGGGTAGTCTTTTTGAGACCATACACGTGTTAGGTCGAATGGGTTGAAGTTGACTTCATCCGCTTCTAGCTCAGGCATGATCTGTACGTACATCTTCCATTTAGGGAAGTCTTGACGCTCAATCGCTTCGTAGAGGTCACGGTGATGGCTTTCGCGGTCTTTACCTACGATTGCTTCTGCTTCTTGGTCAGTTAGGTTTTTGATGCCTTGCTGAGTTTTGAAGTGGAATTTCACCCAGTAACGCTCGTTTTCTGCGTTGATGAAGCTGAATGTGTGGCTACCAAAACCATGCATATGACGGTAAGAAGCGGGGATACCACGGTCACTCATTACGATAGTCACTTGGTGGAATGCTTCTGGTAGTGATGTCCAGAAATCCCAGTTGTTGGTAGAGCTACGCATGTTAGTGCGAGGGTCGCGTTTTACTGCGTGGTTTAGGTCTGGGAATTTTAGTGGGTCACGTAGGAAGAATACTGGTGTGTTGTTACCAACCAAGTCCCAGTTACCTTCTTCAGTATAGAATTTTAGTGCGAAACCACGGATGTCACGTTCTGCGTCTGCTGCACCGCGCTCACCAGCTACGGTAGTGAAGCGAGCGAATAGTTCTGTTTTTTTGCCGATGTCAGAGAAGATCTTAGCGCGAGTGTATTTTGTGATGTCGTGCGTTACTGTGAACGTACCGTAAGCACCAGAACCTTTTGCGTGCATACGACGCTCTGGGATCACTTCGCGGTCAAAGTGTGCCAATTTTTCAAGGAACCAAACGTCTTGTAATAGTTGAGGGCCACGAGGACCTGCAGTCATAACGTTTTGGTTATGTGCGACAGGGCAACCTGCTGCTGTAGTCAATTTCTTGTTTGTCATTTTTCTTCCCCCTCCAGGGTTCAATACCTTAGAAACTGTAGAGGAGGTTATTACGGAAAAGCTGGGGGAGAAAACTGATATTGCTTATCAATTCAATAGATGGTGACTATGGTCGAAACTATATTAGAATCAGAAATTTACTACATTAGCTTGATTGACATAACAATCGACGTTCTCGAAAGCGATTGACTGGGGGGAGCGCTATCCAGTTAGCGTGTCTACGATGTTAGTAATATCGCCCCTTAAATGAAGTTTTACGCGTCATCAAAGGGGCGAAGTAATTAAGAGTACTTCACTTCAAGTTGTTCAGCTTTTGCAAATGCTGGGTGTGTCGCGAGCTGTTTCCCATAACGTTCAATATTAGGGAAGTGATTAACTAAACCAAACTTTTGAACCAATTCGACAATGAAAGACATCATGATGTCTGCGCCAGTCAGACGCTCTTCTACTAGGTAAGTTTTGCCTTCTAAAGATTGCTCGAAGTAGCCTAGTACATTCATTGCTTCCTTGTCGGCATAGCCTGATAAAAACTGAGTTTCATTTGGCTCTTTGCTTACGAAGATTTTTAGCAGCATAGGTAAAATTGCAGAGCTTTCTGCAAAGTGCATCCATTGCAAATATTCTGTGTGTGCTTTTGTACCGCGCTCAGGAGCAAAGGCTCCGTCACTGTATTTCTCAATCAAATATTCGGTCATTGCACCTGACTCAATGATAATCTCGCCGTTATCTTCAAGAACAGGTGACTTTCCTAATGGGTGAACACTTTTTAGTTCTGGCGGTGCCATGAAGGTCACGGAATCACGGACATAGGGTACAATCTCGTAATTTACATCTAGCTCTTCAAGTAACCAAATGATGCGCTTTGAACGAGACTGATTGAGGTGGTGAAGTTTAATCATTTACATATCCCTTTTTATAATGGGTCGTTAATCTGTACTACAAGCTTGCCGAAATTCTTACCTTCCAACAGACCGATGAATGCTTCTGGCGCATTATCCAGTCCTTGTACTAGATGTTCGCGGTATTGGATCTTTCCTTCTGCCAACCATTGATTAATATCTTGCGCAAATTCACCGTAACGATGTCCGTAATCATCAAAAATGATGAAGCCTTGCACCTTGATTCGTTTGGTCAGGAGCTTACCCATTAGTAATGGAAGATGGTCGGTACCTTCAGGCAGCTCTGTCGTGTTGTACTGAGAAATCAAACCACAAAGTGGGATACGCGCATTTGTATTCAGAAGTGGCATTACAGCCTCGAATACTTTGCCACCTACGTTTTCGAAGTAAACATCAATACCTTTGTCACAGGCATTTTTCAGTTGTTCTGCAAAGTCTTCAGCTTTGTGATCAATACACTCATCGAAGCCAAGCACCTCTTTAGCGTAACGGCATTTTTCTTCTCCGCCTGCTATACCAACAACTCGGCAACCTTTGATTTTACCAATTTGACCAACTGTTGCGCCTACAGGCCCCGTAGCAGCTGCTACCACGATGGTTTCCCCTGGTTTTGGCTGACCAATGTCGAGTAAACCCATGTACGCGGTAAATCCTGGCATACCTGCAACGCCTAGCGCGTAAGAAGGATTTTGCGGTTCTTTACCAAGTTTAATGACCATCTCACCAGTTGAGATAGCGTAGTCTTGCCAGCCAACAGTGTAGGCAAGAACCCATTCACCTGCTTCGTAATCTGGGTGGTTTGATGTTTCTACCTGACAAACTGTACCACCGACCATTACGTCATCAATTGCAACAGGGTCAGCGTATGATTCGGCATCACTCATGCGACCACGCATGTATGGATCTAGAGATAAATAAACCGTTCTCAATAGCATTTCACCCTCTCTCGGAGTCGGTTTCGTTACCTCTTCTAAACGAAAGTTTTCTTGTGTCGGTGCACCATGGGGACGTGACGCGAGTACGATTCTGCGATTTGTTGCGTTAGTCATATCTATCTCACTTGTTGATTAGACCGGTCGTCTAGTATTTATTTCAAAATATCCCGCTTATTTAAAGCGGGAAGGTTTACTGTGTTAACACTGACGCTTTTTCTGACAGTGAAACGTGTGTAGGGTGTTCATTCTGCTTCCACGCCGCCTGTTATGGACAAGTGCGCGTATTCTGCAGTAAGTGTTGAGTATAGGTCAGACTTTGCGTCAATGCTGCCTGATCTTGATAAAGTTTGTTCAGCAAGCTAGCGCCATTCCAAAGGTAGTATATCTGCCTTGCTAATAACGCACTGTCACCATTGGGGATTGAGCCATCTTGAATGCCGATGTCTATGCAATCCGCTATCGCTTGAATGGTTTTGTCTGCTCCTTGGCGTAATGCCAAGCGCATTGACTCAGAGAGATCGGAGACTTCTGCACTTAACTTGACCAATAAACATTTGTTCGCATTACACACGTCGTCTTCTACTTTGACCATTTCTTCGAAATAGCTCATTAGGCGTTGGTAGCCACTCAGTTCAGTATTGGTAAAGCGTGCGTTTAAACGCTCAAAATACTTAGTAAAGTAGTCTTGAATCATCGCTTCACCAAATTGTTCTTTGGACTTGAAGTAATGATAAAACGAGCCTTTTGGCACTGCGGCCTTTTTTAACAGCTCTGAAAGACCAACACTCGTGAACCCTCGGTTTACGATCAACTCGTATCCGACGTCGAGAATATGTTGGCGTGTGTCATTCGTCTTTGCGTTCATGGAGTGTACTATAGAATGAATTAGACCAGTCGTCTAGTGTTTGTTGTGGGTTATTTAATCAGCTCATACTCAATAACAAAGAGCGTGTCGGTATTTGGGTAGATTTCTCGAATTAACTGCTTGAGTTTTGGTAGTTCGATGGCTTCTTGTTCTGCATGAAACTCATTAATATCTTCAAAGTGAAGTGGTTCTACAGAACGTATCTTGATATCGCAGACTTTACTATCCGTTTCTAAGGTAAAAACTTCGACTTCTGTATTGGGAACGTAATGGCTTTCTGATTCATCTCGAATCGTTATCGTCTTTTTGCCTGACGTGATCAACGGGGTTAAGAATTCAAAAAAAGTAATCTTGGTTGGATGAGATGGCATGATGTACTCGTTAGTCTGGATGTTTGGCGCAATTATATACCCAAATCCCCCAGAGATTCCTGTATTACTAGAACGATCGAGTGCGGATGAAGCGAATTAACTTGGCACTAAAGTAACCTGAGATAACGCCTATCCAGTTGGTGCTGAGATCATCAAAACTAAATGATCGATTTGGAATAAAAAGTTGGCTTATTTCTTCCATTGAAACGATAGCCAACAGCAGTAGCAAAAGACGAATCCCAAAAACGTCGGTTTTATTCGAGCTCACCAGAGAAGGGAACGTGAAAACCGATAAAAAGCCGATCAATAAACTGAAAGTAAAGTGAAGCGTACTCGATCCGCCTAAGTAGGTTTCCATTTGCAGGTAAGCAGTATGGTGTAGGTCAGAGCTTTTCCACAAAGAGAGTGAAGCGGTTAGCATCAGGACTAAAACAAAACTCGTGCGTGCCAGTATTAAAGCCATAATTAACCTATTGGAAAGAAGCCTAAGTAACGTTTTACAAAGTACAGTGCAGCTAAATTCTGGATAGCCATGCCAATTGCCATTGCCCACGCTGCACCAATCACCCCAAACATTTGGCAAAGCGTAACAAGTAGGCAGATGGACACCGTACCGGAGGAAATTGTAATGTATTTCATGGTTCTCTCATGACCACTCATTAATAATAAAAAACCTACTGAACCAGTCGCAACATTGACTAACTGCCCCAGAGAAAGGACGACTAATAGTGGCGCCGCGGCGAGAAACTCCTCACCAAAAAACTGCATTACAAACTCGGGGAAGAGGGTGCAAATAATTACGGGTACAATCGCTAAACCAACATTAGCTCGGCACGCCAAGCGGCTCAGGTTCTGCAGTTTGCGCATTTGACGCTCTTTGTAGAGAGAGGCAAACATCGGGGCGACCACAAAGTTAATGGTAATCAGCACGAAGCCAATCAGTAGTGATGTACGTTGGGCTGCGGCTAACAAACCGAGTTCCGCTGTTGAGATAAAAAAGCCCGTAATAACAAGGCTTCCCCATTGAAGAACATTCGTGAAGATACTGCCAACCCAGACTTGCTTGGCAGAAGAGACCATTTTTTTGTTTGGTACGAAAGCCGATGTTTGATATTGATCTGAGCCAAGCCAATTGGCACTAGATATGACCGCGACACCTATGCTCGCTAAAAGCAGTGCGGTCATTAGATTGTTGATATTTTGCTGACCGATATAGTCTAGGGCAAAGACAAAAATGACCATCAACATGCTTACCCCAAGCTGCAACGCAAACAGAGATGATACAACTTTTCTACATGCTTGAAGCACCCGACTGTTGGTTTGCGCAAGCACCAAGAAAGGTATGCAAAGCAAGCATAAAGTAATCGCATACATTGGTGATTGAGTCTGGTTTAGCTGTTCTGGAAACAGATTAAACCCTGCCAACAAAACGCCTATGGCGAGCAAGCAAAATGCCATACTTCGATAAAGTGCGGTTTTATAGTTTTGGCTTTGTTCAAGCTTCTCTTTGTTATTAAAAGCGATCGCATTGTAACGAACTAACGAGACATCAAAACCTAGCTGAGAAACGATAGCGAGTAGCGAGACTAGGTTGAATAAAAAGAAGAATTGACCGGCCGTCGAAGCGTCACTGGTCTTCGATACAATCAGAGTCAGTAAAAAAGCAAATAGCGCACTCAACACACGCGTGATTGCGGTTTTTAATCCGGTAGATAACAAGCTTTTTTTACCGCTGGGCATCAACAGTAATTTTTGTTGAACAGTGTGAAACATAGGGGCATTTAACCGTAAAGTTTATTGAGTGCGAGGCGCTGTTTTTCTTCACTGAAGGCATCGTTTAATTCTGCTGTATATTGGCGAAAATCGATGTCTTCATAATGATTGACACTATGCGCGATCTGCTTGGCCATTTCTTCAGGTGTGAGCGCTAAAAACGGGTAGTTGAGATCTTTGGTTGCGCCGATGGTCCGAATAACCATAGGAAGATGTAACTTGGATGCTTCTAGAATGGTTAACGGCATCCCTTCCCATGCTGCAGTATGTAGATAAAGGTCTGAACCCTTGAGCTTTTCAACTACCTCATCGCGAGGCAGCATGCCCGTTACATCCACATTTTCAGTGCGTAATTTCTGTTCGAGTACGTGGTCACCGCCACCTATCCATGTGATCTCTATCGGGCGGTTAAGCGCATACCGATTAAGGAACTGCAATGTGCTGATAAGAAACTGAGGATCTTTTTGGGGCGCGACACGACCAAGTACAACGAGCTTCAGCGCTTCTTGCTTGTTTCGCTCTATACGATCTTCACTTTGATAAGACACGTAGTTGTTGAGCAGTTCGGCACGTTTCGCACCAATGCTAATGGCTAGGTCACACTCTCGTTGGCTACAGCCTGCAACCACATCAATTTTGCTCAGTTTTACTTTCTCTAGTGCTTTATAGATCTGGCGTGCAAGCTCTGAGATATCTTCACGTTCGAAGGCATAACAGTGCGGTGTGTAAACCAAGCGTGCCTTGCCAAGCTTTAGAAATCGGCCGAGAAATCCCGCTTTACTCGAGTGCAAATGCACGACGTCGGGAGCAAGTGATGCAATCATGTGGTTTGCATCGCGAATAAATTGAAGCAAGCCGCCTTCTACCCACTTTGTCTGTACGAAAATGTGGTGGTTGTTCTCATTGGTCAAGTCGTTTTCTCGGGCTCTGGCTAGCAAGAAATGTTGATAAGGCTCGTCTCTGGATGAGTGAACATAACTATAGAGGGCGGTTTGAACGCCACCTCCAAACGCTTCTGTAACATGGAGTACTTTCTTCATGATGATTTTGTCCCTGGTGTTTGCATCCATTTGTGTTTAAAAGCATCACGCTCTTGCTCTGAATAAACGTGGCGATACAAGGGAAGATCGTACATATAAAACAGTTTTGAGAAGTCGTAGTGATTCTTAAAGTGTTGGTGGATATTGGAGTACCACTTGTTTTTCGCTTCGTTGCTGTTTTTCAGTACGAAGTCTTGCAACTCAAGAAACTCACCGATTTCTTTATCAAGAGAACTGAGCTGTTCGCATTTGATTAGCATGACGTTGGCCTGATCGTTCTGGAATGTGAAGAAAGGTTGAGTGTTGTCCAGCTCTTGGCGCATCACATCGATATTGAAATTACGCTTTAACTCGTTGTCGAACCAGTCCGCAAAATAGTTGAGATTGATATAGTTATCAAAGCAATGCTCGAGGTGCTGATACGTGACTTCCATATCTCGGTGAATTGCATCATTCTTTTTGCCTTCGATAAATTGCAAATGGAGGTCTTGAAAGAAACGAGAAAAGACAGTTGCGATTGGATCGCGGACCAGCGTAACGATTTTAATCTGCTCGCGTTTTTGTAAGATACGTTTTCGCTGCTTGAGCACTAAGCGATAGAGTGCGCGGTTTCGGAAGTCGAAGAATTTACTCACGTCTTTTTTATTGTGATACATGTGAAATTCTTCGTGATCATCAAAGGTGTGGATGTGATAGCTCGGGATATTTTTCTCCCCTAGCGTGTGCTCAATTGATGAGGAGCCAACTTTGCCCATTTGGTAAACTAAAACAAAATTATCAGCTTGGAGTTCTCGGTTCTTTTCAAATTGTCGAGAGATTGAATACTTCATCTATCCTATCCTTGATTATTCATATTCGTGGTGATGGTTTACCGGAAAAGTATGAGCAATGGCCCTTGAGTCGTTGCTCATGCTGATCATGACGGGTAATAAGAGTATTAAAATTATGGTGGTGTTTACCGCAACGAAAAACACCATGATGAGGGCGTATATCGCAAGTAATAGGCTTTTTCTGTTTTCATTAAGACTACGGAAGCAAAAGCGAATAAAAAGAAAATAACCACCAAACAGCAGACCGATACCAAACAATCCGTATTCAATTGCGGTATCTAACACAAAGTTGTGGGTGTAGATCGCCAGCTCATCATAATTAAAGTAACTGATCATAAAGTTGGGTAACATTTTCGCGCCGACACCTAACACTGGGTGTTGAAGTAAAATATCTAGCCCATTGGCAAGTAAAAGTTTTCTATGAAGATTTGATACCCAGCGCGCTTCACTTTGGTTGGCAAATAAGACGTCTTCTTGGGTTATTTCCAATGTGTCTGCTAGCGTTTCAAACCCAACGTAGAGTGTGGTTGTGACGGCAGTAAACACAATGAAGCTCAAGGCTAATAAAATTGTCCACGTGTACGTTTCGCTGAGCGATTTTCTCATTAAGTTTTTTACGAGCAGTTGGTCAAAGAAGAAAAGCAGACAAAAACCAAGTAGCGCTTTTCTTTCTTGTGACAACACCAGTAATACTAAAGCTACGAGCATCAAAAGGTGGAAAGCGCGAATTTTATCTCGATAAAGGTACAGTAGTGAGCACAGTACACCGAACCCGTATTTACTTACCCCGAGTAACTTAAACCCACTTTGATAGCCCTGAGCAAAGTGCCATAAGGCAACGAGCGAACAGATGAAAAACAACAGATACGTGAAATAAACCATTACCCGTTCGTCATCAAACACGCCATAGGCGTACATTAGGCTCAGTAGGCACAAAATCGCTAACCATTGCACAGTTTCTATAACTAGCGGCATTAAAGGGACGCGATTTAGCAGACCATTTATGAACACATACCCAGTGAACAATACGAGGAACCCCATACAGGGATGTATGAGTTTTTCAGCTTTTCCTTCCAATACCACTAATGCAGTAAAACCAATAGACAAAAGGCTTGCGATGTCAGATGGGGCTAGCGCTATTCCTCCAGCACGAAACTTCATTGGAATAAAGAACAATACTAATAGGCATGCTGCAAGCAATGAGGCGCGATGGCTCGATGGCGCGGAACTATTTGTTGGCGCAAAGCTGCTGGTAGATTCCATAGTAACCTTCACGAAATTTATCGATGGTGTAGAGAGAGGCCCTATTGACTGAGTATTGACTTGCAGCGTCATACCGCTCAACACTTTCACACAGTTGGAGAACTTTTTGGCTCAGTTCAGTGGCGTTACCAACTTGAAATAAATATTCGGCACGTCCGGTGACGTCATCCAAACCAGGTACGTCCGACGATAGTACGGGTAAGCCTGCTGCCATCGCCTCAACCGCCGCCAAACCAAAGCCTTCGACGTGCGACGATTGCACGTAAATATCCATGTCGTTCAAAAAGGCTGGAACGTCAGAAACTACGCCATGAAAGTGAACACGTTGCGCGACGTTGATTTTTGTTGCCAATGCTTGCAGTGACGATTTTTTTTCTCCATCTCCCGCAAGGTGGAGTTCGTATCGTCTTGGTAAATGGATAAGTGCTTGGATAAGCGTTTCATGGTCTTTATGTTGGTGAAGTCGGCCCACCATTCCAATCTTGATAACTGGTTTGTCGATTAGGTGGCTGGCGAATCTTGGCGTCATAGAAAACCTTTTTAAATCAACGCCATTGTGCACCACGTGATATTTATGTTGATAGCGAGGCATGAACTTCACCAGTTCATCTTGTACTTTTTCACTAATACTGACCGTCAAGTCGTGGCCCCAATATAAGACGTATTCCATGAACTTAAACAGCGGATAGTCACGTCGACGGTTATAAGAACAGTGCTCAGTCTGGATTCGTTTTTTTACCTACCGCCAATAGCGCTAGGTAAATGGAAGGGTAGAGGTGCCCGTGAACGACATCCGGCCAACGCAGCAAAGAGAATTTCTCACTCAATGACAATGTGCGCCAGTTAAAACACTCTATCCCTTGGGCGGATAGCATTAGTAAGTAATCATTTTCATCACACAAGACCAAAATTTTGATTTCGTATTCAGGCTTATGTTCTAAAACAAGGTCGACTAAGAACTTCTGAGCACCGCCGTTCTGAGAAAGATCATTAATAATATGTAGAATCTTGGTTTTCATGATTAATTGGTCAGATATTGCTGTTTAAGGTCGGTGATTTCTGCATTTGAGAAAAAGTGCTTCGTCAATTTAGAATTCAGCATTTCTTCAACGTACTCGGGTGTAGGTTGAAATTGCGTTTTGAATTCTTTCATTAGTGGCGAGTACCATTTGTTGTCTGATTGATTTTCATAAACAACATCTACGGGGTAACCTAAAAAGTCTTCAACTGCGGAGTTAGCCTTCGTTAGCTTGTCACTTCGAATGACCAACAGTGAGAAGTTATTGTTATGGTATGTTTGATAGCCTACTTCGTGATTAAAAGACTCGTTAAACACGTCAATCCCTGTTAGTTGTTTGATCTCGTTGTCAAACCACTGCAGCGCATATTGATGATTCATGTGCTTATCAAATGCTTCTTGGAGTAATTGCGGTCGTTCGGTACGTATTGCGCTGTCATCCTTTAGATATTTGTCCGCCATCCAAAAAGGAAGTGCTTGAAAGAACATTGAGACATTTCGTCCGATCGGTTCACGCACCAGCGAGATGATTCGAACTTTTTTCTTGCGCTTTAACATGTGGCTCATCGTTATACGCTTTAGTCGTCGCTTTAACGCATTGATCTGAGGCTTATGCAATTGCGCTCTAACGGGGGATATTTGTTTTTGCGCATCGACGGTCATAAGGTCGTGCAAGTGAATCGAGTCAGGAATGGAATGCTCTAATGCACTCGAACCTACTTTGCCCATTTGATAGATCAATACCGGCTGTTCTTGGCTTTTCAACGTTTGGTACCAAGATAGGTTTACGTTAGTAGGCGTATTTCTGGACATAGAGCGTCTCTCCTTCCTTGGCCTTGGCTTGTGTGATTAAGACGCCAAGAGATGGAACTGAGTGTTGTATTTGTTTAGATAACGCAAGGTTAACCAGTGATGATTTTGTTGATTCTGAGCGAATGACGGTGATCAGACCATTGGCATACTGACCAAGAATAAGTGCGTCACTCACTGACAGTAGGGGCGGTGTATCGATAATGATCCGGTCATACTTATTTTGAAAATGTTCGAGCAACTTTTTAAAGCGATCAGAAGCCAATAATTCCTGTGGGTTTGGCGGAATTAGGCCGGCCGGTAATACATCTAAGTTGGCTTCTTTTATATGTGTAACACAATCTTTGATTGGCGTATCCATCGTCAGGATATGCGTTAAGCCAGGGCTTGATTCAGCAATACCGAATCGCTTTGCGATGGAAGGTCGACGTAAATCGCAGTCGATGATCAATACCTTTTCCATTTTTGAAAACGACACCGCCATATTGATACTGGTTGATGTTTTTCCTTCTTCTGGAATAGCAGAGGTAAAGGGCAATATCTTTTGCTTCGTGTTGGTTAATCTGAGCAGAAGCGAGGTTCTGACTGAGCGGCAAGCTTCACTAAATAGCTTTTCTTCATCATCTAAATACGCGGTATAACTGACGCCGTTTTTACGCAAATTGCGTTTTTTGACCATAGGAATCACACCTAAACACGTAACACCAAGTTTTTCCTGCACGTCGGCTGTGCTTCGGATAACTTCTCGCATCGTTTCTAAGATGATGACTAGAGCGCAAGCAATGGCAAAGCCAAAAAGGGTGGCAATCAGTACCAGTTTGATTCGTTGTGGTGCCACCGGGAATAGAGGAATGATGGCTTTATCAGTAAAGCGAGCAGTGACATTCTTGTAGTCGCTGGTGGCGTTGGTCTCTTTCTCACGATTTAAGAACGCTTCATAGAGTGCCTTATTAGATTCAACCTCGCGTTTTAACTGTTCGTAACGCGCTTTTTGTGACCCTAACGATTGGAAGTCTGACTTTTTGTTATCGAGCTCTGCTCGAAGCATGTCCTCTTGCGCTTTTGCAGCAAGAAGGTCTTGTTGCTTACTGAAGGAAATGCCACGGATGAGTTGCTGGGTTCTTGATTGAATTTCAGCAAGCTGTGCTTTCGCCTGAATCATTCGATCATGTTTAGGTCCGTAGCGCTGTGCCAGTTCAGAGAGATTTTTGGCTGCCTGTGCTTCCGACAATTTTAGATCGCGGATTTGCGCTTGATTAGCGAATTCATCAATTGACAACAAGCTGTCTAAACTTTGCGAAGATTTACGTCGTAACAGTTGGATTAACGTCTGCGCTTCAATACGCTTATTAACAGCGATATTCAGCTTGCGAGTGAGTTCTTCTAGCTCATTTGCGTAAATTTCATCAATACCGTTTATATCGATCAACCCTTCTTTTAACAAGAATTCTTGCAGCGCTTGCTCCGAGTTACGTAATCGCTCCTCCAATTTTTGAGAGTTATTTGTCAACCAAGTAGCCGCATTTTGTGTAACGACCAATTTGGCTTCAAAATTTGCGTCAATGTAGGCTTGGCCGACCGCGTTGGCGATTGTCGTCGCAAGCTTAGGATCGGTAGAACGAAAGCGAATTCTGACTAATTGGGTGTTACGTACTGGCTCAATATCGAGTTTACTTCTGAAAGCTTGAAGTGCCTGATAATAGGACTCTGAAAACTGGGCGGTTTCTTTTGGGCTTGGTGCCACATTCAGTAGGTCTTGAACAAAAGGAATCGACTTTATTTGGTCGATTTTTTTATTTAACCCCCCTGAGCTTGTGAATTCAGGTAATTGGGTGAGGTTCAGCTCTCTAATGACCTTATCTGCAATATGATTCGATTTTAAAATGGCGATTTGCGTTTGAAAGTACTCTTTTTTTGTCGTGTCGACGCCATATACTTCCTCGATTGAAAGGGCGCTTTTTTGCTCCTCTTGGATGAGTAGCGTAGCTGTAGCTTGGTATATCGATGCTTTGGAGTAGATATACCAAGTACAAGTTAATGAGAACAGAAGCGTGAATGCTGCGATGCTTAGCCAATTCTTTTTAATCGCTTTGAAGTGATGGCCAAAACGAATCAGTTCTACTTTGTTCATCTGGAGATTATTTGGATGAGTCCCGTTCATTTGATTCCCTGTCACTTAAAAGAAGCTCTGGTCAATAAATACAATGTCACCAGGTTCAACGTTGCGGTGCATACTGACCCCTTCCATCGTTTGACCCGTTTTATGCTTGGTGAGGTTAATGCCTTTGCGTGAGGCTCTGTCGGTCAAGCCGCCTGCTAGAGCGATGGCCTTCTCTATGGTTAATCCTGGACGGTACTCAAATCCACCAGGCTTCCTGACTTCGCCATTAACGTAAAACAGACGAAAATTATTGATGGTGACCATCACTTTTGGATTGATGAGATAATCGCCTTTTAAGCCCGTTTCTATTTCGTACTTGAGTTGTTTTGGTGTTTTTTTGATTGCTTTAATTCGGCCAAGGTAGGGGTAATCAAAGTAGCCATCTGACGTTATTAGAATATTTTTAATCGTAAGATCTTCTTCACCATAGACCTGCACGGAAATGGTATCGCCAGTATCGAGTAAGTAATCTTCCTCGTTTGAGTCAGCGTTGACCAAAGTGCTAAATAGCAACAACGCTACACTCATGAATTTGATGAATGCCTTCATTAATAATCCTTTTTACAGAGAAAACTGTGCGCTTAAAGTCCAAATATTTTGTTCGAAGCTATAATCCGATCGGCTAGAGTTTTTATCTTGGTATTGCCAATCGGCTTGCAGCTGTATCCAACGTTTGATCTGATAATCGATACCAAAAGATAGAGTGTACCGATCGTCGTTTCTGGAGATTCCCGTGTAATCATCTTGTTGATAAACAGCACCTAAGCGAGTTGCAAGGTAACTATTCCAATCGTGCTTCAGGTTCAGTCGGTAACGAGTTTGTAGGTTGTAATCGCCATCTTGATCGGGGTTAACCGCCGCTTGAGTGGTTTTCACGCTGACTAGAGTTTGTTCTTGAGGCAACCATTCAAAGCCGATATCCCAACTAAAGCCTTTAAATGTCTCTCGTTGAGCGCTGTCAAAATCTTTGATTTGATAACCGAGTCGAGCGATGCCTTTGGTTTTTCCTGTGACTTCCCATTCGGCACCGGTGTAATAGAAACTGGTGTTGTTATCTTTCGATGGCTGCGCAGAATTTCGGTGCTGATACTCGGTTACGATTTGGTTTGTTCCGACTAACCAATAGGTTCTTGGCGTCGCTCTTAAATAGAACTCCAAATGTGCATTGGGAGCTCGAAAATCGTTGTATTTAGTTTTAGCGTTTGGGCGCCCAGGCAAGCCGTCACGATAGTTTTGATAGGTTTTATCACTATAGCCTAAACCGAATTCGAGTCTGCCTTTGGCACCGTTAGATCCAAAGACATAATTGGTTTTTACATCGTTACGGTTGAACTCTATTGGTGAGTCGATTGCGCTACCATTACCTTCGGTAATATCTTCTCCTCGAACTTCATGCTGGGCGCGAAAACGGTAATCAACCACTAAACGATGACGATGATTAAATTCGAAAAAGTTGGAAAACTGAAAAGTGTGGTCGTCGAAGTCGTTGCGATCGTCAGATGAAAAGCCAGCTTTTAACTTATATAAAATATCTGCGCGATAGCGATTCCGTTCTATACGTGCTAGTAAGCTTGGTTCTATACCCCAAATATTGACCGATTCTACATTGCCGGATTTTTCCGCTTTATTGATGTTGTCATCTCCCTCGTAGAAAGTTTTTACGAGGGGAATCAACTCTATACCAGACTCGGTTTGGTAAGCCATCGGTTCTGCGAGCAAGTCAGTAGAAGACAGACTCAATGCTATTGTCATTGTCAGTTTCTTCATAATCTCAACCTTAGTAAGCGTTAGCACCAGTGAAGCCTTTGAAAACGGTCATAAAGATGATTTTGATGTCCATCCAAACCGACCAATGGTGGATGTAATCCAAATCAAACTCGACTCTCTTTTCCATTTTTTCTAAGGTGTCGGTTTCGCCGCGATAACCATTAATCTGTGCCCAGCCAGTAATGCCTGGTTTTACTTTGTGACGTAGCATGTAGCGATCCACGATCTGACGGTATTCTTCATTGTGTGCCACGGCATGAGGGCGTGGGCCGACAATAGACATGGTCCCTTGCAGTACATTGATAAATTGAGGTAGTTCGTCCAAAGAGGTGCGACGTAGAAATCCGCCAAAAGGCGTAATACGAGGATCGTTCTTTGTCGCCTGTTTCACGTTGGAACCTTGATCCATGGTTGTCATTGAACGGAACTTCCAGACTTCAATCTTGCGTCCATCAAGACCGTAACGATGTTGTTTAAAGATGACAGGGCCTTTAGAAGTTGCCTTAATGCCAATCGCAATGACGAATAGAATAGGGGCGATTAAGACCAAAATAATGCTCGAAAACAAGATGTCTTCAAACCGTTTTACCCAAGAAGAAATTCCAGCAAAAGGTGTATCAAAGACACTTAGTGTTTGAACTTGGCCGATCTGCGCCCAACGAGAATGTAAAAGGTTATAAGTGAAGAAGTCGGGAATCAGATACGTATTTGCGGTGGTATCTGAGAATTGGTTAAGAAGTGACGCAATGCGCTCTTTTGCGTGCATTGGCATCGCGATATAGACGTAATCTACTTCCCCTTTTTTAGCTCGCTCAAGGGCGTGGTCAACAGCTCCTTTAATAGGATAATCAGAATTTGGCAATCTGTCGGAAGATCGTTCGTCGTAAAAGCCATCAAAAAGCACGCCGTGTTCTGTGTGGTTTTGAATTTCGTTAGCTAGGGTAATGCCGTGAGGAGTTTGGCCGATGATGATCGCAGTGCGAGTGTTGAATCCTTTTTTTCTCAAATAGGCTAATCCGGTACGGAATGTTACTCGCCATGCTAAAAGCAGAGCGGGCGTAATCGCAAACCACAGCGCTAAAATTGTGTTATCAAATAAGGTATGGACTTCAGAAAAATACAGCACAATAAAGATAAGTGCAGAAGTCACCGCCCAAGCAACACAGACAATAAACATCTGCTCTTTAAACGAACTGGTTCGCCAAGAGCGATACAGATTGCCGCTTTCTGCCATAAATAGAAAGGAGATGCCTCCAACGAAAGCCAATATGACGTAATCTTTCCCCATCGCAGTATTCATGTCTTTGAACACTAAAAGCAGCATAAAAGAGACGATGACAGCAAGATCTGAGATGCGATATAAAAAAGCGAACTCCATCTCATGAGAGCGGATAAGTCCTTTTTGTTTCATGACTCAGTTTCCCTTCTGACACGCTACCGCCCTTGGGTGTCTTCCCCAATTGCCGTGTCGTGAACGTTATTAGTAGTTAGTGCACAGAGCATTCTGTGGAATGCTGCTGAGTTTTTTGTCACGTGTAATTTCGTTGATAAGTGTAAAAATTTGCGTTGTTGAGGTAAGTGGAAATAAGAATGATATTTAGCCCTTTGGCTAAGTTTGGCGGGTTAGGAAAAAGCTGGTACTTACTTATGAGGAATGAGGAAAAGTATTAAAAATGAAGTATCAGTACAAAGACAATGGTTTATGTGAGGGTAGAAGAAACGGGTGATTTGATTCGTTCACGATTAATGATTTAGTATCGAATTGCTGATATTTATTAAGATAAAAAAATCCCTCTCACTTGAGAGGGATTTTTTGAGTAAGGACGAATGAATTATTCGACTTGTACGCCGTTTTCTTTGTATAGGCGGCGGCATGCGCGACCATCACTGTGGAATAGGTGACAACGATGAGCTGGAATACCGATCTCGATTTTATCGCCAGTGTCGACTGCAAGCGTGTCAGGCTGACGGAAAATAACGTCGGCGTCCGCACCTTCTAGGTTTAGGTATACTTGAGTTTCGTTACCTAGCTTCTCAACAATCATCACTTCACCGTGAATACTTGCATCAGCTTCAGAAGCGGATAATAGGTGCTCAGGGCGAATGCCTAAAGACATTCGGTCGCCGCGGTTAACTGTTGTACCATCCACCGGAATCCAGAAAGATACGCCGTTAGATAGTTGAACTTTGACGCGCTCTGCTTCTACTTCATCAATGAATACGCTCATGAAGTTCATTTTCGGAGAACCGATAAAGCCAGCTACAAAGCGGTTTTGTGGGTAATGGTAAAGCTCAAGCGGCTTACCAACTTGCGATACATAACCGCCGTCTAGTACAACGATTTTATCTGCCATTGTCATCGCTTCTACCTGATCGTGCGTTACGTAGATCATGGTACAACCAAGTTGGCGCTGAAGTTTCGTGATTTGTGCACGCATGTTTACACGCAGTGCCGCATCCAAGTTTGATAGTGGCTCGTCTAGAAGGAATACATTTGGCTGCGATACCAATGTTCGGCCAATCGCCACACGTTGACGCTGTCCACCAGAAAGTGCTTTTGGTTGGCGCTCAAGCAAGTGGCCTAGTTGTAGGATTTCTGCTGCTTGTTCAACACGCTTGTCGATTTCTGCTTTGTCTGCTTTTGCTAGTTTCAAGCCAAATGACATGTTGTCATATAAGTTAAGGTGCGGGTAAAGAGCGTAAGACTGGAATACCATACCAACACCACGTTTGGATGGTTCGACGTCATTCATGCGCTGGTCACCAATATACAAATCACCTGAAGTAATGTCTTCAAGACCGGCAATACAACGTAAAAGGGTAGATTTACCACAACCTGATGGACCTACGAAAACAACAAATTCACCTTCGTTGATTGTTAGGTCTACGTTCTTAGAAATCAGTACGTCGCCATACGCTTTACAAACATTTTTTAACGTGACACTCGCCATGTAGCTCGTCCTCGATCAATTTTTTATTATTCACCGCTCATCATTATATGAATTATCTAGCGAGCAGTAACAGTAGGAATCGGTAAGTTCTTGGGGTTGGTAAGAAAAGTAGGGTAGCACTTCAATAAAATGTCCTGAATAGAAGTGCTACCCATCATAGCCAAGTACGAGTTTCTCTCCCCCACATTATTCGTATTGTCTCCCCCGTGAAATAATTACCACAAACAACACTAATAATGACATTCCACTCGTCTGGCAATGCAAAACCAGCAAATCTTTTTCCTAATACGTAGGCACTGCTGGGAAAGGGTTCTTACCATCCACTCTTGGATGACTGCAGTTTCTAAGATTGTGCGTAGTGCGACATCCTCCTAATAGAAATAATTGTAGGGGGAGTAGAAAGGGAGGAGTAAAAAAGGAGGAGGAAGAAAGCAGTTGGTCGGAAATCACATTATTGCACCACCTAAAGTTGAAACCGATCACAGGAACTATCCATTTTGTGATTTGAGTCTCTTACCCTTGGCGATTTAGATCACGAAAATACGTCATAATTGTAAGGGCGTAGGGATTAGGAGGATGAGACATATTGGATTATTTCAGATGATATATGTCGAAATACGGCTGAACCTCAATGGACTAGCCCTACATCAAAAATATAAAAAGGATACGAACATGAAAAAGTTAAGCGCTGTAGCACTAGGTACTCTTGTTGCTTTGGGTTCTTTTGGTGCTAATGCTGCCATCGAAGAAGGACAACTTACTATCTGGATCAACGGTGATAAAGGCTACAACGGCCTTGCTGAAGTTGGTAAGAAATTTGAAGAAGACACAGGCATTAAAGTGACTGTGGCTCACCCAGATGGCCTTCAAGACAAATTCCCTCAAACTGCAGCGACTGGCGACGGTCCTGATATCGTATTCTGGGCTCACGACCGTTTCGGTGGTTACGCAGAAGCTGGCCTGCTAGCAGAAATTAAACCTTCTAAGAATATTCAAGAAGGTATCGTTGATTTCGCTTGGGATGCAGTACGTTACGACGGCAAATTGATCGGCTATCCAGTTGCGGTTGAGTCTCTATCTCTAATCTACAACAAAGACCTAGTTCCAAACCCACCAAAGTCTTGGGAAGAGGTTGCAGCATTAGATGCAAAACTTAAAAAAGACGGCAAGTCTGCAATCATGTGGAACCTAAAAGAACCGTACTTCACTTGGCCATTAATGGCGGCTGATGGCGGCTACGCGTTCAAATACACTTCTGAAGGTTACGATGTTAAAGACGCTGGTATCGCGAAAGAAGGCGTTAAAGACGCAATGAGCTTCGTAAAAGGCTTAGTTGATAAAGGCGTAATCTCTGCGGATATGGATTACTCCGTGTCTGAGTCTGCGTTCAACCAAGGCAAAACAGCGATGACGATTAACGGTCCATGGTCTTGGGGCAACATTGAGAAGTCTGGCGTTAACTACGGCGTGACTACGCTACCTAAGTTCCAAGGTCAATCTTCTAAGCCATTCGTTGGTGTTCTAACGGCTGGTATCAGCACTGCGTCTCCAAACAAAGACCTAGCAGTTGAGTTCATTGAGAACTACCTACTAACAAACGATGGCCTACGTATGGTTAACAACGATAAGCCTCTAGGTGCGGTAGCACTTAACTCGTTCCAACGTGAGCTTGATTCAGATACTCGTATCGCAGCAACAATGGACAATGCGATGAACGGCGAAATCATGCCAAATATCCCTCAAATGAACGCATTCTGGGGTGCGGCTAAGAACGCAATCATCAACGTAGTTGACGGTCGTCAAACTGTCGATGCAGCTCTTGCAGATGCAGAAAAACAAATGACTAAATAATTAAGTAAGACCTTTTTAAGGAGGAGGCAACTCCTCCTTACTTTTCTATATTTATTCTATATTCGCTAGCAGGTTCCCTATGCAGTCAGTTCAAGGTACAAATGCTATGACAGCACCAGAAGCCAGCCTTCCGAGCAGCAAAAAAGTGTTCATGAAATGGTCACTTTTAGGCACAGTCGGCATCATCAATGGCTACGCAACAATCCTTATGTATTCTCGCGGTGAGATTGCGTTTGCACTACTTACGCTCATTCTTACCGCTTTAGCGTTGTTCATCTTTGGTAGCAAAAAGACGTACGCACACCGTTACATCTACCCTGGTATAGCAGGGATGATCCTTTTCATTCTTTTTCCTTTGGCGTACACCATAGGTTTGGCGTTTACCAACTATAGCGCGAAGAACCAACTCTCTTTTGATCGCGCTCAGAACGTACTTTTGGACCGAACTTACCAAAGTGGTGATAGCTACCCGTTCACTTTGTATAAAACGGAGCAAGGCCATCAACTTGTGGTTGAAAAAGATGGTGAGCTACTTGCAAGCCCGACTTTTCAGCTTGATAACCTTTCAGCATCGGAGTTTGATCTTTCACCAATTGAAGAAGTAACGGGTGAAAAAGAATCAATCAAGGCGATTGTTAAGAACCGCAGTGCGTTGAGCAGTGTCGATTTACATTTGCCAAGTGGTGATGATATCCGCATGAGTGGGCTGCGCAAATTTGCTGCAGTTGTACCTTTGTACACATTACAAGAAGATGGTGAAACGCTTTACAACAACCGGACTGAAGAAACGCTACGTCCAAATATGGAAGTAGGTTACTACCAGCCTGTCGATGAAAACGGTCAATTTGTTGGTAGCACAGTGTCACCAGGTTTCGTGGTGAACATTGGTACCCACAACTTTGAGCGTGTTTGGAAAGATGATGGTATCAAAGAGCCGTTTATCAGTATCTTTATCTGGACCATTGTTTTCTCTGCGCTAACCGTATTGTTTACGCTTGTTATTGGTCTTGTCCTTGCCAGTGTGGTTCAGTGGGAAGCACTTAAAGGTCGCTCAGTTTACCGTTTGTTGCTAATCCTGCCTTATGCAGTTCCGGCGTTTATTTCTATCTTGATCTTTAAAGGTTTGTTTAACCAAAGCTTTGGTGAGATCAACATGTTGTTGGAAGGCTTGTTCGGCATTAGCCCGGCTTGGTTCTCTGATCCGTTCATGGCGAAAACCATGATCTTAATTGTGAACACTTGGCTTGGTTTCCCTTACATGATGATTTTGTGTATGGGCTTACTAAAAGCGATTCCAGACGATTTATATGAAGCATCAGCAATTGATGGTGCGAACTTTGTCACGAACTTTACACGTATCACACTACCAATGATGTTGAAGCCATTAACACCATTGTTGATCGCGAGTTTTGCATTTAACTTCAACAACTTCGTACTTATCCAGTTGTTGACTGGCGGTGGTCCAAACATGATTGGTACATCAGAGCCTGCGGGTTACACCGACCTGCTAGTAAGTTACACCTACCGAATCGCATTCGAAGGTGCTGGTGGTCAAGACTTCGGTCTAGCAAGTGCGGTAGCAACGCTTATCTTCCTATTGGTTGGCGCATTGGCACTTATCAACCTACGCGTAACTAAAGTAGCTCAGGACTAAGGAGAAATTACAATGGCAATGGTACAAGGTAAGTCATTAAAGTATCGTGTTTGGGCTACTCATATTGCAATGTGGGCATTCTTGGCACTGATTATTTTCCCTTTACTGATGATCATCGCGATTTCATTCCGTGAAGGTAACTTTGCAACAGGTAGCCTGATCCCAGACAACCCAACACTTGATCACTGGAAATTGGCATTAGGTTTCTCGGTGACTAATCCAGACGGTACAGTTACACCGCCACCATTCCCAGTAATGACATGGCTGTGGAACTCGGTAAAAGTGGGTGGTATTTCTGCAATCCTAATCGTGGCGCTATCAACCACATCGGCTTACGCGTTTGCTCGTATGAAGTTCAAAGGTAAGAACACCATTCTTAAAGCGATGATGATCTTCCAGATGTTCCCTGCGGTGTTGGCATTGGTTGCTCTGTACGCGTTGTTCGACAAACTGGGTCAGTACATTCCTTTCCTTGGTCTGAACACGCATGGCGGTCTGATCTTCGCTTACTTAGGTGGTATCGCACTGCACGTTTGGACCATTAAAGGCTACTTCGAAAGTATTGACTCGTCTCTAGAAGAAGCGGCGGCTCTTGATGGTGCTACACCATGGCAAGCATTCCGTTTGGTATTGCTGCCACTGTCTGTGCCAATCCTAGCGGTAGTCTTCATATTGTCGTTCATCATGGTAATTGGTGAAGTTCCTGTAGCGTCACTACTGCTTTCTGATGTAGACTCGTACACACTTGCAGTGGGTATGCAGCAATACCTATATCCACAAAACTACTTGTGGGGTGACTTTGCCGCAGCTGCTGTACTTTCAGCAGTGCCAATCACTGCCGTATTCTTACTTGCGCAGCGCTGGTTGGTTGGTGGTCTAACCGCTGGTGGTGTAAAAGGATAATCTCTTGTGGTCTGAGATTGATAAGAATAACTAGAAAAGGGCGACCACATGGTCGCCCTTATACTTAGCACGGATATTACAATTTTGGTTTGGCCGCCGATCAGTAATATCTTGGCTTTTATTGGCGTTACGCATAGCTGGCTGTTAGCTTAGTTCCTTACGATTCAATCACTAACAGTTTTTGTAACCATAACCTGAGTTTAGACTCAGGTTTTTTTATGCCTGTTAAAGGCAATTTTGCAATAAGTAGATAGAGATTAGCGGCTTTGCAATGGATTACACAGGGCTTGAATAATGCCCTGCGTAGCACTTCACATAAATAACTAGAGCTTAGTAAAAAGCTAAATTGAGGTAGGGAAGGAAGAGATTAAAACTCTCGGCTGGAAGGTGCGCATCCAACGTATTGAAGCAGCGTGTACAAACTTTCTTGCTGCAGTGCGACGCGACGAAATAGATTAGCAAAGGTAACGTCGCCGCCAAAGCAAGTTTGAATGTAATGATTAATTTCTGTTTCGTTATACCCCTCGACGTACATGGTTCTCACCCACTGGTACTCGACCGCTTTTAAATTGGTCAACGTCTCTTCACTTAAGGTCGTTTCTTTTAGTCTCAAGATCCAAACTCTATCCAACTCTAAAATAATGGATGGATTTAAGCAAAGCTAGGTGAAGGATTTATGACAGAGAAGGGCGAGCGTGAAACAAATGGCAAAACCATGATGTAGCTCCACACTCTGGGTCTAGGTAACGTTGAGGTACTTAATAGCGTTCTTAACGGATGCCAGTTACTTGAGATATTTAACGTGTGCTTCCATTTCTTCCCCAATCTCTTTACGCATGTTCATAAGACGGATAGCGGATTGCTCTAAGGCTTTGTCTTCATCTGACTCTGGAATCCATTTCGGTACATCGGTTGGTTTTCCGTTTTCATCTACAGCAACCATGATAACGATACAGTGAGTGGTGAGTCTGTTTTTCATTTGCTTTGGATCACTGGCTTGCACGTCAATCGCAATGTGCATTGAGCTTCGTCCGGTATAAATGACTTTCGCGCTAACTTCGACTAAGTTGCCGACATGAATCGGCGCAACAAACCGAATGCCGCCAGCATATGCGGTAATGCAATATTTACCACTCCACGCTGCAGAGCAGGCGTACGCTGCCAAGTCGATCCATTTCATTACGGCGCCGCCGTGCACTTTTCCGCCAAAATTTACGTCGCTGGGTTCTGCTAAAAAGCGAAGGGTAATGTCTCTTTGACCACTGCTCATCTGTCTTTCCTTGATGGGTTATTGTTTTCCCAATTTAGCAGCAAGATGAATTTTCGGGAATAGCGAATGAAACAAAATTTTAACTTTTATTCGAACGCTGGAAGTGACAAGCCACAGCGTAGTTCTGTGGCTTGGGGTGTAGATGTTAATTGGCGGTAGAGGCAATCTCAGAATTGGATAATGGTTTTCTCTGTCTTACTTTTACTTGCGACAGGATAACGCCAGAGATGACTAACAACCCACCAATAATGTGGTAAGCGTAAATTTTCTCACCAATTAGTGTTGAAGCAAGTATGACGGAAACCACAGGCATTAGGTTCATGAACATAGCACTTGAATCAGCACCAATTGAATCAATCGCTTTTACCCACATCAGCGGCGCGAAAATGGAAGCTGCAATACCAGCATAAGCGATTAACGGCAGCGCATCTTGGCTTGGTAACAGTTGCTCACTAGAGAGCCAAAGTGGTGTGAGCATCAAAACAGAAAAGAAGCCCTGCATGTAAACCAGAGTCAGACTACTGAATGGCATTTTCCAGCGTTTTAGCAGAACACAATAAGCCGCGTATACCATGGCAGCAACGAGCATTAAGCTGTCACCTTGCGTTAAGTCTTGATGTAAAAAGTAAGTGATATCACCGTGACCAAGCATAAATGCCAAGCCGCCGAGCGAAATGACACCACCGACGATACTTAACATTGATATAGATTTACCGAGTAATGGGACACTTAAAAACACACTGATCAAAGGAACTAAAGAGGTGATCAGGGCCATATTAGAGGCCGTTGTTGTTAAACCGGCATAGTATCCAAGTGACTGGTTGAGAACCATACCAAGTAACGCAAGAAACGCCAACTTAGCTAAGTGAGGTCGAATAATGTGTCGTTGTTTGATGATTGCAGGCAGGCAAAATGGCGTTAGGAGTACCATTGCGACAAACCAACGGTAGAAACTCATCGCACTTGGTTCAATGGCGCTCGCAGCCATCTTGTTCACAATTGAGTTACCACCCCAAATCATAACGGTGAAAAACGGAAGTAAATAAATCATGAGAACCCTATAGCACAATTATTGATGGCGCTAGTCTGGCAGGTCTTTATAATAAAAAGTATCTCTTAAAAGACATCGTAAGCGATAGGAAGACAATTTTGAAAAAGAGCGCCAGAAATCTTCACCCCTCCTTATCAATCGATCGTGCGCCATCAGATGTATTTATGAATTTCGAAGCGTTTCTCTCTAATACAGAAACACGAATTCATAGCCACCCTTGGGGGCAAGTGCAACTGATCAGCGGTGGGATTCTGGAGATGGATGCAGAAGACACAAGATTTCTAGCACCTCCACATCTTGCTATTTGGGTTCCCGCCGGAATTCGTCACACTAGCTACAACCGTAAGCCAATCGAATATTGTTCTTTGAATATTGCCCCTGAATTGACGGCGCATTTTCCAACTAAAACGAGCTTGATCAAAGTGACTCCAATCGTGTCATCTATTATTGAGGACTTTCGTCAGCGAGACATTAACGTGGCGCAAACTGATGAAGACAAGCGCTTGGTACAAGTGTTATTGGACCAGCTTGCAAAGCAAGAAGTCGAACATCACTTTTTACCGACTACCGACAATAAGTATCTTGAACCGATTTTAAAAGCAGTAGAAGAATCGCCGACGGATGAGATCAGTTTGGCGGAGTGGGCGGCAAAAGTGCATACCACAGAACGCACGTTAGCGAGACATTGCCAGAGTGAGTTAGGAATGAGCTTTACTGAGTGGCGCTTACGTGTGCGATATTTACATTCTATGGAGTTGCTGCGTAAAGGGCAGACCGTAAAAGAAGTCGCTCTGACGTTAGGTTATAACCAAGCTAGCCCTTTTATCGCGATGTTCAAGAAATACTCCGGCATGACACCGGAGCAATACAAGAATCGATTGTTGTAAAAGTGTAGAGTCTATTTTAAAAAAATTGACAATGCGCTGTATGATGACCGACTCGAAAAGCTGATGGTATTGGAAAGACCTACGTCTATCTTGTGTCAGATTGAGTCAGAATTATAACCTTGAGAATTCGCTTTATTATCATTGCTTTACAACATGCCTGTAAGATTCTTTAGATGATACAATGTGCTAAAGTGACAAAAAACTCAATTGACACCGCTTAGATTTAAGTATTGATTGTTATTAGTTTCTTCAGCCGCCAATTTGTCCCTACTTTTCAAGGAAGTAGAGTTGTACTGTGCAACTATAACTCTTCTACCCTCAATCGTGAGTTCCAATGTGGGTGACCATATATTCTGATCGCGATGCGTCACAATAATCACGGTCGAGTTCAATGTTTGAATATGTTGAGCAATACTTTTTTCGGTTGCTTCGTCTAATGCTGCCGTCGCTTCGTCGAAAATGAGGATTGGCGCCTTTTTAATGAGAGCTCGCGCAATTGCAACTCTCTGTCTTTCACCTCCTGACAACCCTGAGCCTCTTTGTCCTACTGTTTGATGTATTCCTTTAGGAGATGAGTCAATAAGTTTGTCCAATTGTGCGTGTCTTGCAAAGCTCTCAACTTCATAATCACTTGCATTGGGATTACCTAACCGAATGTTATCCGCCAATGTGCCAGTAAAAATGACCGGTTCCTGAGCAACATAGGCTATATGCTGGGTGAGCACGTCATAAGGGATATTCTTTAGATCTATCCCTCCGAGCGAAATAAGACCTTGGTCAGGATCATCAAACCTTAGAAACAGGCCCAGTAAAGTGCTTTTCCCACTGCCACTGACTCCATTGATGACGACGGTATCACCTTGTTTGATCTCCGTGCTAGCATCTTCAAAGAGATCTAAATGGCCCACAAGGTTCAGTTCGAACTTATGGTTTTTGGGGGAGGTTGCAAATTGAGGATTAGGCTCAGGCAGAACAGGGACATTCGTTAACTGAGCGTAATTTTTAATTGAGGATTTTACGTCGTTAATCGCAAAGCCTGCCAACGCGAGTTCACCCAAAGGTGCAGCTGCACGGGTAATCAATATCAATAAAGCCAAGGCTAATAAGGGTTGAGTAATCGGCTCTAAGACGAGATAGATGGCGATACCTGCAAGGGGTAAAATCGTTGCCAATCCTGATACTAAGGTTGCGATAGAAGCGTTACGATTAATAGTTGAATGAGCTTCTTCTTGTGCGTGCCAACTCTGTTCAATACGCTCGATTGAGCGCTCAGGCCCCGCTGTTGAGCGAAGTAACTCAAGGTGATCTATGAGCTCAAGTGTTGATTTAGTCGCTTGAAGCTCTGCGTCATGTCGGTCGCTATCTGAGCGACTTAGGTATCTTTGCGCCTTGTACTGAACGAGCAGTGCAACTAGTAACAATACGGCACTGAGTAGTGCAATTTCACCTCCTCCAACGACCCCAATACCGATAATTAAAAATATGGGTAACATTGGAGCGTGCAAAAATGTTTGTAGCTGATGAGCAGGAATGGCCATAAAGCCAGGTATTCCTCGTTCTGCTAGTTGAGTGAGCTGAGTTCTATGCTGATCATTAAACCAAGCTAACTTTGCTTTACTGAGCGAATGACCTACTGATGAATAAAGATCCCCAGCCAGTTTCGCACCAGAGAGAAATCCAGAACGAGTTACAATAACGGTAACTATCACAGTTAGAACAGCAGCTATTATGACGTTCAATGGTGAAGCTTGTTCGACAATAGATATTGCAAGAAATGTGTAAGCCGTTGCCTCAAATAATGCAACTAGTCCCCAACCTATAGCGACTCGATATAGACGGTGCTTTGCACTTTGTGGAATTGTCGAATTGGAATAGAGGGTATTGTGAGCCGTCATACTTCTTCATCCTGTCGTTGAGCCTTTCTGTTGAGCATCAATGTAGTGTCTGCAAGTTTCGCGAGTTCTGAGTCGTGAGTAATTATGATCAATATCTTGTCTTGTGTTTTCGCAAACTTCGCGAGATTTCTGATCACAGTGAAGGCCGTATTTTTATCGAGAGCACTGGTTGGTTCATCCAGTAATAGAACGTTGGCTTGAGTTAGAAATGTGTTAGCTATTGCGACACGTTGTTGCTCGCCTCCTGAAAGCACGCTTGCATCAGAATTGAGGTCAATCTTTAATTGAGCTTGTTGCAAAGCTTGGTTCAGCTCGTCGTCACTTGAACTTGGCGTTGATAGTTTCAAATTCTGCCTAATGGTAGTTTTGAGTACACCGATATCTTGGGGTACATAGCGTATGGCGGAGTATCGGGATATCTCAGAGAGTTTAGACAGTTGATTGCCTCCTAAGGTAACGAAGCCTGAAAGAGGTGTTTCTTGACCTGCTAATAGACGTAGTAACGTACTTTTGCCTGCTCCGCTAGGCCCCATGATGGCTGTAAATGAACCCCGTGGGAAGTAGTGGGAGAAGTTATCAATAATATTAACAGTTCCATTAGCCACTACGATATTTGATGCTTGTAGTGATAGCGGTTTTTCTCCCGCGCTCAAACTGCCACTTTCTATTTGTGGTTGCTGTAAAAAGTCGCTGATGTTCTTTGCAGCATTCTTTCCTGCGTTAACGTAGTCCAATCCATGGCCAAGCTTCAGTGCGGGTGATACGACGGCCAAACCAAAAAAGAATAGCGACGCCATTGCCACGGGACTTAATTCATAGCCAATGGTATAGGCCATTGCGAAAGTCGAAACCGCTTGAAGTAATGCGGTAGCAATTGCTGCTGGAAGGGCAACGCTACCAACCCATTTCACTATGCCGTGAGTAAAGCGTCTTGTGGCATCATTATAGCTGTCGAGTGCTCCTGCTTGCGTGCCGTAAATTCGATTTACTCGGATACCTCTTGTGTAGTCGTTTACTGCGGTAACGATATCACCCATTATTGTCATGCGCTCTTTGCCATGTTTAGCGGCGAACCTAGGTAAAAAGAGTAGGTAGTACAATGATGCAATTAGACCAGGGAGCAGAGTAAGCATCGCTACCGGACCTGTGAGATTCAACATGATAAAAATAGAAGTTGCGGGTACGACAATGAATGTCACGAGTTCTGAAGGCAAATGCGCAACCATGTGGTGAAGCGTGCTGATGTCTTCGGAAACTATGCGACGCAGTTGATTATCACCATATTGAGAGATGGTCTTGCTTGGCAAGCGCGTCAAGTGCTGAGCAACTTGGCGACGTAATCGAGTGGAAAACTGCGACTCGGCATCATGAACTAACCACGAGCCCACTGATGAGGCAAGTGCGCTAGCCGCCCAAAGTCCTATGGCACCGTAAATCCATTGGTTTGCAAATTTATCGATAAGGTTTATCAAGCATAGCAGTGCACCAACTTTTGCCACAGCGGCAAGTGCTTCACAAAACGTTCCCAAAGCAAGCTTCTTAATCGATGGCTTTAAGGCTGGCATTAAGCTAGGCGTAACGTAATGTTGGCTGATTTTACTTATCATATTGTCACCTTATCTAGCCTATCAAGCGAAAATAAGGAGAACGTGGTAGAGCATATTGAGCTCTTATCGTTTTTCATATAAAGCCTATGGAAGTGGACGTTGATGGATTATGTTTTGAATTAACTTTGGCCGTAGGTGTTGCGAGCTCTTTGTCTGCTTGAATGTTGAAGATGAGTACTTCCTTTGATTTGTTGTGAATTTTCATGAATAGCCAAATGGGAGTAAGTCCCCCTTAGAAGGCAGGCTAAAGGGGAGGTTGAGGGATTAGAAATCCGCAGTAGCTGACAGCATCACTGTACGTGGTGCGCCAAGAGCTAGGTCCGCATAGTGGGTGGTTGTCCAGTAATCTTCATCCAGTACATTGTTTACGCTAAGGCGCCAAACCACGCTTGTTTCAGCAATTTTTGAGTTGTAGCGTGCGCCAAGATCAAGAATAGTCTGTGCAGGTAATGCCTGAGTGTTTTGTGCATCAATGTATTGTTCAGACATATAGTTCGCTTGGCCGATAAGCGTGAGATCACGCATCGCAGGGAGGTTCCATTCTAATGCGAGTTTAGCTTGTAAATCGGGTAGCTTAGTTGCTTGTTTCCCCTCCTCTGTCACATCTGTTGCTTTTGTAATCTCTGCATCTGTATAGGCGATACCACCGATGAGTGTATAGTCCTTTGATAGTGTGCCGTAGAACCCCCATTCAATACCGCGATTGCGCTGTTCACCACCGAAAGAAAAAATGTTGGTATCCGGATCTTGGTACCCATTTGGCTTTTTAATCTCAAATAAACTGAACGTATGAGCAAAGCCGTCCAGGTCAAGCTTCACGCCTGCTTCAGTCTGTTTGGTTTTTTGGGGTTCAAAAGCCTCTCCTGCGTTTGCAGCGCTAGAGCCTGCTGTTTTCCCATTCGTTAAGCCTTCGGTGTAGTTACCATAAAGCGAAACTGAGCTCGAAACTTTGTATAATGCTGCAAGTGCGGGAGTGTAAGTACTTTCCTTAAACTTGGTGGTAGGAAGCGACATTCCGTTCATTATTATTCCAGATTCATAATCAATGCTCTGGTAACGCAAGCCGAGCGTGATTTGGTATTTCCCATCAACAAAAGATAACGTATCGGCAATGCCATAGCTGACCTGAGTTGAATCGATAGGTAAACCATAGTAGTTGTCGTAAACTGAATTTTCTGGTCCCCAAACAGGATCATAAATATTCGAGTTCCAAGGGGCTGGATTATTATTACCTGTTGGAGAATCATTTTTATCTTCTCTAAAGTAAGTACTATTCAGTACAAGGTGGTGTTCTACTGGGCCAGTGTCAAAGTTGCTACGAACACCTATCTCACCTGAAGTCCGTTTGTTCTCAAGCTTAACTGATCCGAGAGATACCTCTAGGTTACCCTCGTTATCGATGATTTTGATTCGTTGCGGTACATTTGAATGAAAATCTGTACGGCTACCACCCAATGCGCTGTATACAGTTACAGAGTCACTAACGCTTAGCTCCCCGCGAATCATCATCCCTTTATCTTCGCTATCATTGTAGGCCCAACTTGGCGTCAATAATGTGTCAGATGGAGGAGGTGATGGGATTTTGAGACCAGAAGCGATGCTTAACCCACGGTTTGCACCTTCAACTCGCTCTGTACTGTAGTAAAAATCTGCTTCAAGGAAAGCAATGTCATTACGCCAATCAAGGCTTAATGATGCAAGTTGAGTTTTGTTGCTTTGGTTGTTTATCGCGGTGTCTCCATCTTTAAATGCACCGTTGAAACGAATACCAAATTCTTCATTTGTACCAAAGCGACGTCCAATATCGATATGTCCTCCGAATTGAGTGTCCGATAAGTAGCTGCTGGTGAAAGATGTGATTGGTGTTTCTTGTGCTCTTTTTGTCACTAAGTTGATGGTGCCACCAACAGATCCATTCGGTGGCATACCGTTGAGCAAAGAAGCAGGACCTTTAAGTACATCAATACGTTGATACATTTCAGGAGAGGTTCGGTAATAAGGAGCGATACCATACAATCCATTAAACATAACGTCGCTAATGTCTGAGTTGAAACCTCTTATTTTGAAACTTTCTTTGTTTAAGCCGGTTTCACCGCTGGTGAAAACAGAGGGATCAGAAGCTGAGATTACATCTGAGATATCGCGTGCTTGTTGGTCTTGAATGTGTTTTTCTGTGTATCCAATCGTATTGAAAGGCGTTTCCATGAAGTTTTTGTCGCCAAGCATTCCTATATTACTCGCGTGAGAAACTTTGCCAGCGGCATAAACTCTGTTTGCTTCACCATAAACTGTCATTGATTCATCTACGACTTCTTCAGCTTGAGCGATACTAATTGGTACGACAAAAGTACTAAATTGAAGTGAAATAAAGAGGGCGATATGACATGGGCTTGGTTTGTTTTTCTGTGAAGAGTCCATCGCTATCTGATGATAGTCATGAGTCATTATAGATTCCTTTTCTTTGTTTGGGCTAGCTCACATCCGTTCTGACGTCGATTGAGTGTTGAATTACTTAAGATCCAACTCATTGTTATTAGATTTAGCTTTGGTAACCTTTTAGGATGTCTTTAATTATGATTTTCAGAGATGTGATGCTTGCTGAAGTGATGTACCAAGCATCGGCATCAACAAAAACGACGTTGTCGTTTTTCCATGCTTTGGTTTGACGGAGTAGTGGGTTTGCTAAGTGTTCCGCATCAATGACAGGCTTTCCTTCCATTACTGCTGTTCGATCAATGATGTAAAGAATGTCTGGATCAGCTTGGCTAATGAACTCGCTAGAAATTGGCTGACCATGCAAACCTGTCTCCACTTTTTCACTCGCTGGTTTTACCCCCAGAACATCGAAAACGAAGCCATAACGAGACTCAACGCCAAATGAGCTGAAAGCACCATTGTTATGCATGACAACCAAAGCTTTTTCAGAACGCTCTTTCGTAACAGCGCGCACTTCTGCGACTTTTGCATCGATTTCGGCAACTTTCTGTTGGGCTAGCTCCTGCTTTTCAAAGATCTCACCAAGCTCTACAAGGTGTTTCTTAATGGTATCGACGTGATGGTCACGACTATTACGGTAGTTGATGTCAAAATGTAAAGTCGGAGCGAGTTGAGAGAGTTCTTCATACTGATTAGCATGTAGCGGAGTCATCAATACGAGATCTGGTTTTAGGGCATAGATCTTTTCCATATTAGGCTGAACTATCGCACCAAGATCCGCTATCTCAGGTGTGTCTTTGTATTTCGCTAGAAAGTGAGGAACAAAGTCTTTCACCATTCCTGAGATTGGAACATTTAGCTGATCTAAAAAGTCCACTTCGTTCATATCTAATGCTGCCACTCGTTGAGGGCGATGAGAAATAGTAGTTGCTCCGAGATTGTGTTCAATCACGATGAGCTTTTCTAATGGCTGAGTATCTTCAATTTTAATTATTTCCGGCTCGCAACCTGATAAGGTTCCTAGAGCGCAGCAAGCAAGCGCGATACTCAAACGTAGGGGGCTCTTAAACATGGGGTATTTCCTTTTTGTCAGTGAGTTGTCTTTAAACAGGCGAGTAACAGTTTTCATATGTGGCTTCTTGTTCTTATCGTGATGGCTAGGAAATATCCCCCACAAAGGACATTCACCAAAATAGAGACGGTGGTTTTAAAGTTAAATAAGTGCTCTACCAGAAGTTGACCAGACAAGAACATGACAATTGCAATAGCACAAGCAACGAGCAATATGTGTCTGTAGTTCGGTGCGCTAGTAACGGAATAAGCAATATTGGCAATAAAAATTCCCATAAAAGCCGTTGGGCCAATCAAGCTCGTCGAAATTGCTACTAAAATGGCGATTACAGCAAAGAACTTTGGTACATATTGCTTATCATTTAGTCCTAATGACATCGCTTGGTCTCGACCTAGACCTATCACATCTAGCTCGCGTGACCATCTGTTAGCAAAGAGTGCCAAAACGCTTAACGCAATACTGGAAAAAAGTAACGTAGAAGGTTTCGCTCGCTCAAACGAGGTATAGCTGAGCCCTTGAAGGATAGAGAATTCTCCAGGGCTTATTCTGAGCTGGATAAATTGAGCAAGAGTTGTCAGCACCATTGTCAAAACAAAGCCAATCAGCAGAACTTGGTGCATGTCATGTTTAAATCTATTGAGTACCCAAGATTGAATCGCTAAGGAATACAACAGAATGAGTATTGCAGAGACAGCGAAATTACCGACAACACCTAATGTAGCAATGCCAGAAGTGCCCCTAGTAATAAGAGTAGGGTTTGCCAAACCAGATAAACCGACTCATATCCCATAATGGATGGCGTAAGAATACGATTACCAGCTAAAGCTTGGAAAATAACAGCAGAGATGGCCACGCAGCTGCTCCCAATAACTATGGCACCAAGTTTAATCAGCCTCTTAGGGATGACGTAATCAAAATCCCACCCAGAGCTTGTAAAGATAAAGGCGATAGACAGTATGCAAACGAGTATAATGCTCACTCGCATGTTTGAGTAATGTGATCTCATACTCGTGCTCCTTTCAAAAGAAACACAAGAAACATGACTCCCCCGATGGCACTGGCTGTTAATCCAATTGGGACTTCAAAAGGAAAGGCAACAACTCTGCCTATGACATCGCAAAAAATAAGTAACGAAGCGCCGCCTAGTGCAACGATTGGTAGGGTGTTTTTAAGGTGATCGCCATATTTTAGTGCGACTAGGTTAGGTATGACTAAACCGATAAAATGAATGGCACCTACGGTCACCACTGTTATAGCAACTGTCACGGAAACTAGCATTAGACCCAAGGCGGCAGTGAACGCAATATTAATTCCTAAGTTGGACGCAACATCTTCGCCCATTCCCATCACAGTAAACTTATGTGCATATAAGTAAGTCAGTAGGGTGATGGGTAAAATCAAGAAAATTATTTCATAGTGTTCTTGGACCACTTTGGAGAAATCTCCCATTAACCAACCGGACATACTCTGTAAGATGTTGTTTTGATAAGCATAAAACTCCGCTATAGCACTTAGTACACTACCAAACATAAGCCCAATCACAGGTATTAACGCAGAGTTACTGAATTTAATTTTCCGTACGATGGCAATGTAGATAAGGCCAGCGGCGAAGCAAAATAGTACGGCGAAGAGCATACGTTCAAGCTTGTCTGAGGATGGAAGCATGACGATAGATACCAAAATACCGAGCTTTGCCGCATCGATACCGCCTGTGGTGCCCGGCTCAACAAAACGATTTCTAACAATATGTTGAAGAATAACACCACATATTGCGAGACCAGATCCGGTAAGAATTAGTGCGATTAGCCTTGGTAATCTGCTAGCAGTAATCGGTAGCCAAGCTTTGTCATCCATGGTCAGCAATAACGACCAATCTAGTTGGTTTGCGCCGACGAAAATTGAAGTTAAGCACAGTATAAAAAACAGGCTTACTACGTGAATACTCATACAGAATCTGCCCCAAAATAAAATGAGTTTCTCTTAACTTATGACTTGGGGATGGAATACGAATAATGAATATCTATTCGCATATAGGTTCTAAATTCCAACAAAACATAACCAAGTTATTTTTTATAAACATTAAGGTCACAATCCAGCCCTCAAAGTATCACTAGGCCATACCTAAAAATTCAACGTGCTGATTTGGCTTTAAAACTGGATTAACTAGCAAAAGAAAAGTGCCGCTTTCAATGCAAAGAGAAAGAGGTTCTCGATTTAAAATACAAATGATAATTATTTTCATTATATCTTTGTTTTTTTCGGTTAAGCAATGAGGTTCATATATGTTTCTCTAAAAAGATCAATCGCGTATAAAAAACAAGGCAATGGCTAATGCATGTGCTTTTGGGTAAGTGATTAAAAAATAAAGCCAAAGAGCATTAAGCTTTCTTATTGTTTAAGGATGTTTTTCGCTTCAGAAGCTCGTTGGTTGAGGTTTGATTTAAATGGTATGACGATAGTTTGTTCAGGAAGAGGAGTTAGTAGTGACGATGATGTCTAGATGTCGTTTGTATTTTAGGATTTATTAGATACCGCATTAAAATAGCGTCATAAAGTCGTGATGCTTCGCATCTTCAGTGTTAGCGATGTTAATGCGGTAATTTCTAATAAACTAGCGGATTAATGTCTCAACTTGCTTTTGGAGCAAAGTAAAGCTGATTCACAATTCAAAGACATCGTCAGTTGCTTTATTGTTAACCTGTGTTATTCGAGCTTACTTAGTACGTAATTCAAACCACCCACCACGGCTGCAACCTGTGCATCGTTACATTCTTCGTCGGTCACCGTTGGGCTGTCTGGGTACACTTCCGTTGTCGTGCCGTAAACGCAATTTGTTACGCCGCCACACAGGCCCAGTTTTACCATTGGGTAGTTGATAACGCCAAACTGTACGACGGGTGAACCGATGATTTCGCCGTTTTCATCTGCTGGTGCAATGTGAGTCACTTTTGCAACTGACTCAATGACCGCTTTTTGGAAGTCAGGCTGAGGGTTTTCACTATCTCCCACCGTGTAAAAGCCATCTGGGATCATACCTTCAATGTACTCAATACCATCACGAGCAGCTAAGGCTGGACGGAACTCAGTTTCGTCAGAGTCTGTCGTTTCATGTAGATCAATGTGCATTAACACATCGCCTAAAGTTGCAACGAGCTTCATGAGGTTAGCGGACTCTTCGGCAGGGCTATCCTTATAGAAAGAGCGGTTTGGATCAATCGCGTTTGGATTCCAGCGGTTGATCACCTCGTAACCCCAAGGGCTTACGCAGGGTGCAACGACAATATTGAAATGCTCTGCATAGCGCTCTGCTTCTGTTTCTACAAACTTTAATGCGCCATGTACACCGCTGGTTTCGTAACCGTGCACGCCGCCTGTGACCAACACAGCAGGTTTAGTTGAATCCCAATTGCGTGTTTTGATACAAAACAGAGGGAAGCGTGCCTCGTTGTATGAGAGCGCACCATATTGTTCAACATCAAAACGCTCGCGTAGGGCATCGATTTTACTGACGACTTCATCTTGGTAGCTACGTTTTACTTCTTGCGTTGCTAACCAAGCTTTACGTTCTTCTTCGTTCCAAGGTTGGCCAGGAGTACCGATCGGGTAAATGTATCCACTTTTCATCTATACTTTTTCTTTTGACTGCTGAAAGGTATCACAAGACTAGACCTGTCTTATCTTTACGGCAATATAAAACACCATTTGGGGTGGTATTCTTTGCAAAATCATCACTTTGATGAGTGATTCATTGGTGTTACATTTTGTTACTTACTCAATTTCATATAAGAGACAAAAAATGGCTGGAGCAAGTTTACTCACACTGTTGGACGATATTGCCACGGTGCTTGATGATGTCGCCTTAATGTCAAAAATGGCTGCAAAGAAAACCGCAGGTGTGTTGGGAGATGATCTAGCGTTAAACGCTCAACAAGTGTCTGGTGTTGCATCTGAGCGAGAGATTCCAGTGGTTTGGGCGGTTGCAAAAGGCTCATTCAAAAATAAATTGATTTTGGTTCCTTCTGCTTTACTTATTAGCGCCATTATTCCATGGCTTATCATGCCATTATTGCTAATTGGCGGCTTATTTCTCTGCTTTGAAGGGGCAGAGAAAGTACTTGAGAAAGTGTTTCCTCACTCGCATCCGCACGAAGAAAAAGAGGAGCTAGTTAATACTGGCGAGTCGATAGAAGAGTATGAAAAGCGTAAAGTTTCTGGTGCGATTCGAACAGACTTTATCCTTTCAGCAGAGATCATCGTGATTGCGTTAGGTACCGTGACAGGAGCCAGTCTTGTTACGCAAATTTTAGTTGTCAGTTTAATTGCAGTGATTATGACGGTTGGAGTTTATGGACTAGTCGCTGGGATTGTGAAGCTAGATGATTTAGGCCTTTACCTCGAAAGTCGCTCAAACGGTAAAGGTTGGGTAGCGAAAGTCGGAGGGGCCTTGGTCGCTTTTGCACCAAAGTTGATGAAGTTGTTAACCATTGTAGGAACTGCTGCGATGTTTTTGGTGGGTGGAGGAATTGTGGTGCACAACGTGCCAGCCATTCATCACTTTGTAGAGCCGATTATTATGAACTTTAGTGGTCATTCGGTTGCTACAGCCATTTTGCCTATTTTACTGAACGGTATTATCGGCTTTGTGGCGGGGTTGGTTGTGGTTGCGGTATGGACGATGGTTGAAAAGCTTCGTGGTCAATAATCACATCTAAAACATGAGACGATAATAACAAGGGTCATGACTTCTTTTTACAAAAAGCATGACCCTGTTTTATAGGTGAAATGTCAGTAAAGTACTTACTTCACTTTCCACTCGATCTGTTCATTTGCTCGAATAGGCACAACGATATCATTGCCAAATGGCATCGTTTCTGGCACATCCCAAGCGGATTTTTCTAACGTTACCGTATCTGTGTTACGTGCAATGCAGTAAAAATCAGGACCGTTGAAGCTTGCGAAAGCTTCCAAGTTTTCCAACTTGCCTTCTTTTTCGAAGACTTCTGCATAAAGCTCTAGCGCAGCGTGTGCAGTGTAAGAACCAGCACAACCGCAAGCCGATTCTTTTGCCCCTTTCGCATGTGGCGCTGAGTCTGTACCTAGGAAAAACTTCTTGCTACCACTAGTTGCTGCTTCGATCAGCGCTTGCTGGTGGGTTCCGCGCTTAAGAATTGGCAAACAGTAGAAATGAGGTTTAATACCACCCACAAGCATGTGGTTACGGTTGAAAAGAAGGTGGTGGGCAGTGATGGTAGCCGCTACGTTGTCTGAGGCATTGTTAACGAAGTTTGCTGCGTCGGCGGTGGTGATATGTTCTAGTACGATTTTAAGATTAGGGAAATCATTGACGATAGGAGCGAGGATGGTATCAAGGAATTCTTTCTCTCGGTCGAATATATCAACATCGTGATGTGTTACCTCCCCATGAACCAAAAGTAACATTCCTACTTCTTCCATTGCTTCTAAAACGTGATAAATGTTCTTCGCATTGGTCACACCGGAATCTGAGTTTGTGGTAGCGCCTGCAGGATAGAGCTTGGCAGCAACAATGTGTCCGGTTGCTTTAGCCTTACGTATTTCGTCTGGTGTCGTGTTATCTGTAAGGTAAAGCGCCATTAAAGGCTCAAACTGTTCGCCATGTTGCTCTTTGAGAATTCGGTCACGGTAGGCTAGGGCGAGCTCAGTTGTAGTAACAGGTGGGACGGTATTTGGCATAATCAGCGCACGGCCATTGTAGCGGCTGATGTCGCGAACGGTGTCTTTAAGAACTTCCCCATCGCGTAAGTGAACGTGCCAGTCGTCAGGACGAGTGATAGTCAGTGTTGTCATTAATTGCTCCCACCATTGAAAAGTTGTCTGATTGGAGCCTAAGCGCCGTATTTGCTTTTGAGCAAACGCTTGCGCTTAGGCGACAGGATGATAGAGGAATTGCCCTCATATTTCATCCCATTTTTCAATTTTATAAAGAGTGAGAGTGTAAGTGGTTACTTCATTGTTAACCAAAGCGCGTGGATCGTACCTGGTAGAAAGAAGAAACACGTCAATATTAGATTAATCAAAAAGTCTTTATTTAGACCTTTCTCCATAAACACCGCGACAGGCGGAAGAAAGATACATAACAAAATCAGAACCAGTTTTCTTGTATCCATAATTAAGCTCCAAATCGATAAATGGGAGTAGTGATAACTTGGGTGAATTATGTGTGTCGTATCACACTTTATCAAACGGTATTTGGTCAGAACGGTGTTAAAAAACGCGAATGTTGAGTGTAGTAAATACTTGTCACTAAAACCAAATTTATAAGAATATGGTTTCGAGAAAGTTGCGATGGATGAAGAGGCAGTAGACTCTGCAACTTAATGTGATTTGAGTATACAATACCGCAACAAATAAAAAACACCCGTAGGAAGAAGGCAATGTCGCAACCCGTTTTATCCCAAATTAATGTTTTTCCGGTTAAGTCAGTTGGCGGATTATCGCTGTCGTCCGTATGGGTTGAGAAGCAAGGATTGAGCTTCGATCGTCGCTTTATGATTGCGAAAGCTGATGGCTCTATGATCACTGCGCGAAAGTATCCGCAAATGGTAACCATTAAGTCTGCCTTATTGTCCGATGGAGTGGTGTTTAGTAGTTTGGGTATGGAGCCACTTAAAATCCGTTACCAAGATTTCAAAATGCAGGAGACACCTGCAACGGTTTGGAAAGATACATTTACTGCCTATACCACGACAGATGATGCAGATGACTGGTTTAGTCTTGTTTTGGGGCAGCGCGTTGAGTTGTTATTTAGTGGTGAGCAATCGAATCGTGTCCGTGAAAAGCTAGGTCAAAACGTCAGTTTTGCTGATGGTTATCCGGTTTTAGTGATCAGCCAAGCTTCACTTGATGAGCTGAATCGAAGAAGTTCAGAGCTGCACTCAATGGATCAGTTTCGTACTAACTTAGTTGTCTCTGATACTAAGCCATTTGAAGAAGATTCATGGAAGCGCATACGAATCGGTGAGGTAGAGTTTGAGTCTCTCAAACCTTGCGAGCGCTGTATCCTGACTACGGTGAATACCCAAAGAGGCACATTCCGTGAGAGCAAAGAGCCGCTCAAAACCTTGCAACAGTTCCGTGCAAACGATGTCGGTGGTGTGTTCTTTGGCCAGAATCTTGTCGCGCGAAATGAAGGCATTATTCGTCAAGGCGATAAAGTTGAAGTATTGGAGTACAAAGAGCCGGAGTTTTACGCAGATAACTCGCCAGTGCGCATGAAGCTTACATGTGTTGAGCGTGAAGAAATTGCCCAAGACTTTGTGACCTTATGGTTAGAGCCAAACAAAGGTTCGTTGCCTAATTACTTGCCAGGACAACACCTGCCAATAGAGGTGAATATTGATAGTAAGAAAGTGGGTCGACGCTATACCTTATCATCCAGTCCTTCTCGTCCGGGTCGTTATGCTATTTCTGTAAAGCGTATCGCGGGCGGAAGAGTCTCTAACTCACTCTTAGACAACTTACAAGTCGGTGATGTTTTAGAGGCAGAACAACCTGACGGTCAGTTCCACCTTAAAACGCATGAAGCGCAGCCTCTGCTGTTACTCTCTGCGGGTAGCGGAGTAACACCAATGTTATCAATGGTGCGTTACTTAGCGGATCATAATCAGTTGGAGAACGTGGTTTTCTACCATCAATGTCGGACCGAAAATGATATTCCTTGTCGCTCAGAGTTGGAGCAGTTAAAGCGTGAGCACCCAGGGCTAGAAGTAAAAGTCTGTTTAACGCAGCCTGCCGTTGATTGGTTTGGGTTAAAAGGGCGTTTAAGTTTGTCACACATTAAGCAAATCAAAGATGTTGAACAGCGCCAAGTGTTTGTGTGTGGCCCGGATGGCTTTATGGATAAAGCAAAAAGTCTTCTACTAAGAAAAGGGCTGCCAGAGGAAAACTACCATCAAGAAGCGTTTGGAGTTTCTTCTCTTACGTCAAAGCCAGAGAAGAGTCTCGCTATTGACTTTAATGGAACTAAATTCGTAGGCAACAACCAAAAAACGTTGTTAGATCAGCTCGAAGATGCTGGGAAGGTCATCAGCAATAGCTGTCGTGCAGGCTTATGTGGTGCCTGTAAAGTTCAGCTTACGTCGGGTCAAGTACATCATCCGGACGTGCCCGCGTTGACTGATGAGGAACGTGCAATGGGAACCGTATTGGCGTGTTGTGCTGTGCCAGAGACGGACGTAACAGTAACCAACTAGGCGAGAGCAACTTTGTCCTTCGACAAAAACTGTTCCTAGACAAAAAAACGCTGCTATTTTTAGCAGCGTTTTGAGTTTTAAAGAGAGCTGAAAATATCGCTTAGTCGTAAATCGTCGGGATTGGCTGGCGTTTGTGCTGCGTTGCTTTGTAAATCGCTACCAGACGGTCACTAACTTGCTGTGGAACAGGTTTGCCCTCTAAGAAGTCGTCGATTTGCTCGTAAGTTAGGCTTAGGGCATCTTCATCTGCTTTCTGTGGAGCAAGCTCTTCTAAGTCTGCTGTTGGCACTTTCTTCACTAGTTGCTCAGGTGCACCCAATGTAGCAGCCACTTCACGAACTTGGCGTTTACTTAATCCGAACAATGGTGCCATGTCACAAGCGCCATCACCAAATTTAGTGTAGAAACCAGTGATGTTTTCTGCTGAGTGATCAGTACCAAGAACAAGGCCGCCTACGTAGCCCGCGATCTCGTATTGAGCAACCATGCGAGCACGCGCTTTTACATTGCCTTTTACGAAGTCGACTTTTGCTGCATCAGTTGGTAGAAGATCTGTGCCTTCTAATGCAACGTGAGAAGCCGAATGAAGCCCGTCAACACCTGCTTTGATGTTCACCGATACAGAATGGGTTGGCTGGATAAAAGACAGAGCGAGCTGAGCCTCATCTTCATCTTTTTGCTCCCCGTAAGGCAGGCGAACTGCGATAAATTGGTAGCTGTTGTTGCCCGCTTCTTCGTTCAGTTGGTCTACAGCCAACTGAGCTAAACGACCACATGTCGTTGAGTCAACGCCACCGCTGATGCCAAGAACAAGAGACTTACAGCCCGCTTCTTGCAATTTACGCTTAATAAAAGCGACACGGCGTTCAATTTCAAAATGCGGATCAATTGAAGGGAGTACGCGCATTTCGTCACGGATGGATTGTTCCATTTAGGGTTCCTTTTCCTGCAAATATTTCAGACTCTAAAGCACATTTGCTCAAATGGTGATAAACCATACAGTTGAGGCTCATTAAATGCGACTTTAGGGTCAAAAGCTGTAAAGATTAGTAGTATCATACCGAAATCATCAGATTAGAAAACTCTCTTCAACCAGGTAATCACCGGATATGAAAAAAATCGCCATTTTTGGTAGTGCATTTAACCCACCTAGTTTAGGGCATAAAAGTGTTATTGAGTCTTTGAGCCACTTTGATCTTGTGCTACTTGAGCCAAGCATTGCACACGCTTGGGGCAAGAACATGCTTGATTACCCAACTCGGTGCAAAATGGTTGACGCGTTCATCAAGGATATGGGGCTTTCTAATGTTCAGCGTTCTGATGCGGAGCAAGCTTTATACCAACCTGGACAAAGTGTGATGACCTATGCGTTGTTAGAAAAAATTCAAGAAATCTACCCAACTGCCGATATAACTTTTGTCATTGGTCCTGATAATTTCTTCAAATTTGCTAAATTTAGTAGAGCTGAAGAGATTACGGAACGTTGGACTGTTATGGCATGTCCTGAAAAAGTAAAAGTCAGAAGCACAGATATTCGCAAAGCATTGGCCGAGGGTGAAGAGATCGGTGCCTATACAACACCTTCCGTACGTGATTTATTACTTAGTAAAGGCTTATACAGAGAAACATTGTCTGGGAACTGAGAGGTCAGATTTTCATGGTCAGAGTCGTTTTATTTAGTGCATGTGCGCTGCTTGTGGTGACACAAGCTCATTCCGCGTGTAACTATTTTTCTGATCGTTCCGTGGTGTTTGAAGATAACACTCTTCCAATCTGTGAAGAAATTTTAGATTCCATCGGCGTGTTAAGTACTGAAGCATTGATTTGGTATGCAGCGGAAGCGAAGCTTGAAGGACCAACAGAAAACTATTGGGAGGAGTGGGCGATTAAGCCGGAAGACACCCCACTTCTAACTCAAAACTTAGAAAAGAATTACTTTGGTCTTGGTTTTTGGATGCCGGAAGAGCTTCGAGACGAAGAGAGTAAAATGGATACAGAAGAGTGGCTTCGTAGTCACGGGTTGATGTTCAGCGTTGGTTTTGGTGATAAATCCGACGGGCAGCCAAGAATGCGGTTTGATTATCGTTGGCACGAATATTATGACGCTGACTGGATGATGCAGATAGAGGTACCTTTCTAGACACCTCAAGCAAATGAAAAAAGGGCGTACATTATCAATGTACGCCCTTTTTGTTTTAATCTACTTTCTGTGTCCGTAATGCTGAAGACGTAGCTTGTTGAAGAGCAAGTTATAGCGCTTCTCCAAAGACTAAAAAGCAAAGCTGTTCATATTCTTCGGTGTTACCAGCAAAAAGAGAGTCAACAATTTGCTCTTCCTTCTTCCCCGACAGTTTCATTTTTCTTGCTTCACGTAGTGTTAGTACCAAGCAAAGCTCTTTAGAAATATTCATGTCACAGCCAGGAGTCCATTGATTGATGGTTCTCGTTAACGTTGAGTGCGCTAGTTTAGGAGACAGCGTCAATACTTCATGTCTTACTACTGTCAGTAGATCGGTTTGCAGACCCGAGCGTTCGGCAGTTGTTGCTAGCTTCTCGACGAGCGCTTTTAGTAGCGGTGAAGGCTTCACAAAGCCCGCCTGTTGTGAGAAGTCGTCATTTAAACGCACAGAAAAATCACAACGATATACACGAGAATTAGGTAAAAAGGTGAGGGAGCTCAAACATCCTTGAGGAATCCAAAAATATTGGCCTGGTTCAATGGCATACTCCTGCTTACCCAATTTAATGACGGCTAACCCTTCGATGACAGATAGTAGACTGTGCTTCAGTGCTTTTTTACGCGCAGCTACATCAAGAAAGGGGTATTTAGCGTCGTGAAATTCAATTGCGTAGTTCATTATGAGTACCAGTGTTTTTTGGCGCTAAGGGTAACGTTAAACCCATACGATTCCAACCTGCTGAGAGAATTTTTTAGCATGATAAATGGTGGCTTAACTGGTATGACCATATTAAAAGTATGGGTTGAAATGCTGCTTGTCAGCAAAACTACGCGTAAAATGTGCCAGCTTTTTTTGATATGTAATGAACAATGACAGCCAATACCGATCCTTATATTGAAATTCGTCCTTACAACGACGAAGAAATTCCAGCAGCGCTGGATCGTCTAATCCAAGATGATGAATTTATCACTGCTATCCTAGAACATCGCTTTGCTAATAAAGCAGCGTGGTTCAAAACGCTAATGAGCCCGATCCTGCGAATCTACCTGAAAGCCAAGTGGAGCAAGCTTGATTCTGTCGAAGCAATTCAGATTGAAGTGAAGAAGTATCTGAAAGATACATTGAATAAGACAACGGATGGCGTCACTTTTTCTGGTTTGGATAAGCTGGATAAAAACACGTCATACCTATTCGTTTCTAACCACCGTGATATTGCGATGGACCCTGCGCTCGTAAATTATGGCTTGTACCAAAGTGGGCACCGTACAGTTCGTATAGCGATTGGCGATAACCTGCTGAAGAAGCCATGTGCGACAGAATTGATGCGACTCAATAAGAGCTTCATCGTTAAGCGCTCTGCTAAAGCGCCTAGAGAAATGATGAAAGCATTGGGACAACTGTCAAGCTATATCAAACATTCGCTTGATACTGGCAATTCAATTTGGATTGCCCAAAAGGAAGGCCGTGCTAAAGATGGAAACGACTTTACTGATCCTGCGATTTTAAAAATGTTCCATGTTGAAGGTCGTAAACAAAAGATCAGCTTTGGTGAGTACACGCGTTCTCTGAAAATCGTTCCTGTCTCGATTGCCTATGAAAATGATCCATGTGACATTGCCAAAGCAAAAGAGCTGTACGAAAAAGCAGAAAATGGCCGCTATGAAAAAGGCGAATTTGAAGATATCGAAAGCATCATTCAAGGTATCGTTGGCTATAAAGGCCGTGTACATGTTGCGTTTGGTGATGTGATTGAGCAAGAGTTTGAAACGCCGGAATCTCTTGCTGGTGAAATCGACCGCCAAATTCACAACAACTACAAGTTGTACCCAATCAACTTGTTAGCTGCTGGGCATGAAGATTCGAGCATCATTACGGAAGCAGTTAAGCGTCATCTCGCGGATAAGTTGGATCAGCTACCTGAAGGCGCAAGACCTTATTTGGTGGCGAGCTATGCCAATCCTGTGAATAACCAAGAGTAACTTTCGTCACTGAACTCTGTTGATTCAGAATGCCTTAAAGCCTCGGTCTGCCGGGGCTTTTGTTTATCTGCTCTTTAAGGTGCGACGGCGCCACCAAGGGTTAAATTGCTAGGCCATTTGGTGATCCTGTTACCACCTAAATAGATATTCCCTTTCACCGTCATTGTGTCTGGAAATACTTTCAGCGCTGATCCTCCAATATAAAGATTACCATCAACCACCAATCCTTCAGGAAGTTCAGAAATGGGAGTGCGAATAACACTTAGATCACCTTTTACTCGAAGTTTAGCTGGAAGCGCTTTTAACGGTGTATCTGTCAGATTTAGGTAACCGCCTAGTTTGATGCCTTTAGGCCAGTTTTCGATCTTACTACCTAGTAGGTTTGCATAGCCTTTTATCTTTGTTCCTGAGCGAATAACTTTGAGTGCGCTGTTAGTTGCTTCCAGACTGCCTTCAACATCAAGCCCTTTAGGCAAGGTTTTGATAGGGGTTTGTGAGATGTTTAAGTTGCCCTTTACCACTAGGCCAGAGGGTAGTTGGGTGTAAGGCTTGTTTCTAAGGTCAAGATTGCCGTAATTATCGATGTGACCAAACTTAGAATAGTAATCTAGCTCATATGCCAAAGGAGACGAGCAGAGCAGGATTGAAGTAAGGCATAGGGAAACAAAACGCATAGTCAAAGATTTAGTTAAATACCGAGATCAACAGGTGCTTATCTTATACTTAAATAAACCTATTATGCATTTTTTGCTCACAGTTTTTGATTCATAACTTAAATATTCAAATTAGAGATACACGCTAAAAGTGTGCGCTTCTTTACTGCGCTAAGTAACTTCAAGCTTACTAAAATGAGATAAATTAAATGATTGAATGTGAAGCAGATTCAAGCGTAGAGGTGAGAAAAATATCAGTAGATATTTGAATAATATGAGATTCTTCCAAGAACTTCACAAGGGTCCTTGTTAGTATTATTGAAGTTTGAGGGAGATTTTCATGAAGTTAAAAAGTGTATCTATTTTTACCGCTGGTGTTTTTGCAGTACTGCTGTCGGGTTCCGTTTTTGCTAAATCATACAGTACACCAGAAAACAAAGCGCTAATAGTTGCTGACGGTAAGGTAGGTCAGCGTATCTGTTACTACGATGATAAAGCCTACACCACAGGGGCCGTGATTAATGTTGAAGGCGTATTACTGATGTGTACCGCTGAGAACGATTTTGAAACCAATGGCTCGTTAAAGTGGGTCGTGTTCAAAAAAGATAAATAAACGCGCCGAAGTTGTCTGTTTCATTTAGAGCGGTTTAAGATTAAGAGATTGGAAAAATAAAAAGCGAGCATCATGCTCGCTTTTTTCATTAACGCGCGAGTGAGCGAGTTTTTAATTCAAAGATAAGTTTTTCAGCACTTACTTCAAATTTGAATCGAGCCGTCGCTTGGTTCGCTTCTTCGGTTATTTCTGAAACATTGTATTCAACATCAGCACATACTGATTTAGCGAGCTCGATGTATTTTTGTAGTTCAGACTCTAGCTCTGTTTTTGTCTGTGCGAAAACCGTTACGTCGGCAACCTCGTCACCTTCTTTGATGATAAAGCCTATCTCGCCAGCACAGCCGCAGGCCTCACATACTTGGTTTTTTTCTAATTCGACACTCATAACGAATCCTCTTGTAAATACTAAGGGTATTCTATCAGGTATTTGATCTGTATCTACAAAAATGACGACTTTTGCGTAAAAAAGGAACAGAATAGGCACCTGTTAAGTAAGGGTTAAAGATTGGATTACTAAATCATCAAGAACGTTAATGTGATATATATCAACATTTAAAATCAATTAACGAACATAGTGACGAGATTTTGCTCAGTCCAGTTGAACTAATGGTTAATTTATAAGACTATTTCTTGATTGATTATTTTTAATAATTATCATTCTTGGTCTTTGAATAGTTTCGATGAATAATTGGCGCAAGGTTTTGATGAGACTAACTTTTCGCCTTATTTTGAGTAGCATGTATTGACAAAAACATAACTGAAAATTACACATTACGCAGTGTAAAGACGTTATGGTTTGGAACTCGACATGATATTAAATAGTCGCAATACATATACCCAAAGCGCTTTCAAGTGCAGCGCTTAGCAACCTGATTTCTAGGTTTTCGCTAATCGAACCGCATCGGCGAGCCGGGTATAATGCTAAGAATGATTTCATTCTGGCCTCATTTAATAGTGAGTTAGATGGATTTACAAAGAGAAGAGCTTAAAATATGCCAAAGCGTAGTAAAGAAGATACCGAAATCACTATCCAAAAGATCATGGATGCCGTTATTGATCAGCTACTCAGATTAGGTTACGACAAAATGTCGTACACGACGCTAAGCCAGCAGACAGGTATATCGCGTACCGGTATTAGCCATCACTTCCCTAAGAAAACGGACTTCACCGCCGCACTGGATGGCCGTATCTTTAAAATGTTTATTGAACACTTAGAGTTTGATAAAGGATTAAATGCATTTTCACAAAGTTGGATTAAAGCGCTGGAAGATGCTGAATTCCTCGCGATTTTACGACTGCTATTCCATCACATTGTCACCGCTGAAAATGCGCAAGAATTTGCTGCTAATGGTATTGACCGCTTATACAAAATGGTTGAAAGCCAGTTTGGTGCGGGTGGTGACAAAGAGCTTGAGTGGTTGATTGGTCGATCATTGATCCAAATGAGCAAGTAATAGCCTTTAAAGCAACAAATTCTGCCAATATAAAAGCAAAGGCCCGCAACTCTCATATTGCGGGCCTTTGTCGTATCAAAGTGTTTTCGAGACGGCTTAGAGGAGATACGCTTTATGCTGCGGCATGCACTTGAGGGAAGTCTAGCGTCGGATGTTTTGTCACAATAGAGCGATAGCCATAAACTTGCTCAATGCGCTCTGACGTTAGTGCATTCCATGGCGTGTCATCACAAACTAGTTTCCCGTTATGCAAGAGTACAAGGCGGTCCGCGTACTGAGAGGCTAGATTCAAGTCATGTAACACCACAACCACCGCAGCGTTCTGTGCTTTTGCCGTTTCACGAGCAATTTTTAACGTGTTGTGTTGATGGGCGAGATCCAACGCTGAGGTAGGTTCATCAAGCATTAAGATTCGTTTTTCGCCAGATTGATGTAGTTGTGTCATCACTCGTGCTAGATGCAGTCGTTGCTTTTCTCCACCAGATAAAGACGGGTACAGGCTTTCTGCTAAATGCAATACGTCGGTTTGTTCCATGTAATGTAAAGCCAGTTTAGTGGTTTCTTTATTGGACAGTGATAGCGGTATTGCCCCCAGCTCTACTACTTCTCTGGCTAGAAATGGGAAGGTTAAGGTGCTGTGCTGCGGGAGCATTGCAATATGTTTGGCGCTTTTTTCAGGCTCCCAATCATGCTTTTGTTTACCGAAGTAGGTGATGTGATGATTCGAAGAGATCTCACCGCATAGAAGCTTGAGCAAAGTACTTTTACCTGCGCCATTGGGGCCGAGTAGGGCGGTCACTTCACCAGCTCGGATATCAATGTTGATGTCATCGAGCACCACACGGTTGCCATACGTCATCGAAATGTTTTTCCCCGATAAAACGATCTGGTTCATTACAAAATCTTCCCTTTTTGCTGGAACAATAAGTAGATGAAAAAGGGCGCGCCAATCAATGCGGTCACGATTCCAACTGGTAATTCAGCTGGTGCCACTGCAACACGAGCAAACATATCTGCGGCAGTAAGAAGCAGTGCTCCCATTAAGGCAGATATTGGTAATAGCGTTCGATGGTCAGGCCCAGCGAGCATGCGCCCTAAGTGAGGAATCACGAGCCCAATAAAGCCAATTGCACCACTGATGCTCACCGTAATACCAACACCCAGTGCAGAAAGTAAAATAAGCTGACGTTTGAGTTTTTGAACCGGAACTCCTAGGTGTCTTGCTTCTGATTCCCCTAACAACAGAGCATTCAGCGCCATCGACTTCTTCTGAAACCAGAGCAATAGGATGACGAGTGTTACAGCAGATAGAGCAATCCCTGACCAATTTGCACCAGCTAATGAGCCCATCGACCAAAGCGTCAAATCTCGCAGCATCTGATCATCTGCGATAAAGTTCATGTAGCCAATCGCAGCACCCGAGAGCGCGCTGATGGCAACGCCGGCTAACAACATAATTGTAACTGAGGTACCAAACTTACTTGTGCCGAGTTTATAAACGAGAATAGTCGTTAGTGCACCGCCAAGGAAAGCAAAAAGAGGCAGAGCCGCTAAGTTCATTAGTTGCGGATAGTTTTGGCTAAATTCAGCAAATACAACAATAGCGAATGCACCACCAAGAGCAGCGCCAGCAGACACACCAATGATACCAGGCTCGGCTAATGGGTTACGGAACAAGCCCTGCATAACCACACCACAAATTGCCAAAATGGCGCCGATGAACATACACAAAATGGTGCGAGGCAATCGGATTTCGTTAATGACCAACTGAATGTGAGGAGCGAGATCAGAACTGCCTCCCGTTAGGCTACGCAAACTGTCAGCAAAGCTAATGTTCATTGGGCCAACGGTAATAGAGGCGATAGCAATAAATGCTAAAAATCCACTAAGCACTGATAACGTCGTTGAAAGGGGGATGCGTCTTAACAACATGTCATGTCTCTATGGGTAAAGCAGTGCATTCAAGCGTTTAGCTTCTGCAAGGCTTTTAAGGCCCAAACCACCTACCAGAGCATGGCCATCAATCGTTATGATGTCTTTGTTCTTTCCAGCGGGTGTTGCAGCAAGAAGCGGCATTGCTTTTAAAATTGCATCGGCACCACCCAACGTTTCATAGCTGCGACCACTAACAAGAATCACGTCAGGCTGCATCTCTACCATCGCTTCTGTGGATAGAGGCTTGTAAGACGAGAGTTGTGTAGCGGCTGGGTTTTGTCCGCCGGCGAGTTGAATAATTGCATCGGGTGTCGTTTGTGAGCCCGCAACATTTGCAGGTCGCCCTTCATGGATCAGCAGAAAGAGCACTTTCTTTTTCTTCGCTTGATCAGGTTGGTTTGCATTGAGTGCTTGTACTTGCGCCTGGACATCTTGCTTTAAGCTTTCAGCTTGAGCTTTGCGATCCATAAGGTTCGCAATTTGATCAATACGTTGATAAAGGCCCTCGACATTTGCATCAGTATTAACGATTTCTACATCTACGCCAGCCGATTTCAATTGGTTCAATGTTGTTTTCGGCCCCATCTCATCAGAACCAATGACTTTTGTCGGACGTAAGGCGAGCAACCCCTCCGCTGAAAGACGACGATGGTAGCCCACTTTAGGCAGTTCCATCCCTTTTGGTAATTGACTGGTGACGTCGATAGCAACCAAGCTATCTTTAGCGTCGAGTTCAAGCAAGAGTTCAGTGACGGCGCTGCCTGCGCTAACAACGCGCTCTGAGGATGGCGTTTCATTGGCAAAAAGTTGACTACTCGCAAGTAGGGAAATAGCTGCCGTGACAACAGCATGAATAGTGATGCGTGTGTTCTTCATTTTGAAAGGATCTCTATCTTACTTATTTTTATGATGGCTCTTCAGTGAGTAACTGAGTTGCTTGAATTCCGTTTTCTTGTAAAAAGCCGAGAAGTTGTACTAGCGACTGAATATTCGCGGTTTTTTCTGCTCCAATTACAATCGGTTTATCGCTTGACTTACTCTCTTCTAACAGCGCGAGGGTAAAGTTGTCCCAATCGATATATGTCTTGCCGTTAATAGCCCAGTAAGGCTCGTCTTTAAGAATATTTACCGTGATGGATTGCTTATCGACATCTGCAACAGCCTGAGATTCTGTGCTCGGTAAATTGACGTCTAATGAATCGAGTTTGACCGCTGCGGTTAACATCAGGAAAACCATGACGATAAAAATAATGTCTAACAGCGGTGTTAAATCGGGGGTTAAACCGTTACGACTATTTTCTTGTGGTGTTTTAATCATTGACTTGCGGCCTCAATCTTCTCAGAAGAGCGCAGTGTTACTTTTGAGTGGTTTGGCGAGACATGCTGTAACGATATACCTTCAAGCCATAAGTTGACGTAGTTTAAAGTGTGCTCAAGCTTGGCGATTACACGATCCGCCCACAAACCAATGATCTGCGCTCCTGAAATAGCAGGAAGTGCGATAATGAGACCCGCGGCAGTGGTGCGCATAGCAAGACCTAGGCCGTCAGCCAAATCATTCGGAGTGATATTCCCCGTTGAAACCGCGATGCCTTTGAACATGTCAATTAGGCCAAGTACCGTACCAAGCAAGCCAATTAAAGGACTGATGACACCAATCAGCGTCAGCAAACGAAGGCCGGAATGCAGCTGATGGCGTTTTTCTTGCAGCCAAATACCTGCGGCATCTTCTCTTAAAGATTTCGAGAAAGAATGATGAGCAAGCAACATCGCAACACCACGGTACAGAAGCGGCCGCTTATTCGACAACTCTTCAGCAAGTGCTTCAAGCTCGCTCCCATTTGTTGGGTCTAATCCTGTGAGCTTTTGGCGAATGGCTCGCTTTCCTACACCAAGGCTAATTAACACATGGAATAATCGCTCGGCGATGATCATCACCGTTAGAGCTGAGCAAATGATCAAAGGCCATGTCATCAGCCCAAATTGAGTTTGTAATTCTTGTAGTTGTTCCATTATCCATCCAACTTAAAACGAACAGGTACTTGTACTCGGTGAGCGACTTTTAGCCCACCTAAAATATGTGGTGTAAATTGCCACTGTTTGATCGCACGAAGTGCTGAGGCATCTAGCGACTCTGTGCCGGAAGACTCAATCAAAACCTGTTTAATCTGGTTACCATTCTCATCTAGCCATATCTCATACAAGGCTACACCCTCAATACCGCGTCTTTGTGCAGATCTTGGGTAACGGGGTTGTGTTGGTTGACTCACAAACGTTGGTTTGTCGACCAAGACAGGCTGAGACGTTGCCCCTTTGGATTGGCTCGCAGGTGCGGATTGTTGAGCTACCGTCTCTTTCTTCACTGGTTCCGTTTTTTTCTTTGGTTTCGCTTCGGGCTGAACCTTTTGCTTTGTTACGGTTTTGGTGGGCTCGACCGCTTTAGGTTTAGATTGTTTAACCGGTTCAGGTTTTTTCTCTACTACCTTCTTCTTAACAGCGTCTTTCTTGACGACCTGTTTTTTTACAATCTTCTTTTCTGGTTCAGGTTGGTCTTGAGGCTGCTGCTCTTTTGGTGGCGCTACATTTTCTGGTGTAGATTTTTCGACAGCGGGAGGAGCAGACACAAGATTTAGACTTACCGAACTTGCTGGGTTTCCAGCCGGCATCGCGAACACCTTTGTCTCTTGAGAAACAAAAAGAAGTGCGGCATGGATGGCAAGGGAAGCACCTCCTGCAATGACATATCTTTGTACGTTCACGGAATATCTCGGGAAACTATGAAAACTTGGGCAGATTATTACTTACAATGGAAATAAGATCAATTATCAATTGCATTATCATTACGCTCAAATTATGATTCTTGCAGAATTTTTAAGATCAGCTTCCATCCCTTACATGATGGGAGTTAAGCGAGTATATATGAGCGTCGATATCGATAAGCTTGATGAATCAGTGTTGGGCAGTGATAGTCCTGATCCATTGCGATTTGCTTTTGTTAAGAAGCATTCTGCACATGCCGGGGGAGCGAGCGTACCTGTGCCCTCGTCTCAACAACAGGCGATTTTTTCGAGTATTACGGCTAACTCAATTAAAGCGACCAATAAGCGCTGTCTTTATATTCATGTTCCGTTTTGTCGCGTTCGTTGCACTTTTTGTAACTTCTTTCAAAATGCTGCAAGTCGCACACTGGTTGATGAGTACTTTGAAGCATTAATGCAGGAGCTTAGAGAGAAAGCGGCATTACCTTGGACACAAAATGGTATTTTTCACGCCGTATATATCGGGGGCGGAACGCCAACGGATTTATCTCCAATACAGGTTCGTGCGTTAGGCCAGGCTATCCGAGACCACTTTCCTTTGGCCGCAGACTGCGAAATCACCTTAGAAGGTCGCATCAATCGTTTTTCTGATGAGTTGTATCAAGGCGCTTTAGACGGTGGGTTTAATCGTTTCTCTTTTGGTGTGCAAAGTTTTAATACACAAGTGCGCCGCAGCGCAAAACGTTTAGATGATAGAGAAGATGTCCTCAAACGGGTGAGCGAGATCGCCAAAGAAGACAAAATTCCGGTCATTATTGATTTACTCTATGGCTTACCTTATCAAACCAAAGAAGTGTTAGAGCAAGATTTAAATGATTTCCTCTCGACTGGCGCACACGGACTGGACTTGTATCAGTTAGTGGTTGGTGGGTCAGCTCCCATGCTCAACCTCGTAGAAAAGGGAAAAATCCCGCCACCTGCGACCACACCAGAAAAAGCGGGAATGTATGAGCTCGGTGTGAACTTTATGGCCAAACACCATATGAAGCAACTGAGTGTGAACCATTGGGCAATCGATAACCGCGAGCGCAGTTTATACAATAGTTTAGCCAAGACTTATGCAGAGGTATTGCCAATTGGCTGTGGTGCTGGAGGTAATATCGGTGGCTACGGGATGATGCAACACCGCACACTAGAGACCTATATTAAAGCGGTCAAAGAAGGTCAAAGCACCATCGCGATGATGATGAAGCAAAGCCCTCTAGAACCACTTTTTTCTGCACTCAAATCTGCGTTTGACCGTGGCATTGTTCAAGCAAATCAACTTCCATCATTTATGGGAGAGGACGCGTTCGGGTTTTTATTGCCTCTATTTAAAGTGTGGCAAGCGAAAGGCTTAGTACAACTACATGAACGTAGCGCAGTCCTTACTCTTGCAGGCAGCTTCTGGGCTGTGTCATTGGCTCAAAGTTGTATTCAGGTACTCACGTCAGAGATGAACGAAACCGTACCGAAAGCATCCAATAATTAATGAAAACAAATTGAATAAAAACGGAAGACACAATGGAATCAATCAAGCAACAAGTTGAAGTATTACTAGAGCAAGAACCACAATTATTGCCAGCTGCGATGGCAGAGCGTCTTGGCATTTCCGAGTTTGAGGTTGTTGCGGCTCTACCTCAGGAAATGGTGGCTATTGCACCAGGAGAGCAAGCGCAAAGCATCTTAGAAAGTTTGGTTGGTTTTGGCCCGGTGACGACCATCGTCCACTCTTTTGGTTCTATCTTTGAAGTTAAAGCGCCGTTTCCAAAAGGAAAAGTGGCGCGTGGCTATTACAATTTAATGGGTAGAGAAGGTGAACTGCACGGCCACCTTAAATTAGATAACGTTAAAAATGTCGCATTAGTCAGTAAACCGTTTATGGGTAGAGAGAGTCACTATTTTGGTTTTTTCTCGGAGTGCGGAAGCAATATTTTCAAGGTTTATTTAGGCCGTAACGAAAAGCGCGAGTTGATTGAAGAGCAAGTCACCGCATTTCGCGCCCTACAAGCCGAATTAAAAAAGTAATCACAAACATAATCGAGGCTTAACTCGAATACTAATTAGTAAAGTCAGGTATCAATATGGATCAACAAGTTAAACAAGAGCGTTTGCAAGGTCGTTTAGGGCCAGAGATCAAAGAGTTCCGTCAGGAGCGTCGTACACTTCAGCTTGCAACTGTCGATGCAGAAGGTCGCCCGAATGTAAGCTACGCGCCTTATGTCCAAAACCAGGAAGGTTATTTCGTTCTCATTTCTAAAATCGCTCGTCATGCCCGTAACCTTTTAGAAAATCCAAATGTTTCATTGATGATGATCGAAGATGAAGAGTCTTCAAAGCAGCTGTTTGCTCGTAAGCGCTTAACTTTTGATGCGGTAGCAAATGTAGTTGAGCGAGACACAGAGATGTGGCAACAAGTTGTTGAACAAATGAAAGAGCGTTTTGGTGAGATTATTGATGGTCTAAGCCAGCTAGAGGATTTCGTTTTGTTCAACTTAAAGCCAGAATCGGGGCTATTTGTTAAAGGTTTTGGTCAGGCGTATCAAGTGTCTGGTGATGATTTAGTCGATTTTGTTCACCTTCAAGAAGGTCACAAGAAAGTCGAAAGTGCCTGATTGTAAACCGATCATATGAATGTCGATTATTTGGCATAATGAACGTTTAAAGGGAGTTAGGTTATACTGACTCCCTTTTTTATATTGGAACAAAAGCATGAAACCTGTAAGCAAGGAATTGAGCGAGATTTGCTATCCGTTTATTTACGAGGACAGTCCGGTTTGTGACTTTGAAATTACAGCAGATGAACTTTGTAGTCGTATTGGCCTTGTTCTCGCTATGGAGTTGGACGAGTTTAGCCGTGATATACTGACAAGAATGCAGCCTAATGTTTATCATCTAAATGGTTCGGTTCGCGGAAAATTAGCGATTACAGAGACGGAAGTTGAAGAGTTAAAGGCCGATTATGCTTTGCTCAAGCAACGCATTGATGGTGGCTTCAAAGGCTTTGTTCTACCCGGAGGACACCCGGCAGCCAGTCAATTGCATTTGTGTCGTTGCCAAGCTAAAAAAACGGTACGAGCATTAGTTGCCGTTGAACATACAGGTAAGAAGCAGCCCGCACCTATTTTGTTTCGTTACGCGAACTTATTAGCGAATGTACTTTACAGCCTAGCTTCTTATATTAATCATACTCATCAAGTCAAAGAGACGGAATTCGTTTCTCGTAGTTACGCGATGCCAAAGAAGTGAGCTGAGAAATTAGCGGATGTGAGCATCAGGGATAGGACAAGCACTGCATTATATTCTCAAATCAACTCGTCCAATAAGAGTTAAGAAGTCATAGCTTTGGCTTCTAGCTCTTTTGCTCCGCGAAGCATCGCTTCGATTAGTTCTCCTGCATTGAATTTCTCAAGTGCCTCATGCGCGCCAACTTGGTGAGCTCTGTCTACACAGATTTCGCTCGATAACGATGTATGTAAAATGCGGTATGAATGGTTCAGAGAGGAATTATTCTGAACTTCAAATGCTAATTCATAACCGTCTAATCCGGGCATTTCAATATCGCTGACCAGAATATCAATTGGGCGATGAGCCGCAGCGTCACTTTTCATCAGTTCCAATGCATCTAAACCATTTTTACAGATTTGATACCCAATATTGATGCTATCGAGTGCGTCACACAGCTGTTTACGAGCGATGGAAGAGTCATCCACCAATAGAATACTGAGTGCTTTTAGGCGTTCTCGCTCAATATCTGTCAGCATTGGGATCTTTGAATTCTCGTACTGCGGATAAATTTTGGAAAGTAGCAGCTCCACATCCAGCATTTGAACAGTTTTGTCCTCGTAGCGAGTAATTCCAGTCACGAAAATATTTTTTCCAGCGCTCGGAGGTGGCGTTTCAATAGCTTTCCAATCGCACTCAATGATCTTCTCTATACTACGAACCATAAAAGCTACCACGGTTCGCAAGCAATCTGTCACGATCAAGTAGCAGCTTTTATATTCTTCTTCACTTATAGGACGAAAGCCAACAGCCGCTGACATATCGATCACTGGTACTGTTAAGTTACGTATCGTAACGGTTCCAATGACGTGATGATGCGAGTAAGGGATCTTTGTCGTTGGCATGTACGGGACGATTTCACGGACTTTTAGCGTACCGATAGCGAAACTCTGTTGCAGGGTGAGCTTAAACATCAACATGCCCTGAGATTGATTCGCTTTGCTAATGACTTTTGCCATGAAAATAACCTTATAAACACCACCGAATTGTGTCTAATCTAATCTTATCAGACGAAGGCTTCAACCATCGGAGAGACAAATGTGAGCTTTTTAGACAATCTTTTAGAGACATAGTGATTAACTGAGCAAAACGGCTTTGTTGCGTAATTCAGACGAGAAACCAAACCTCCTAAAGTTGAGCGACTTTTATACAATATACTGAGTTTC
>NZ_JAWOWL010000030.1:0-69368 GCF_033340395.1 Vibrio sp. 1159 | reverse complement strand
TGAAACCTAAATTGTTTCCGAAGAAACTATTTGGATTATCATCAACGAGTGCCCACACAGATTGATAGGTCTATATTTTTAAAGAGCACACTTCGAAGTTCTCTTCAAAGTGGACGGCTATTTTAGCTAGATAACTTATCGTGTCAAACACTTTTTTAAGTTATTTATCTGCGAGTTAATTTTAACTCACTAACCGTAGTTGTTTAGGTTCCGCTTCACTTGCTTTCCCGTGACAACGGAGGCGCATTATAGGGAGTTCATTAAAGAACACAAGTGCATTTTTTAAAAAAACTCACCTTTTTAGTTTATTCGTATAGAAAACAGACAAAAGACTCTAAAAAACTATAGAAAAGGGGCCAAACGGCCCCTTTAGTGTGATTTTTATCTCAATTTTACTGTATCCATACAATTATTGATGAGCACAAATTTGGTCATTAGTAACAATTAGCTGCACTGTCTTGTCTGGAACGATTTCACCAGAAAGAATTGATTTGGCTAACGGGTTCTCGACATTCTGCTGAATTGCACGTTTTAAAGGACGCGCACCATACACAGGATCGAAACCAACTTGAGCGATCAAATCGAGCGCTTTGTCGGAAACTTCTAGTTGATAGCCTTTCTCCTCTAGTCGTTTCGCCAAACGTTCCAATTGAATAGAAGCAATGGACTTAATGTGTTCTTGACCAAGTGGATGGAACACCACGATTTCGTCAACACGGTTCAAGAACTCTGGGCGGAAGTGTTTGCTAACCACATCCATCACTTCACTCTTGATACCTTGATAGTCTAATGTTGCGAAATTCTCTTGGATACGAGATGAACCCAAGTTAGATGTCATGATCACAACCGTATTACGGAAGTCAACAGTACGACCTTGACCATCCGTTAAACGCCCATCATCGAGAACTTGCAGCAGAATGTTAAATACATCCGGATGCGCTTTCTCTACTTCGTCTAACAAAATTACCGAATACGGCTTGCGACGAACCGCTTCCGTTAAGTAACCACCCTCTTCATATCCGACATAGCCTGGAGGCGCACCCACCAATCTTGCCACTGAGTGTTTCTCCATGAACTCAGACATATCGATACGGACCATCGCATCTTCGCTGTCGAACATAAAGCTCGCAAGTGTCTTACAAAGCTCTGTTTTACCCACACCAGTTGGACCTAAGAATAAGAAGGAGCCAATTGGTCGGTTTGGATCAGAAAGCCCAGCTCGACTACGACGAATGGCATTCGATACAACAGAGACCGCTTCGCTTTGCCCTACCACACGATTATGCAGCACGTCTTCCATACGAAGTAGTTTCTCTTTTTCCGCTTCTAGCATCTTGGATACCGGAATGCCGGTTTGCTTAGAAAGTACTTCTGCAATCTCGTTGTCGGTTACTTTATTACGCAATAGCGTCATTTCCTGCATTTCAGCTTGGGTTGCAAGATCTAACTGCTTCTCAAGTTCAGGAATACGACCATATTGAAGCTCCGACATACGGTTTAGATCGCCAGCACGGCGAGCAAACTCCATGTCCATACGAGCTTGTTCAAGCTCAGACTTAATATGTTGAGTGCCAGAAAGAGCTGCTTTTTCTGTATTCCAAACCTCTTCTAGCTCAGCATACTCTCGCTCTTTTTCATTGAGTTCTTCATTAAGCGCTTTCAAACGCTTTTCACTCGCTTCATCGTGCTCGTTACTTAGTGCTTGTTGCTCAATTTTGAGTTGGATAATTTTACGCTCAAGCTTATCCAAGGACTCTGGCTTAGAGTCAATTTGTAAACGAATGCTTGAAGCCGCTTCGTCAATCAAGTCAATCGCTTTATCCGGCAACTGACGGTCGGAGACATAGCGATGTGACAAGCTCGCCGCAGCAACAATCGCTGGGTCAGTAATTTCGACGTGATGATGAAGCTCATAACGCTCCTTCAAGCCACGTAAAATCGCCACGGTATCCTCAACGGTCGGCTCATCCACCAGCACTTTTTGGAAACGACGTTCTAATGCTGCATCTTTTTCGATGTACTGACGATATTCATCCAATGTTGTTGCGCCAACACAGTGCAGCTCACCACGAGCTAATGCCGGTTTTAGCATGTTGCCCGCATCCATTGAGCCTTCACCTTTACCAGCGCCGACCATAGTGTGTAGTTCATCAATGAAGAGGATGACGTTGCCTTCTTCTTTAGCAAGTTCATTCAATACTGATTTTAAACGCTCTTCAAATTCACCACGGTATTTAGCACCAGCAACCAGTGCGCCCATATCCAGTGATAGCACTCGGCGACCACGCAGACCTTCAGGTACTTCATTGTTAACTATGCGCTGCGCTAAGCCTTCAACAATTGCTGTCTTACCTACGCCTGGTTCACCGATAATCACTGGGTTGTTTTTAGTACGACGCTGCAATACTTGGATAGTACGACGGATTTCATCATCACGACCGATAACCGGATCCAATTTACCTTGCTCTGCACGCTCGGTAAGGTCTATGGTGAACTTTTCCAATGCTTGGCGAAGCTCTTCCGCATTCGGGTCATTGACCTTTTGACCACCTCTGATCTTTTCGATTGCCTGGCTGACTTTTTGCTCTGTTAAGCCGATCTCTTTGAGTAATTGCCCCAATGGTCCGCGATCTTCTAAAGCGGCAAGCAGGAAGACTTCAGACGAGATATAGGAGTCTTGACGCTTTTGCGCCACTTTGTCACACAGGTTAAACAATGTGCCCATCGAGCTAGAGAGCTGAACATCCCCACCGATGCCACTGACTTTTGGTAATCGATCTAACATTTCACTCAATTTAGAGCGTAAATGCGTTACGTCCACATCCAGCATAGTAAGCAATGGACGAATTGGACTGCCATTTTGATCAAGCAAAGCCACCATGAGGTGAACTGGCTCGATATATTGATGATCGCGCCCTAACGCTAGTGATTGAGCATCAGAGATAGCGATTTGAAACTTACTTGTGAATCGATCAAGACGCATATCTACCTTCCTAACCTCAACTAAAGGAAATTCTTTTGACAGTTAGAAAGATGGATACTCGGGTGGGGAATTTCAAGGGAGTGAATGAATAAAGATAGCTTTGCAAAAATAGTAGTATGCATCTTAGCACTTTGGTGCTTATAGCTAGTCTTCGATCCAAATAAAGGTTGCTTGTCGACCAGTCTTACCATCACGGCGATAAGAGTAAAAAGAGGCTTTATCTTGGTAAGTACAAAGTCCAGAATCAAACACTTGTGTCACACCAGCCCGGTTTAGACGTTGCGTTGCCAGCACCGACATGTCAGCAAACCATTTACCGTCGATATCGCGTGGAGCAAATGCTTGATTCGCCTGTGAATCAAAATCAACAAAAGCTTGCAGAACATCTTCACCCACTTCGAAGGCTTGAGGGCCAATGGCGGGGCCAAGCCACGCTATCACTTCACCAGAAAACAACGCTAACGCATTTTCGACAATGCCATTTGCTAAGCCGCGCCAACCTGCGTGAACAGCGGCTACTTGAGTACCTTGTGTATTAGTCAATAATACAGGTAAACAATCGGCGGTCATCGCTGAACAAACAACATGGCTTGAAGAAGTAAATACACCATCCGCATCAAGCACCTGTGTTGTTGGTTCATTTGCTTGAGCCACAACGGTTGAATGCGTTTGGTTTAACCAGATTGGCGCATTTGGCATGCTTGCCTGTTGCGCCAACCAAGCTCGGTTCTTCTCTACTAAAGACAAATCATCCCCAACGTGAGTACCTAAATTTAGCCCTTGGTAAGGGCCTGTCGAAAATCCGCCTATGCGTGTTGAGGCGAAAGCTTTGACATTTTTAGGCGCTGGCCAGTTCGGAATGATCGTCTTCATATTAGAATTCTTCCGGTAAGCCGTGCTCTTCTGTATCTTGACGAAGCGCTTCAGTCATCACAACCATGTCATCAGGCACTGGAGCATGAAACTCAAGAACTTCGCCCGTAATTGGGTGCTCAAAGCGCAGCATTACTGCGTGCAATGCTTGGCGATCGAAGCCCCGGATCATTGCCGTTAGCTCTTCAGACGCACCTGTCGGGATGCGAGCACGTCCACCATATGCAATATCACCGAGCAGCGGATGCTGAAGATAAGACATGTGCACACGAATCTGGTGCGTACGACCCGTTTCTAGACGCAAACGAATACGCGTGTGTTCGCGGAAGCGTTCAGCAACACGGTAGTGCGTTACTGCTGGTTTGCCCATTGGTGCCACCGCCATAAGCGTGCGCTTAGTAGAGTGACGACCAATAGGTTGATCCACTTTACCGCCCGCAGTCATACGACCAATAGCGATCGCTTCGTACTCACGAGTAATATTACGTTTTTGCAGTGCGCGAACCAGACGAGTTTGTGCAGGAACGGTTTTCGCCACCACCATCAAACCCGTTGTGTCTTTATCCAAACGGTGCACGATACCTGCACGAGGTACTTCTGCAATATCAGGGTAATGATGCAACAACGCATTAAGCACAGTGCCATCAGGCGTACCAGCGCCCGGATGAACCACAAAGTCACGAGGTTTGTTGATAACGATAATATCTTCATCTTCATAGATGATATCTAGCGGGATATCTTGCGCTTCCCAGCGTTCTTCATCTTCTAACTCGGCTTGCAATGTAATTTCCTCGCCACCCATTACTTTGGTACGAGGTTTAGTGACAACTTCACCATCAACTTGAACTTTCCCATCAAGCAGCCACTCTTTTAGGCGCGAGCGAGAGAAGTCCGCGAATAATTCGGCGATAGCTTGGTCTAAACGTTGACCTAACTGGCTATCTTTTACGGTATTTGTTAATACAATCTGCTGAGCCATATCGAACTTTTTTAAAAACTGTGAGACTAATGCTCACGACTGTGAAAAAATAGACTATTACGTCATTGTATCTGTTACTGGAAAGAAAGTAACGGCAGCTTAAGAAATATTTAGATTCAAGGAACAGACTCCTGATATGAAACGTCAGACTTTAACAGGCCTTTTAGCGGTATCCCTTCTGTTTGGATGTGCAAGCAAAGAAGAAATCGTTCCTGATGTGCCGCCTTCGGAACTGTATGCAGACGCACAGATTTCTCTTCAAAGTGGTAATTGGCTTTCTGCAATTGAGAAACTGGAAGCATTAGACTCACGTTACCCATTCGGTGCCTACTCTGAACAGGTGCAGCTTGACCTAATCTATGCGTACTACAAAAACGACGACCTTGCTTTGGGCTTGGCAACCATTTCTCGCTTTATGCGTTTAAACCCAACCCATGAAAAGATGGATTGGGTGCTGTACATGCGAGGTCTAAGCCACATGGCGCAAGATCGTAACTTTATGCATGATTTATTCAGCGTAGATCGAAGCGATCGCGATCCTGAACCGGTAAAAAAAGCGTTTGATGACTTCAAAAAACTACTTCAACGTTACCCGAATAGCCCATATGCAGAAGATTCACAAAAACGTATGGTCGCGCTGAAAAACCGTCTAGCGAACTATGATTTAGCGACTGCTGACTTCTACCTTCGCCGTGAAGCTTGGGTCGCTGCTATTAATCGCAGCCAAGAGCTACAAAAAGCGTATCCAGACACAGAAGCTGCACGTAAGTCACTGACTATCCAGCTAGAGGCCTACAAGCAACTTGGTTTGGAAGACGCCGTAGCAAGAACTGAAAAGCTTATAGAGCTCAACCCTGTGAAGTAATTGAACTTGCTTTAAACTGAACCGCCACCGTTTTTACCGTGGCGGTTTTTTATTACTCTCAATAGTGTATTCAGCCCTTTCTTGATGATCTTCCTAGCTCCACATATGCTTAAAGTTCTCCTCCCCCCTTTATAAAAAGGATGTGAACGTGACGATATCTAAGCTTTGCGCAGTTATGCTGCTCCTATTGTCTGCTTCCGTTTGCGCACTGCAAATCTCGCCGCTCAAACAGCCTCCTTATACTGGGGACCTCGATGTCATCAAGGAGAAGAATGTACTGCGCGTCTTAGTTTCTGCTGATTTAGGCTTTTACTACATTGAGGGCGGCACACCAAAAGGCATAGGCGCGGAATTGCTGGCGCATTTCGAAAAAGACCTTCGTAAACTCAAACCAAAGCTTAACGTACAAATTATTCCTGTTGCCCGCGACCAGCTACTGCCAGCCTTAGAAAACGGTTCAGGTGACTTAGTTGTCGCCAACCTGACTATTACCGACACGCGCAAACAGAAAGTGGAGTTCAGTTCACCCATTCTCACTGACATTCAAGAGTGGGTAGTGACAAACAAAAGCACACCAACGATGACGAAAATCGAACAACTGAGCGGCAAAGAGATTTGGGTGCGCGCCAGCTCTAGCTACTTTGAAAGCATTCAGACACTAAATAAGAAACTAAACAAAAAAGGCTTACCGCCTGTTATCGTGCACTTTATTGAAGAAACACTTCAAGATTATGAGCTGGTCGGAATGCTCAACAATGGTTACGTCAAAGCCATTGTTCTCGATAGCCATAAAGCCAAGCTTTGGCTGAAAGTGATGGATGATATTCGGGTGCACAAAAAAATCCCTATCCGCAAAAATGGCAAAATTGCTTGGGCAATGCGAGAAAATAGTCCCAAATTAAAAGCCGTCGTGAATAAGTTCATCCAGAAGTCTCGCTCTGGGACACTACTCGGTAACGTTATTTACGGTAAATACATCGATAACACGGGATGGTTGAACAGAGCTCTTAACCCTAAGAAAATTGCTCAACTAGAAAAACTCGCAGCGCTATTTTCACGCTATGGTGAGAAATACGATATCGACTATTTACTGATCGCTGCAATCGCTTACAAGGAATCAGGATTTAATAACGACCTAGTTGGAAGCCGAGGTGCCGTTGGCATAATGCAAGTCCTACCCAGCACCGCTCAAGATCCGAATATCAATATCAAAAATGTTCGACAATTAGAAAACAACATTCATGCTGGAGTGAAATACTTAGCTTTTTTGCGTAAGCAGTACTTCAGTGATCCTGATATTACTGCACAAAATAAACTCTACTTTACATTGGCGGCTTACAATGCGGGCCCCGGCAATGTAGAGCGTATTCGTAAGCGTGCAGCCCAACAAGGTTACGATCCTAATGTTTGGTTTAATAACGTGGAAGTCGTTATGCGGAAAAGTTTAAGCTCAACGGTTGGGTACGTCACAAGCATTAATCGCTACTACATAATATACAAACAACTAGAAAGTTTGGACCAAGTCAAAAGTCTAGAAAGGGTTTCACTAGCCCCAAAAGACCCCATTTTCATGATACCGCTACGAAAAGTCAGCCAAATGCCAGACAGTAAAAAGCCACTTGTACAGTAAGCGGCTTTTTAAATGGATTCATTGGAAAGACTCAGTGATCGTCATCACACCTTACGTGTAGTTAAATTTTAACCACCTCAAATATTAGGCCGTAAAACTTCCCTAAAAACGAGGCCGTTTTCAGCTGAGTACTCTATTCAATCTACGGATTTACTAACCGATAACAAGCAATTTCACGATAAATCTCAGAAGTTCTTGAGTGAGATCACATTCATTTTTCATCATAAAAAACCCGAGCAAAATAATGATCTGAATCACATTTTTTTATGCTTAAAGCGGTAATCTGAACTCAACCCATGAGGGATGCAACAGAGGAAAAACACTTATGACAATGAATATCACTGGCAAAAACATCGAAATCACCTCTGCAATCCGAGCTCATATTGAGAGCAAATTTAAAAAACTGGAGAAATGGCAAGTAGACCTAATTGGTTGCCAAGCAACTTTCAGTGAGGAACCAAACAAACAGAAGAAATTCGAAGCGGTTATCAAAGTTCCTAAAGGCCAGCTCATTGCCTCAGCAACTCACGAAGATCTTTACGCAGCTATCAACGAAGTGGAGCAAAAACTAGAACGACAATTGAACAAGCTGACCCACAAACCTGAAGCTCGACGTGCAAGTAAGCCTGAGCTAGTGGAAGAAGAAGAGTAAACTGAACAGATTGAGGAAATAGCGCCGAAAGGCGCTATTTTTTTGCTTGACGCTCTCCCCAGCCTTGCTTATTGTGTTTAAACACTCATAAATTAAGCACTATTTATGCATTTAACCTCACTGTTTATTTTTGACTTCTTTTTCCTCCCATAGTTGGAGGGGCGAACTCGTTTGTGAAAGAAAAGTCAAAAACAAACAGAAAGCCTCCCAAATCGGGAGGCTTTTTTATAAGGAAAGAATTGATGACTGACCAACCTATTTCCCTCGAAGAAATTCGTTTACGCTTGAATGAGTTGGATGACCAACTTCTCAGCTTATTGTCTGAGCGCCGTAAACTCAGCATTGAAGTAGCCAAAAGCAAAGTACAAACCTCAAAGCCTGTTCGCGACGCCGTCCGTGAACAGCAATTATTGGTCAAGCTGATTTCTAATGGCCAAGATAAATACGAACTTGACGCGCAGTACATCACCAAACTTTTCCATACCATCATTGAAGACTCAGTTCTGCTTCAACAAAGTTATCTGCAAAATCTCGTTAACCCACAGCAAAGCCGTAAGCCACTTGCTCGCGTCGCTTTTTTAGGAGCCAAAGGCTCTTATTCGCACTTGGCAAGTCGCGAATACTTCAGTCGTAAAAATACGGAGCTTATCGAGCTCAACTGCGAGCACTTTAAAGAAGTGACTCAAACGGTTGAATCTGGCCATGCTGATTATGGCGTTCTGCCAATCGAAAACACCAGCTCAGGCTCTATTAATGAAGTGTATGACTTACTACAACACACGACGCTTTACATCGTTGGAGAGCTAACTCAACCAATCGAACACTGCTTGGTTGCGAAAAAAGACATTCGTCTGGAAGATATTAAAACGCTGTATTCTCACCCTCAGCCACACCAACAGTGCAGTGAGTTTTTAAGCCGTATGAAAGGGGTAAAGCTGGAATCCTGCGCGAGCACAGCAGATGCAATGCAGAAAGTCCAAGAGATGGATCGTGATGATGTGGCTGCAATTGGTAATGCATCAAGCGGTAAGCTATATGGCTTGCAAGCAATTCAAGGCAACATCGCAAACCAAACCGAAAACCATACTCGCTTTATCGTGGTTGCTCGTAAACCGGTTGAAGTTTCTACTCAGATTCCAGCAAAAACCACATTGATCATGTCGACCTCCCAAGAGGCAGGCTCATTGGTTGAAACACTATTAGTGCTGCAACGTTACGGCATCAATATGACCAAGCTGGAATCACGCCCAATTATGGGGAACCCGTGGGAAGAGATGTTCTACGTAGACTTGACATCACATCTTGCTTCGACAGAAATGCAACAGGCACTTGAAGAGCTAACAAAAATCACTAAGCACTTGAAAGTATTAGGCTGTTACCCGAGTGAGAACGTAAAGCCTACGCAAGTAAAATTGAGTTAATAGACACCAGTGAGTAAAAAGATCATGGCAACCCAAAAAGTCGTAATCGCATCGCTAAACCCAGCCAAAATTAATGCAGTTCAAAGTGCATTTCGTAATGCATTTCCGCATCAAGAGTTCAACTTCGTTGGCATCAGTGTACCGAGTGAGGTCGCAGATCAGCCCATGACGAATGAAGAAACTCATCGTGGTGCGCTAAACCGCGTTAAAAACGCAAAAGTAGAGATGCCAAACGCGGATTACTATGTCGGTCTCGAAGCGGGAATTGAAGCAAACGTGACGTTTGCTTGGATGGTGGTTGAGTCAGAGACTCACCGCGGTGAATCTCGTTCTGCAAGCTTAATGTTGCCGCCAAAAGTCTTGGAAAAACTCAAGGATGCGAATGAGTTGGGAGATGTAATGGACAAAGTGTTTGGTACTGATAACATCAAACAGAAAGGTGGCGCTATTAGCCTACTAACCCAAAACCAGCTAACTCGAAGCTCGGTCTATCACCAAGCCTTGATTCTGGCTTTGATTCCATTCACAAACCCTGAGCACTTTCCTTCAAATTTATAACACTCAGCCTATTCTCTAGATACGCAAAAGGGCGGATATTTCCGCCCTTTGTAATACGTTATCTTAGTCAATTGTAACACCAAGGCCTAAAAGCAAATTGGATATACTGTCTACTTAGATACCGCAACTTGTTCTAACAAGACTTTCAACTTGTCTTTTTCTTCATCAGATTTCGACTTTAGTTCGTTAGAGCCACGAGTAATGGTGGCAATGCCCACACCAAGCATCTGACTGATCTGACGTTGAGATAATTCTCCTTTAAGAAGTTCGTTAATTATATTAACGCGTGATATTAATGACTCTCTCTCATCACGTGACATCAGCATTGTTAACAGCATGTCATCTTGCTGGGTGCCCATACTTGTTCGAATTAGCTCAATAATCTGTTGCCAGTCTTTGTACTCGGGTTCGTGCGACATCAAGTTACCTCACTCAATACTTGGTATTGATCTCATGTTGATTCAAGAACGCGCCATCGATACCCAAAAGATCACGATAGTATGTTTCAAACATCAAGATGTTTTGTACATAACCGCGCGTCTCTTTAAATGGAATTGCCTCAATAAAGGCATAAGCATCCACTTTTCCTTGGGTACGCTCTCGCCACGTTTTTACTCTGTTAGGACCTGCATTATAAGCAGCAAGAGCAAAAATACGATTATTATCGTAATCCTCTAATAAACCTTGCAAATAATGGCTACCAATTTCGATATTTTTTCCTACATTGTAGAGATCCTGCGTACCTTGATAACTCAACTTATATTTACGTGCCGTGTACTTCGCCGTCGCAGGCATGATCTGCATAAGACCACGAGCGCCAACTGGAGAGCGGGCTTCAACATCTAACGCACTTTCCTGTCGAGCGAGAGACATCATCGTGACGGGATCAATGTTGTGCTTTTTCGCATAAAAGTTAAACCACCAGCGGTGTGCTATTGGGAACCTAAGTTCGATATTATCCCACATCTGCGCTTGAATACTCGCGGTCACCGTTAGGTGATGCCAACGTTTAAATGATGCATAAGCCGCCAACATCGCCTTTTCATCTTTCCCTACGCGGCGCAGTAAGTGTGCCCATTCACTCTTCGCTGCTGCGATTTTATCCGTCGCGATCAACTCTTCGATACGAGCTAACGAGTCTTGATAGGGTTGAACAACTTTCTTATCCAACTTAACCGTATGCGTTGGGTATTTGATTGATTGCCCGATTGCATTGGCGGCAGCCACACTGTAGAAGTTTCGTTGCCCAAGCAGAGTTGCTAAACGCTGTTTCCCCGCGATGTCATCACCTAACGCTATTTCACTTCTTCCAAGCCAATATTGCCAGCGTAGCGTGGCTTGTTCTTCTTTATTTAGAACAGCAATCCACTCTTGTACGCCTTTCCAACCTGCATTTTGAATCGCTAAGCGGATGCGCGTTTCAATCAACGGTAAGTACTGACTGGTTTTCGTTTTATCATCGCGCCATTTAGCTAATGACTCAGACTCCGTACGAGTCAATCGAAATGCAATATAGTCGGCAAGTTCTTGCGCTTTTTCTGGAGAAAACTTCTGTCCTTTAATGACAGCATCGTACGCACCTTGTGCTTGGCTAGTGTTCATGCGAGCCAACTTTTCTAACGCATATTCACTTTGCGCTCGATTAAAATCATTCGCAGGTTTTTTCTTCGCGAATTCCGCAACACTTGAAGGATTATCAAACAACGCTTTCATTTCTTTGGCTTGTTGCTTTGCCTGCGCTGATTTAGGCAGTTTGAGCAAGTAACTCATCAAACCGCCATTACGAGCATCAAACGCCAGTAACATACGCTGTAGAATCAGTTCATCGGTACGCTCACCCGCCTTGTCCCATGCTTCAAATAATGGGTCACACTCATCAGCAATGCTGATGCCACGTAACCACATATGTTCAGCCCCTTTAAACGCCGCGACTTTCTTGCCTTGCTTTAATTGAGCGACGTAGAAAATACATTGGTAACGCTCACCACTAGGAATGACTTTTTGAAACTCAGTAATGGTTTTCCAATCTTTTTGCTTATAAAGATGATTGAGGTATGGAGCGCGAACTCGACGAGAAAATGGAAAAGACTCGTGCTCAGAAATAAACTCGTTCACCTGTTGTGGTGACTTTTCCGGTAACTGTCTAATAAAAGTGCGGTAATCCACATAAGGCGTTAGTGGATAGTCAGAAATTTTAGGACGAATCGAAAGGTATCCGTCGATGTCATTTTTATCTAATAAATCTTGAGCTTGCTCATATACTTCGCGCTGCTTTTCCAAACTCAGCGCGGCATTAGCACTCAAACTCATAGCACACAACGCGGCGGCGCAGCATACGTTTTTAGCCAATTCAGATACGTTGAATCTCATTTGTGTCATTTTCCCCAGACATATACTGCCCTAAAGCCTAGTTTTGTTAGAGTTCATGTGATGTTAAGGCAATTTTCACACATGCATCTATTTACACAGAATGCAGATGTCCATGTAAAGCAACTTAGTGTATTAAAAATTGTACTCGTCAAACTTTTAAGACGATGGAGACAAAGCGTTTCTAACTCGCATAGAAAACACTTCGTCATTCTTAACGAATAACAAAAGTGTATACCCTAACCGTGTAAGTTTCCGGTCAGCTCAAAATAAGAAATCCATTCGTTAGGGAAATTCTTGCAATGCGGTAACAAAAACAAAGCACTTGGTATAAAATGATGGGTTTGAATGACAGTTAATTTAGGAACGATCGGCAATGGCTGAATACGTATATACCATGTCGCGGGTGAGCAAAATTGTGCCACCTAAGCGTCAAATTCTTAAAGACATCTCTCTGAGCTTCTTCCCTGGTGCGAAAATCGGTGTTTTAGGTCTGAACGGTGCAGGTAAATCCACACTGCTACGTATCATGGCAGGTATCGACACGGATATCGACGGTGAAGCGCGTCCACAACCTGGTCTAAACGTAGGTTACCTACCTCAGGAACCAGTATTAGACGAATCAAAAACCGTTCGTGAAGTTGTTGAAGAAGCGGTTGCTGACGTTGCTGACGCTCTGAAACGTTTGGACGCAGTCTACGCAGCATACGCTGAACCAGATGCAGACTTCGACGCACTTGCAAAAGAGCAAGGCGAGCTAGAAGCCCTTATCCAAGCGAAAGATGGCCACAACCTAGAAAATGCGCTTGAGCGTGCGGCAAACGCACTTCGTTTACCTGAATGGGACCAAAAAATTGCGCACCTATCAGGTGGTGAACGCCGCCGTGTGGCTATTTGTCGCTTGCTACTTTCTAAGCCAGACATGCTACTGCTTGATGAACCTACCAACCACCTAGATGCAGAATCAGTGGCTTGGCTAGAGCGCTTCTTAGTGGATTACACAGGTACCGTAGTAGCCATCACCCACGACCGTTACTTCCTAGATAACGCTGCGGGCTGGATCTTAGAACTGGACCGTGGTGAAGGTATCCCATGGGAAGGCAACTACACCTCATGGCTGGAGCAAAAAGACGCTCGTCTACAACAAGAAGCCTCCCAAGAGAGTGCTCGCCAAAAGACTATCGAGAAAGAGCTTGAGTGGGTACGTAAAAACCCTAAAGGTCGTCAAGCGAAGTCAAAAGCACGTATGGCTCGCTTTGAAGAACTGCAAAGCTCTGATCATCAAAAACGTAATGAAACCAATGAACTATTTATCCCACCAGGTGAGCGTCTAGGTGATAAGGTTATTGAAGTGAAGAACCTGACCAAGTCATTTGACGGTCGAGTTCTAATTGATGACCTGTCATTCAGCATCCCTAAAGGTGCAATTGTTGGTATCATCGGTGCTAACGGCGCAGGTAAATCGACGCTATTCAAGATGTTAAGTGGTACTGAACAACCAGACTCGGGCACAATTGAGATGGGCGATACAGTAAAACTAGCATCTGTCGATCAGTTCCGTGACAGCATGGACGATTCTAAAACCGTATTCCAAGAGATCTCTGAAGGTGCTGATATCATTAAGATCAACAACTTCGAAATCCCAGCTCGTGCATACTGTTCACGCTTTAACTTTAAAGGCAGTGACCAACAAAAGATTATTGGTGAACTATCGGGTGGTGAGCGTAACCGTGTCCACCTTGCGAAGCTTCTTAAAGCGGGCGGCAACGTGTTGCTACTCGACGAACCAACCAACGACCTTGACGTTGAAACACTGCGTGCTCTAGAAGAAGCATTACTAGAGTTCCCTGGTTGTGCAATGGTTATCTCGCACGACCGTTGGTTCCTTGACCGTATCGCGACCCACATCATTGACTACCGTGACGAAGGCCAAGTTAACTTCTACGAAGGTAACTACACAGAGTACATGGATTGGTTGAAGAAAACATTGGGTCCTGAAGCCGCAGAACCACACCGTATCAAATACAAGCGTATTGCGAAGTAATCGCAACCCACAAAGTTTGATTGTAATTTGTACAAAGGCCGCTATCATAGCGGCCTTTGTTTTCTTTGTTATAAAAAGAGCTCATTAGCCCGTCTCGTTCGTTAAGAACATGACATTGCACTTACGTCACTCTGTAGCGACCTCGACGCTTTTCACGTATTCTCCATCAAGCTCCAGCTAAGATAGAACAACGTGACTTGGCAATTGAAGCTAGGATTCAAGATCTTTCCTTGCATGGTTTACTCATGAAAGTGGAAGAGACTGAGGCTTTGGATCCAACCCTTCCAGTCCATGTGACTTTTTCATTTGATCAATCCGAACAAGTGATTACGTTAAAAGCGCAAATTGTGAATGTCTCTAAGTGTGAGATTAGGTTGAAGATCGCTAAGGTAGACATCGAAAGCATTAGCCAACTAAAACGATTTATAGAATTGAATGTAGGCAATAACGACCTTCTGAATCGAGAGTTAGAGCACCTCTCTGGTTTTTAGGAGAAAAATAAATGAACGCCTATTTAAGTAACAATAACTATGTCTAAAAAAATCATCATGCAGATCCCGACGAAAGACGGCGATCAGCAGTTCTATTTGGGCCGCAGTTCGGTCCTAGCAGTATTTGCTTCAGTATTGGCATTACCCGCCGTCGTTGGTGGCGCGTGGTACCTTAATCAGCAGCAGATGCACAATAAAGACGAACTAACACAAATCATCGCCAAACTGGAAAGTGAAAAGGCCGAAGTGACGGCTCTTTACGAAGAACAGCTTGATACCAATCATTCGCTTTCCCAGTCTTTGACGGACAAAAACAATCAAATTCAGCTATTGGGCAAACGGGTATTCGACGTTGAATCGGTTTTAGGTCTCGCAGACGAAGAGTTGATGATCGATGAGAACAGCATGGGGTTAGAGGAGCGAATTGACGCAGCCGCTATCGATTCTGCTGTTCGAGCGACGATGTTCCGTTTGATACCAAATGACAGCCCAGTCACATACCAACGTATTTCTTCTTCTTACGGCAGTCGTATTAATCCGATTTCAGGTAAGAGGCATGTTCATACTGGTATCGATCTGACTTGTAAAAGAGGAGAAGAGATCCTGGCACCGGCTGACGGTGTGGTGGAAACCGTTCGCCCGAGCAATCGTGGTTATGGTAACTATGTCACCATTCGTCACTCATTTGGCTTTATGAGCTCCTTTGCTCATCTACAACGCTTCAAAGTGAAAAGCGGTCAGTTTGTTAGTAAAGGCGACATCATTGCTCAATGCGGTAACTCTGGCAACTCCACAGGGCCACACTTGCACTATGAAGTACGCTTCCTCGGACGAGCACTCAACCCTCAATACTTAATGGAGTGGACGCCAGAAAACTTCAATGACGTCTTTGAAAAAGAGAAAAAAGTGAAATGGGGACCTTTGGTTCAATTGATTGATAACGTTGTACGCCTGCAAGTCAATTTAACCAATTCACCCTATCGCGATACCAGTATCAACACAGTATCAAGTGAAGATACGAGTAATACTGCGACGAACTGATTTGTCCATCAACACGAAAAAGAGCAGCTTACGCTGCTCTTTTTGTTTCGGACTCTGCACGGCTAAATGACCCGTGATTAGCCGCGATGAATATTATCATTCGCCTGTTTGAGTAAGTTTTGGCTCTCATTCATAAATTGTTGAGAATAAGTACCAAACCAATCACTCACCTGCTTAAAGCTTTCGATGAATCGCGCTTTGTCTCTGCTATCCAGAATCGCTACCGCATCACCTAAACGCTGATGGAATCGCTTGATCATATCGATATTCTCTTGAGAAGAGAAAATGATATCACCGTACAAGTTCGGATCCTGACCAAACAGTCGTCCCACCATCGCCAATTCAAGGCGGTAGATTGGCGAGCTTAACTTCAACAACTGATCGATGTTCGGGTTCTCTTTGCTTAGGTGCATACCGTAAGCAAACGACGTGAAGTGGCGCAACGCCTGAATCAACGTCATGCCATGATCGTGCTCTTGTGCATCGATTTGGCACAAGCTTGCGCCCCAAATTCCAAACTGTTGCAATAGCCATTGGTAATGCTCGTGACCACGACCATCACAGTACACAATAACCTGCTTGGCAAGGCTCGGAACATCTGGGCCAAACATTGGGTGTAAACCAACTACAGGACCTTGGTGCACATTCAACATTGCTTGCAGAGGCTTCGACTTGATAGAAGTCAGGTCACACAGAATGCAGTCTGGCGGCAAGTTCCCCAGTTTTTCGATCACCCCTTCCGTTAGATGGATCGGCACCGTGACCACGACTAAACCCGCGTTGTCTAGAATCTCATCTGCATGATCCCAGTCTTTACTACCGAGAACTTTGACCTGGTAGCCCGACAATTTGAACATACGCCCAAACAGACCACCCAATTGACCATTACCACCAATAATAACAACTGAGCGTAAATCAGGGTTCAAACACTTAAAACCGGAATCTTTCTCGCTGGCATAAGACTCACGCATTGTTCGACGCAGAATATCTTCAATAAGCTGTGGAGGAATTCCCATTTTTTCAGCTTCAGCGCGACGAGAAGCTAACATCGCCGCTTCGCGGTCTGGAGCATAAATTGGCAAACCATGTTCGCTTTTTACTTCCCCAACTTTCTCTACGAGCGCTAAACGCTGAGCCAATAGCTCCAACATTTGCTTGTCGACTGCATCAATCTGATCGCGTAATGCGTTAAGTTCAACTGCCATTGATGTTCCTTAAATCCTGTATTAATTAGCCTTTAGACGATTTTCTAAGAAAGGCACTAGCTCTTCATGTGCATGACGTAATAGTGCCTCAGTTGAATCCCAATTGATACATGCGTCAGTGATAGATACACCGTATTTCATCTCTTCAAGAGCTAAGTCAGAAGATTGATTTCCTTCATTGATATGGCTTTCAATCATAAGACCGATAATAGATTTATTGCCTTCACGGATTTGATGAATCACATCCTCCGCGACTAATGGCTGGCGACGGTAATCTTTACGTGAGTTGGCGTGACTGCAATCCACCATTAATGAAGCATCAAGACCAGATTTCGCCATCTCTTGCTCACACTCAGTGACTGATACCGAATCGTAGTTAGTTTGCTTGCCGCCACGTAAGATCACATGTCCATTAGCATTGCCCTGGGTGGTCAACAGTGCGACTTGTCCCTCACGGTTAATTCCCATAAAACGGTGGCTAGAGGACGCAGCTTGCATCGCGTTAATTGCGGTTGCCAAACTGCCATCGGTGCCATTCTTAAAACCGATTGGCATAGACAGGCCGCTTGCCATTTCACGGTGAGTTTGTGACTCCGTCGTACGAGCACCGATGGCTGCCCAGCTAAAAGTATCCGCCAAGTATTGTGGGCTAATTGGGTCTAGAGCCTCAGTCGCGAGCGGGATTTCCATCTCTGCCAACTCCACCAGAAGTTCGCGTCCAACATGCAGACCGTGTTCAATATCGAAACTGCCGTCTAGGTGTGGGTCATTGATCAGGCCTTTCCAGCCGACCGTGGTGCGCGGCTTCTCAAAGTAAACACGCATAACAATATACAGTTGGTCACTTAGTTGTTCAGAGAGTGCTTTAAGTCGCTTTGCGTAATCCTTCGCCGCTTCTACGTCGTGGATAGAACATGGACCGCATACAACAAGCAGGCGGTGATCCTTCTTGTGAATAATATTAGCGATAGTTTGACGAGACTCTTGAATAAAGCGACGTGCTTTTTCACTCAAAGGAAGCTTGGTTTTTAGTTCCTCCGGAGTAATAAGAACCTGTTCTTCGATAATATTAATATTGCTCAACTCACTTTTCTGCATAACTCTAACCTGTATATTTATTTTTACACCCGACCAAACCTTTGGTGAGACAACTAAGCTTTAACGACAAGATAACAGGCTAAAAAAGAAAAACAAGCGTACAGAATAAAAAACATTTAGTGTAAACTTAATCTTACAGTCAAATGAAAAGCCAAAGTATAATTAACTTTGGCTTCTCATCGCTGTTTTGAATCTTTTACAAGAGGTTTAGCTAGTCAAGCGTTTCATCGCTTCACTCGCCGCTTTCCACTCTTGAGATAGCTTAAGTTCGCTTGGAGAAAATGACTGTTTTTTCAGTAATCCATCCGCGAGTGGCACGGTTGAAACCGGTAAGTTGTCTAATACCTCAACGTGCGCTTCTCGTTTATTACACATTAACAACATATCGCAACCAGCTCTCAATGCTTGAGCACCTCGCTCGGCTGAGCTGCCCATAATCGCAGCGCCTTCCATGGTCAAGTCATCCGAAAAAACCAAACCTTTAAAACCCAATTGCTGACGCAGGACCTGTTTTAACCAGTATTCAGAACCGCTGGCTGGTTGAGCATCATAATGTGGGAAAATCACGTGAGCAGGCATCATGGCATCTAAAATACCGGCATCAATTTGCGCTTTGAAGATCGCCATATCTTGTTCAAAAATATCACTGCGCTCATCGTATGGTGTTTCTAGATGTGAGTCTGCAATCACGCCACCATGTCCAGGGAAGTGCTTGCCTGTCGTTGCCATGCCAACACTCTTCATTCCCTGCATATATGCAGTGCTATAGCGAAGAATGGTATCGGCATCTTCACCGAATGCGCGGTTACCGATCGCTTTACATTGATGGCCTTGGTCAAGTACCGGGGCAAAGCTTAAATCAATATCATGGGCAATCAGCTCTGCTGCCATTAACCAACCGCCCATACGAGCAAGCTCTTCACCATTTTGATGTTTAGCGTACTCATCAGCAGCAGGAATTAATGAGAAACCTTCACGAAAGCGCTGCACTCGGCCGCCTTCTTGATCCACACCGATCAAAAACGGGCGCTTAGCCGCCTTTCGGATGGATTGAGTAAGTGCTTGAAGCTGTTCGCTATCATGATAGTTGCGAGCAAATAGAATTAAGCCACCAACCGTAGGATGCTCCAAGATTTCTTTGTCTTCAGCGGTCAGTTCATACCCCGCAACGTCAACCCATAACGGTCCCATGTTTTCTCCTCAAAATCGGCTGAATATCTCGTATTCGATGAGGTTATTCGCTTCAGATTTGCTTTACAATAAGTGAATGAAGAATTGACGAGATCGGCTATGAAATTTAACGAACTGTACATTGGTGTGATGTCTGGAACGAGTATGGATGGCGTTGATACCGCTCTAGTTGAAATAAGCGATGAGCATGTTCGCCTGATTGCGCACGACGACTACCCAATGCCCGCAGCGCTAAAAGACATGCTGTTATCTGTTTGTACCGGTCAAGCAACAAATTTAAAAACCATAGGTGAACTTGACCACCAGCTCGGCCACCTATTTGCAGATGCCGTGTTACAGCTGCTCAATAAGTCTGGTTACGTCGCAGAGCAAATTCGTGCGATTGGTAATCACGGTCAAACAGTGTTCCATCAGCCTACCGGAAACTTGCCGTTTACCACTCAATTGGGCGATGCTAACATTATCGCGGTCAAGACAGGCATTGATACGGTAGCGGATTTTCGTCGTAAAGACATGGCGCTAGGTGGACAAGGTGCCCCACTCGTCCCTGCTTTCCATAAAAGCATTTTTGCGATGCAGGATTCCACAACTGTGGTGCTTAACATTGGAGGCATTGCCAATATCTCTGTACTGCATCCAGAACAACCAGTCATTGGCTATGACACAGGCCCGGGCAATATGTTGATGGACGCATGGTGTGCGCTGCATAAAGGGCAAAGCTTCGACGAAGATGCACAATTTGCACTTAAAGGAACGGTAAACGCTACTTTGTTGACTCAATTACTCAAAGAAGCTTACCTCGCCATGCCAGCCCCTAAAAGTACCGGACGAGAACTGTTCAATATTGACTGGCTGCATCAACAACTGGCCCATCACAATTTACCAATCGAAGACGTACAACGTACACTTTGCGAGTATTCTGCAATTACCATTGCCAACGAAGTCGACAAGTTTTCTCATGGCATCACACCTCAACTATTGGTCTGTGGCGGTGGAGCAAGAAACCCACTTTTGATGCAGCGACTAGCTAAGTTATTGCCACAATGGAGCGTTGCGACAACGGCAGAAAAAGGCGTTGATGGCGACTACATGGAAGCAATGGCGTTTGCTTGGCTTGCGCAGCGCCATATTCACGACCTCCCTAGCAACTTACCGGAAGTTACGGGGGCAAGTCGTCTCGCTTCACTGGGTGTACTCTATTCAAAAAATTAAGGGCAATAGATCCTAAACAAAAAGGCTTAATTCATTATGACGAACGATGCACTTATCGCAGCTTTATCCCATCTGGTATCTGAAGGGCGAAACCCAGACACCATGGACATCGACTTGCTGCCTTCTCTCGATATTGTTCAACGCATCAACCAACAGGACAAACTCGTTCCTCTTGCCGTTGAAAAAGTGTTGCCTGAGATCGCTGAAGCCGTTGATAAGATCACGGAAGCATTTAAGGTCGGAGGTCGGTTGTTTTACATCGGTGCGGGTACCAGTGGTCGACTTGGCGTTTTGGACGCTTCAGAATGCCCACCAACTTTTGGCACAGATCCAGAGATGGTCGTTGGTATTATTGCCGGTGGAAAAGAGGCAATGTTCCGTGCAAAAGAAGGGGCGGAGGACGATCCAGCATTGGGTGAGCAAGATCTTAAAGAGAATACACTAACACAACGCGATGTCGTCGTTGGTATTGCGGCAAGTGGACGAACACCTTACGTGATTGGTGGCTTAGAGTATGCGAACGAGCTTGGTGCCACCACTGTAGCACTATCTTGTAACCCTGACTCTCCGATTGCAGATATTGCTGATATTGCGATTAGCCCCGTTGTTGGACCTGAAGCGTTAACGGGATCCACTCGCTTAAAATCAGGGACGGCACAAAAACTCGCACTGAACATGCTCACTACCGCAAGCATGATTCGCCTAGGCAAAAGTTATCAGAACTTAATGGTAGATGTGAAAGCGACGAATGCAAAGCTAGTTGCAAGAGCGGCTCGTATTGTTATGCAAGCAACAGATTGTACTAACCAAGAGGCTAAAACGGCGCTCAAAGAAACGGACTACGACGCCAAGTTAGCGATTTTGATGATTTTAACCGGGCTGGATAGAGAAAGCGCGACTGAGCAACTGAACGCCAAGCAAGGATATTTAAGAAAAGTCGTGATCGCGCAAACTAATCAATCTTAATCAATAAAGCGCCTCACTTATTTAAAAGTCAGGCGCCTTTTATGGCTCAATTTAGTAGTTCAATCGTTCAATGTGAGTAATACCGACTTTACCTTCAAGGTCACTGAACATATGAACCATTGCTGGGTATGGTTGTGCTCCAGGGTAGACAACTTCTGCATTACAGAAAAACGCATAGTTTTGTCCGGCTACGACTTGAGTAGCCACAACCAAAGGGGAGTATTTGACACCGACAAACCCCTCGATACCTTTAGCAAATACTTCTTTATTCTCTGCTGTGAGTTCATGAAATGGACTCCAGCCACCAGCCATTTGCGTTGACATAATGTGATTCCTTTTTTTCTGTGCTCACTATCAAGCAATATGAACATAGTTTAATAAGGAAGATTTTGCCACATTTATGTGATGCAGACAGTGTAACAACGGCTTTATTGACTATTAATTTGAGTATTCATTCCAACCACGTTGCCATTCCATGCGGAATTTTTGCGCTTGCTCAGTACCTTCACAAACCCCTTCGTAATACTGACCAGATAACCCCATTTGATACGCAAAAGCAGGATTACAGTACTCACGTAAACCTTCTAAATAACCTTGGTCGTAGTCACTTTGCTTAACACTACCCAACTCACGAAGCTCGCTCATCGTGCGCGATGTGTGTCCGGTTATGCCATCTTGATATCCGATCTGATGCCAATCTCCCGACTTGGCAAGATCTGCTGTCGTTGCTGTGCATCCTGCAAGTAAAGCCAGTGCCAGACCTACCGTTACCTTTTTCATGGTTCTTCCTTAAGTAATTGTTTTCAAAAATAAGCTTACCACTAATTATTGGCGCTTGCCGCTGAGCTTGCAGATTTAACCACTGATGACTCAAATCAGCCGCTCAAGACTGTCATCAACCTTTCGCCATTTTTAAAAACCGCTCAAGCAGCATATCGACCACTCAGTGCTCTATTCGACCACTCATCTACTAACCGAATGCATTTAACACAAGTGACGCATAACATGCATCCTGAGATTAAAAAATTACCCTACCCAACTAAGACCAAGGACAATTGCTATGATGTGGTTTCTAACCTGTGTCGCAGCCCTAATCGGCGGATACTTCATCTACGGCGCTTTCGTCGAGAAGATTTTCGGCATCAATGAAAAACGCCAAACGCCAGCTCACACCAAATCGGACGGTGTTGACTTCGTTCCAATGTCAACAAAGAAAGTTTACCTAGTTCAACTACTTAACATCGCAGGTGTTGGTCCAATTTTTGGCCCGATCATGGGGGCACTATACGGTCCTGCGGCGATGCTTTGGATTGTAGTCGGTTGTATTTTTGCTGGTGCAGTACACGATTACTTCTCAGGCATGCTTTCAGTGCGTAACGGCGGTGCATCTGTACCTACCATTACAGGTCGCTACCTAGGTAATGGCGCAAAACACTTTATGAATATTTTTGCCATTGTCCTATTGCTTCTAGTTGGCGTAGTGTTCGTTTCAGCCCCTGCTGGCATGATTACTAACCTCATCAATGATCAAACAAGCTTGAGCGTAAGCATGACTACAATGGTTATTGCTATTTTTGCTTACTACATCATTGCGACGATTGTTCCTGTCGATAAAATCATTGGTCGTTTCTACCCACTGTTTGGCGCCCTACTTATCTTTATGTCTGTTGGTCTAATGACAGCCGTTGCTTTCTCTAGCGAACACACAGTAATGGGTGACTTCCAAGTTTCGGACATGTTCTCTAACCTCAACCCAAATGACATGCCGTTATGGCCTGCATTGTTCATCACTATCGCATGTGGCGCTATCTCTGGCTTCCACGCAACTCAGTCTCCACTGATGGCGCGTTGTATGGAAAATGAGAAAAACGGTCGCTTCGTATTCTACGGTGCAATGATTGGTGAAGGTGTTATCGCGCTAATTTGGTGTGCTATCGCTCTGTCTTTCTTCGGCTCTCTAGACGCTCTATCAGAAGCTGTGAAAAACGGTGGCCCTGGTAACGTGGTATACAGCGCATCATTTGGTCTGCTAGGTGTGTTCGGTGGTATCCTTGCGTTCCTGGGTGTGGTTATCCTACCAATTACGTCTGGCGATACAGCGTTCCGTTCAAGCCGCTTGATCCTTGCTGAATACTTCAACATGGAACAAAAAACGCTACGTAACCGTCTACTGATGGCACTTCCACTGTTCGTTATCGGCGGTATCTTAACTCAAGTAGACTTCGGCATTATCTGGCGCTACTTCGGTTTTGCAAACCAAACAACAGCGGTAATGATGCTTTGGACTGCGTCCGCTTACCTACTGCGTCACAACAAGCTGCACTGGATTACCACTATCCCAGCTATCTTCATGACCACGGTATGTGTCACGTTCATCTTAAACAACAGCTCGCTAGGTTTTGGTCTGCCAATGCAACTATCAACTATCGTAGGTATTGTGTTTGCCCTAGCTGTGACAGGTTACGTTATCAAAACCTCTAAGGGTAAAGGTGAAACTGAACTGGCTGACGAAGAGAAACCACAAGCCGTATCAGAAACAGCGTAATACTCGTCACATCTGAGTGACTAAGATAGGAGCCTGCCAATTGCAGGCTCTTTTTGTTTTATACCCAAGTCACTTTAAGACTCAGAAAGCACAGCATCATTTACTTAGCTGTTCTTATCTATCTGAGCCAAGCATCTTGAGGTTACTTAGGTATACAATAACAACATTGATTCTAGGTTAGGTTCATTATGGAACTGGTCATCTCCCTTTTACAACAGATGTGTGTGTACTTAGTTTTGGCTTACATGCTAAGTAAAACGCCAATCATCTTACCTTTGCTGAGTATTTCTTCGCGCTTAAGCCACCGCCTAATTTGTTACGTACTCTTCTCTGGCTTTTGTATTCTCGGCACCTATTTCGGTCTGCACATCAACGATGCTATTGCCAATACTCGTGCGATCGGCGCAGTTATGGGCGGGCTGTTTGGTGGACCTGTTGTAGGTTTCGCCGTCGGATTTACTGGTGGCATTCATCGATACTCTCTTGGTGGCTTTACTGACCTCGCCTGTGCAATTTCAACCACCGCCGAGGGCGTAATTGGTGGCTTGCTCCACGTTTACCTTATCAAGCGAAATAAAGGCGCATTGCTGTTTAATCCAAGCGTTGTATTCAGCGTCACGTTTGTTGCAGAAGTGGTGCAAATGATTTTGCTGCTCGCCGTCGCGAAACCTTTTGATCAAGCCTATGAACTGGTGTCCGCTATTGCAGCGCCTATGATCATCGCGAACTCATTTGGTGCAGCGTTGTTCATGAGTATCCTGCAAGACAGAAAAGCAATCTTTGAAAAGTTTTCTGCGACGTTTTCGCGTCGAGCGCTCACCATTGCTGATCGCTCAGTGGGAATTCTAAGCAACGGCTTCAACACCGAAAACGCAGAGAAAATCGCGCGTATTATTTACGAAGAAACCAAAGTGGGCGCTGTCGCGATTACTGACCAAGAAAAAATCTTAGCGTTTGTGGGCATTGGCGATGATCACCATAAACCAAACACGCCGATTTCATCGCAAAGCACATTAGACTCCATGGAGAAAAACGACATCATTTATCTTGATGGCGCGGAGCGTCCATACCAATGCTCCATTGCAAAAGATTGCAAGCTCGGATCTGCGCTGATCATCCCACTGCGTGCAGGGAAAGAGGTCATTGGTACCATAAAGCTGTATGAACCGAAGCGTAAATTGTTCTCGACGGCCAACATGTCGATGGCGGAAGGAATAGCCCAGCTTCTATCTAGCCAAATCCTTTATGGCGATTACCAACAACAACAAGCCTTACTCGCCCAAGCAGAAATAAAATTGCTTCACGCTCAGGTGAATCCACACTTTTTGTTTAATGCACTCAATACTATTAGTGCGATTACTCGTCGTGACCCTGACAAAGCGCGCGAGCTAATCCAAAATCTATCGCACTTCTTCCGCAGCAATTTAAAGCAGAACATTAATACCGTGACGTTAAAGGAAGAGCTTGCACATGTGAACTCGTACTTGAGCATCGAAAAAGCGCGTTTTACGGACCGCTTAGAGGTTGAAATCGATATTCAACCTGAATTGCTGGACATCAAATTACCAAGCTTTACACTCCAGCCTTTGGTTGAGAATGCCATTAAGCATGGCATTTCAAACATGCTTGAAGGTGGTAAAGTTCATATCTACAGCGAAGCACACCCACAAGGTCACTTGATTATCGTCGAAGACAACGCAGGCAGTTTTGAACCGCCAAAAGAAAACCACTCAGGGCTAGGTTTAGAAATTGTCGACAAACGTCTCACTAATCAATTTGGACGTGATGCAGCGCTAAAAATCACGTGCGAGCCACATCAATTTACTAAAATGAGCTTTATCATTCCCCCAAAATCATAAAAGCACGCTGAAGCAATAAAGGTAATGTTGGATGTTAACCGCACTCGTCATTGATGATGAACAGTTTGCTCGTGAAGAGCTAGCAGAGTTACTGGATGAAACAGGCCAAGTTGAGGTCGTGGGCGATGCCTCAAACGCAATCCTTGGCCTAAAAAAAATCAATGAACTCAAGCCTGATGTGGTGTTTCTCGATATCCAAATGCCTCAAGTCACGGGGATTGAATTACTAGGGATGCTTGATCCAGAAACCATGCCTTATGTGGTTTTTGTCACGGCTTATGATCAGTATGCGATTCAAGCATTTGAAGACAATGCCTTTGATTACTTGCTCAAACCTGTCGACCCATGCCGGTTAACTAAAACGGTCAAACGACTAAACAAAGTCATTAGCCAATCCGCCCTAACGCAACAACTGTCTGCTATTACACCTGACACGTTGGATCAGATACCGTGCATCGGACACAACCGCATCGTTATCATGGCCACCGACACGGTGGAATGTGCTTACAGTGATATCAGCGGCGTGCATGTACGCTCCACCAGCCAAACCGCGAGCACCCAACTGACATTAAAAACGTTGGAAGAGAAAACCCCTCTAGTCCGCTGCCATCGTCAATACTTAGTCAGTATTAAAGCAATTAGCGAAATCAAGTTACTGGAAAATGGGTTAGCGGAAATCATCACCAAAACAGGCTTTGAGATACCAGTAAGCCGCCGCTACTTAAAGGTGCTCAAAGAGATGCTCGGCATTAGCCACTAACACAAAAACTTCACACATCATCGCTGAGTTTCCGCTAGCGTATAAATAGGACACTCTGAAAAGACGAGGCGACGATGTATAAAGTATTATTCATATGTAAGCACAACGCTGGACGAAGCGTCCTCGCGGAGTCAATCGCAACCAATATCCTGCCAGCAGATTTTAGTGTCACCAGTGGAGGCTCACATCCCACAGGCAAGGTGCACCCATTGGTGCAAAAATACTTAGATGACCACCAACTCCCCATTCCGCATATCCACACGCATTCATGGGAGGAGCGAACTCAGTTTCTTCCCGACATCGTTATTATTCTCTGTGATTCTTTACATCAAGAAACCGCTCCTCAGTGGCTTGCAGGTGGTGTTCGAGTAAACTGGCAAGTTGATGCTTTTCCGACCGATGGTTCTGATGAAGACATGTACGCACATTGCGAAAAGGTTGCTCAGTCGCTTGAGCGAAGAATCACGAAGATGTCTGATATGATTATCGATGGTTTAGGAAAAGACCAAATTCGTGATTACCTAAATGAGTTAAGAGAGATGTAAAAAAGGCGACCCACAGGTCGCCTTTTGAATATTCGATAAATGGAGACTAATCCACTTGCTTGATTTGCAGTTCTTTAGGTACTTCAAAGAACATATTCTCTTCACGGCCAAGTACTTCATCAACCGCTTCGGCACCGACGAGTTCTTTGATTCGCTCTAGAATCTGATTAACGAGCTCTTCCGGAGCAGATGCTCCCGCAGTCACGCCGACCTTTGTTTTGCCTTCGAACCACTCAGGTTTGATATCTTCCGGACAGTCGGTTAAGTAGCCAGGTGTCCCTAGCTTTTCAGCTAGCTCTTTAAGACGTGTAGAGTTTGATGAGTTTTTAGAACCCACCACAACCATCACATCTACGTCACCAGCTAATTCACGTACGGCATCTTGGCGGTTTTGTGTCGCGTAACAGATATCGTCTTTACGTGGACCTTGGATATCTGGGAACACGCGGCGTAGCTCTTCGATAACATCGGCAGTTTCATCGACAGAAAGCGTCGTTTGGCTTACGTAATGAAGATCGGATGGATCTTTCACAATCGCCTTCAGTTTCTCGACATCGGCTGGAGTTTCAACCAAGTACATACCACCGGTTTCACTGGCGTATTGCCCCATCGTACCTTCGACTTCAGGGTGACCTGCGTGACCAATCAGAACCACTTCCATATTACGACGGCTCGCACGCGCCACTTCCATATGCACTTTGGTTACTAAAGGACACGTTGCGTCAAATACGGTCAAATCACGCAGCTTGGCTTCCTGACGAACCGCCTGCGATACACCATGAGCAGAAAAAATCACAATGTTGTTGTCTGGCACTTCATGCAGCTCTTCAACGAAGATAGCACCACGCTGTTTTAGACCTTCAACCACAAAACGGTTATGCACCACTTCATGACGCACATAAATCGGTGGCTGATACATCTCTAGCGCACGCTCTACGATGCTAATCGCGCGGTCAACACCAGCACAGAAACCACGTGGGTTAGCTAACAGGATTTTCATTTCATTGCTCATGGAAGTTATCTTTTATTTGGTTCGCTATTCTACTGACAAAATTTCAACTTCGAAAGTCACGTCTTGTCCCGCTAGAGGATGGTTGAAGTCCACAGTGACTGAATCGCCTGCAATCTCTGTAATAATGCCCGGGATTTCCATGCCATCAGGGCCACTGAAGGCCATGATTGTACCAACTTCCACTTCTGCATCACCTACAAATTTAGTGCGATCCATATAGTGAATATGATCAGGGTTTGGCATACCAAACGCGTCTTCTGCCTTTAGCTCAATCGCTTTTTGTGCGCCTGTTTCGAGGCCTATCAAGCACTGCTCAAAGTTTTCACTCAAGCTGCCATCACCCATAACAAATTTCGCTGGTTTACCCATGTTATGAGTACTATCTGCAACCGATCCGTCTTTCATTTTAATCGTAAAGTGAAGGGTTACTACCGATTCATTGGTTATTGTTGTCACGTTAATGCTTCCTTGTTCTTGGGTTATTACGCTGTCAGCTTGGTCTTTTTATACATTGATATGCTGATTGGCGCTCCAACATAATAAAAAGCGTCGCTCGAATCAACGGACGACGCTTAGGGTTATTCGATATACCGCAAAAGATTACTTGTCAGCGTCTTTTTTACGGAAGCCATCCAGAATAATCATTGCCGCACCAATACAGATCGCCATGTCAGCAAGGTTGAATGCTGGCCAGTGGTAGTTACCCCAGAAGAAGTCTAGGTAATCAACAACAAAGCCATGAACGACGCGGTCAAACACGTTGCCCACTGCACCACCAATAATCAGTGCATAAGCAATGTTGTTCCATTTTTCTTTTGCTGGAAGCTTACTCATCCAGTAGGTCAAAAGACCCGTAACAACAAACGCGATACCTGTAAATAACCAGCGCTGCCAACCAGCTTGATCGCTCAAGAAGCTGAAAGCGGCACCGTAGTTATGAACGTAAAGTAGGTTGAAGAATGGCAACACCTCAATTCGGTTTGCCCATCCGTAGCCCATGTTGTCCATCACCACCAATTTGATGCCAATATCTGCAATAAATACCAGAATTGCTAACCACAGCCAGCGAACTCCAGATTGCTTTAACGTCAGTGCTTTTTCACTCATTACTTTACCTACAAACAGCCCCAGTAAATACTGGGGCTGTTAATTTAAAAAAAAGTTCAGTCGTTCTAGGCAATTACGCGAATTTACGTACTTCACCTTCGCCGTCTACGTTAGACACACAACGACCACAGATTTTCTCGTGACCTTCAATTGTGCCTACGTCTGGCGTGTGGTGCCAACAACGATCACACTTCTCGCCTTCAGCTGCTGCTACTTCAACAAATAAGCCTTCGATATCTGTGGCTTGTGCTGCATCCGTCTTCTCACCTAGAGGCTTAACTTTCGCCGCAGAGGTTAGTAGAACAAAGCGCAGTTCATCTTCAAGTTTGTTGATCTTCGCCGCTAGTGCGTCATCAGCAAATAGAGTCACTTCAGCTTGTAGTGCACCACCAATGGTTTTCTCTTTACGCGCATCTTCTAGAAGTTTGTTTACCGCACCACGAACCGCTTGGATCTCAGACCAGAATTCGTTGTTCAGCTCTTCACCTTCAGCAAGACCGAATAGACCGTCGAACCACTCACCAGTGAATACGAACTTGTCGCGTTGACCTGGCATTTCGTTCCAGATTTCATCTGCAGTGAACGACATGATTGGCGCCATCCAACGAACTAGCGCTTCTACGATGTAGTAAAGTGCAGTCTGACAGCTACGTTGAGCGTTGCCGCCACGTTTTGCTGTGTACTGACGGTCTTTAATTACGTCTAAGTAGAAAGAGCCCATTTCGATTGAACAGAATTGCATTAGACGCTGAGTTACACCGTGTGTGTTGTACTCTTCGTATGCTTTAACAATCTCTTCTTGTGCTGCTAGTGCACGACCAACCGCCCAGCGATCTAGCGCAACCATCTCTTCAACAGGAACGATGTCTGTTTCAGGGTTGAAGCCGCTCAAGTTAGCTAGGAAGAAACGCGCTGTGTTACGGATACGACGGTACGCATCTGCGCTGCGTTTTAGGATTTCATCAGAAACCGCAACTTCACCAGTGTAGTCTGTAGAAGCAACCCATAGACGAAGAATGTCAGCACCTAGCTTGTTGGTTACGTCTTTTGGCGCAACCACGTTACCGATAGATTTAGACATCTTACGACCCTGACCGTCAACCACGAAACCGTGTGTCAGTACTTGTTTGTAAGGTGCTTCGTCTTTCATCGCAATAGATGAAATTAAAGAAGATTGGAACCAACCGCGGTGTTGGTCAGAACCTTCTAGGTATAGGTCTGCACTATTGCCGTTGTACTCTTCACGAGCATCAACAACAGAGAAGTGAGTGACACCTGAATCGAACCATACGTCTAGCGTATCTAGCACTTTTTCGTATTGGTCAGCGTCAGCACCTAGTAGTTCAGCGGCATCGACATCCCACCATGCTTGGATGCCTTTCTCTTCAACCAGCTTAGCGACTTTCTCGATCAGCTCTAGCGTGTTTGGATGAAGTTCTGCTGTTTCTTTATGAACAAACAGAGCAATTGGCACACCCCAAGTACGTTGACGAGAGATACACCACTCAGGGCGACCTTCGATCATACCTTCGATGCGGCTTTGACCCCACTCAGGCATCCACTCTACATTCTTGATTGACTCTAATGCTTTAGCACGTAGGCCAGCTTGGTCCATAGAAACGAACCATTGAGGTGTAGCACGGAAGATGATTGGGGTCTTATGACGCCAACAGTGTGGGTAGCTGTGCTCGTAAGCGTGGTGGTGTAGTAGTGCACCTTTTTCTTTTAGTACTTCTACTACTGCATCGTTCGCTTTAAATACGTGCTGACCAGCAAATAGCTCTGTATCTGGTAGGTAAACACCGTTTGAGCCAACTGGGTTTGCTACTTCTAGGTTGTACTTGTTACCAACCGCGAAGTCTTCTTGACCGTGACCAGGAGCAGTGTGAACAACACCAGTACCTGAATCAGTCGTAACGTGATCACCAAGGATCGCCGGTACAGTGAAATCGTAGAATGGGTGTTGGAATTGAGAAAGCTCTAGGTCCGCACCTTTAGCAAAGCCAAGGTTGTGGAAGTGCTCGATACCCGCACGGTCCATTACGTCTTTCGCTAGCTCAGCAGCAACGATGATACGCTCAGCGTTGTCGCCTTCTGTTTGGATAAGCACGTACTCTAGATCATCACGTAGACATACTGCGCGGTTTGCAGGCAGTGTCCAAGGTGTTGTTGTCCAGATAACGATAGATACGTCACCGTGACCTTCATGACCTTCTGTCAGTTCAAATTTAGATAGCAGTGCCGCTTCGTCAGCCGCTTTAAAACGAACGTCGATAGATGGCGATACTTTATCTTTGTATTCTACTTCCGCTTCAGCAAGAGCAGAACCACAGTCTGTACACCAGTGAACAGGTTTGAAACCTTTTAGCAGGTGACCATTGCTTGCGATCTTACCAAGAGCACGAATAATGTTCGCTTCAGTTGCGAAATCCATAGTGCGGTATGGCTTGTCCCACTCACCCATGATACCAAGGCGTTTGAAGCTCTCTTTCTGACCTTCAACCTGACCTGCTGCGTATTCACGACATTTCTCGCGGAATTCCGCTGCTGTCACTTTTTGGCCTGGCTTACCTACTTTCTTCTCTACCATTAATTCGATTGGTAGACCGTGGCAGTCCCAGCCTGGGATGTAAGGTGCGTCAAAACCTGAAAGTGTTTTGGATTTAATAATAATGTCTTTAAGAATCTTGTTTAGTGCGTGACCAATATGAATGTCACCATTTGCGTAAGGAGGGCCATCGTGCAATACGAATGACTTTTTGCCTTTCTTAGCTTTACGGATTTCACCGTAAAGATCTTCTTTGTACCAACGCTTAAGCATTTCTGGCTCACGATTGGCCAGGTTGCCGCGCATTGGAAACCCTGTTTCAGGTAAGTTCAGGGTATCTTTATACTCACTCATCGATTCTTAATTCCGTTATATTGGGCGAAAATTAGACATTATGTTGAACGGTGGAATAAACCGCTCAACGCTTAAGCTGACGCAGCCACACCCTTGCTGCTTCAGCATCCAATTCGATTTGTTGTTTAAGTGCTTCAAACGACTCAAACTTTTGCTCATCTCGAAGTTTATGCAAAAGTTCCACTTCTAGTTGCTTGCCATATAAATTGGCATGAAAGTCGAATAAGTGCACTTCTAACTGTTGGCGAACACCATTGACGGTTGGTCTTTGACCAATATTAGCAACACCACCAACTGGCTTATTTCCTAAGCCAAGCGCTTGAACAACATAGACTCCGGAAACCGGAGAAACACAGCGTTTCAAAGGAATATTTGCAGTAGGGAACCCAATGGTTCGACCTAGCTTTCTTCCGTGAGAAACACGACCGCTGATGCTGTAGTTTCTTCCCAGCATCTGTTGCGCGGAATGCAAATCGTCACGCGCCAGCGCTTGCCGGATAGCCGTACTGCTGACACGTAATTGTTGTAAACAAAAGCTCTGGGTACTTACGACATCAAAGCCGTATTTTTCCCCTGCTTCCTGCAGCATTGCAAAGTTACCTGTACGGCCTTTGCCAAAGCAGAAATCATCACCAACGACAAGAAACTTAACACCCAAACGCTCGACCAACAAGTCACGGATAAACTCTTCCGCGGTTAAACTTGCAAAATGGCGATTGAAATTGACACACAGTAAGCGGTCAATATCGAGCTTACTCAATTGCACGAACTTATCGCGTAATCGCGTCAACCTTGCAGGTGCCTTGTCTTTGGCAAACAGCTCCATCGGCTGAGGTTCAAAGGTCATCACAACAGAAGGCAAGGATAGCCTGTCCGCTTGCTCAGACACTTGCTGCAATACTTGTTGATGGCCTTTATGGACACCATCGAAATTGCCAATAGTCAGCACACAACCATGATGTCGCGGGTTGATATTGTGAATGCCTCTAATCAGTTCCATTGGATACTGCTTTCTGCCTCTGTTTTACTTTACACTGTGTGAAACTGACGGATTATATACTAATCACCCTCAGTCTGTCCCAGCTTTTAGGTCTTTTAAACGCGCACCAGTTAAAAATAGAACCACTAGGTAAACCACTGCTCCTAAACCGATCAACATCCCTAGCACCGCGCTTCGGTGAGCAAAGCTCCAGCCCAGCCATACTGACATATCTTCCAGTTGCCATAAGATTGCCGCAACCATCGCCGCGCCAGCAATAGCTAAACGTATAATAAAGAAGACGGTTCGCTTAGTGATTTGGTATACCTCTGCGATGTGCAGGCCACGATACAGCAGTGCCATATTCACAAATGCCGATAGTGCTGTCGCGATAGCCAAGCCAACGTAGCCATAGAAGTACGCAAAAATTGCATTAAATACCATGTTGGTCACCATCGCAATGATGCCGTATTTCACTGGCGTTTTGGTGTCTTGACGCGAGTAATAACCCGGAGCAAGCACTTTAATCAGCATAAAGTTCAACAAGCCTGAAGCGTAAGCAAAGAGTGACAATGATGCTTGATGTACGTCTTGTGGCGAAAACTCACCTCGCATGAATAACACCATCAACATAGGTTTTGCCAGTACCATCAAACCAAGCATTGCAGGAAGGCCAAGTAAGATCACCATGCGCACCCCCCAGTCCATGGTTTGTGCGAATCCTTCATTTTGTGCGTCAACATGTTTGCGTGATAATGCTGGTAAAATCACCGTTGCAATAGCAATACCAAACAGACCTAACGGGAATTCCAACAAGCGATCTGAATAGTACAACCAACTGATCGAACCGGTTTGCAGAAAGCTGGCAATAAAAGTATCAAACAACAAGTTGATTTGGCTTACCGACACACCGAACAAAGCAGGAATCATTAAGGTTCGGATCTTCACCACGCCCGGATCGCGCCAGCCCCATTTTGGCTTAACCATAACCCCCGCTTTAATAAGGAAAGGGATTTGAAATAAGAACTGAACCAAACCACCAAGGAAAACACCGATGGCAAGACCAATCTCTGGCTGTGACATCTGCGGCGAGATAAACCATGCTGCCAAAATGATCATTACGTTGAGGAAGACGGGAGTAAACGAAGAAACCGCAAACTTACCTAGTGTATTGAGAATGGCTCCCGATAGGGCAACAAAAGTGATGAACCATAAATAAGGAAAGGTAATCTTGAGCATCACGCTAGCAAGATCGAACTTCTCAGCCGCGGGACCACCATGCATCCAGTCTAGGAACCAACCAAAACCAAACAGTGCAGTCACCACACCGGAACCTAGAACACCTAAGATGGTAACAATTGAGACTATCACCCCCAACGTGCCCGCTGCACGAGCAATGAGCTCCCGAGTTTTATCCATGTCGCCTTGAGCATGGCTTTCCGTTAAAACAGGTACAAACGCTTGGGAAAAAGCACCTTCAGCAAACAAACGTCGTAAAAAATTAGGAATTTTATTGGCGAAGAAAAAGACGTCTGCGCTTGCTCCTGCCCCCATTAAATTTGCCACTACAACATCACGAACTAGGCCAAGAACGCGGGAAATAAATGTCATAGCACTGACGATCATGCCAGACTTGAGTAGTCGTTTACTCACTGTAACCTCGGAATATCACCATAAGACAGCTAACCCTATACTGTTTCTCTGACAGGTGCTGTAAATAGACGTCAAAAATCTATCCGCGGGTTGTAAGGAATAAGTGTGCCTTTCGCGGATAATTATTAGCATTGGTATAAAAATGCTGTTAGAATCCCCGCCATCTTAACCGCGATAACCTCTCTTACCAAAATTTGTTTTGGCTTAGATCGGTTTTTGCACAAATCATTTGACATTTAAGCGCAAATGAGGGATATTCCTCGCCCTTAAATTGTCACAGAACTAAGTTTTTGGGAGTTAGACCCTTGGCAAATAGTAAATCTGCTAAGAAGCGCGCTATCCAAGCTGAGAAACGTCGTCAGCACAATGCTAGCCGTCGCTCAATGATGCGTACTTACATGAAGAAAACTGTTGCTGCTATCGAAGCAGGCGACAAAGAAGCTGCAACTGCTGCATTCGCTGTAGTTACACCTATCCTAGACCGCATGGCAACTAAAGGCCTTATTCACAAGAATAAAGCAGCTCGCCATAAGTCTCGTTTCGCTGCACAAATCAAAGCTCTTTAATAGAGTCCTGATTTTACAGTGAAGAAAAAACCGACCTTGTGTCGGTTTTTTTATATCTACAAAATTTTCTTAATAAAAAAAGCTGGCAATGCCAGCTTTTCTTTTTCTGAATGTCCCATTTAAAGACATCAGCTTATTCATTACCCATATAACGCTCAAACTAGAAAGCACTAATAAAACACTTGAGAACAAAGCAAATTGGTCGATGAGTAGTACCCTATCATCAAAAGTTTAACGCCACTCTCAAATATTCCAACAAGTTAGATTCACACTCTAAGATGAGCAGTATATTAGGACTATTTAATTAATGTTGAGCACTCTCAGCACAATAAAGACTATGCAGTGTTTTTATTAACGCTTTCACTTCATCACTCTTTAATGTGTAGTACACCGTTTGTGCTTCTTTCCTTGTCGTGACTAACTCATCACGGCGAAGCCAAGCAAGATGCTGAGATAATGCCGACTGGCTTAGCTCTAACTTTGCACACAGCTCTCCCACGGACAGCTCTTGGTTATGCAGCATACAAAGGATTTGTAGGCGTCTCTCGTTTGCCATCGCTTTGAGCAACACGACGGCTTTTGCGGAGTTCTGCTCCATTTCTTGTAGATTCATGTGTTGGACCTCTAGCTACAACTTACTTATTCCAACCCTGGCCAGCTTGTTGTGTTGCACTGATTTATATATCTAAGAAAATCAAGATACACTCCCAGAGTCTTCATTATTAGAACCTCTAATTTAGTTGTTAGTGATACACCAATATTATCCACCAAGGATTTTAATTGGTGCGCCATCAATAATTAATAGTTTTGCTCACTAAAACAAGTATCTTGCTTACTTAGATATTATTTAGAATTATATTTTTATTGATAGTAATCTATTTATTTACGCAACGATACGGGTTTACTCAAACATTTGACTGAAATCAGCATCACAAACATTTTTTACCGCGGGGTGTTGGATCATTCGTTCCGCAAAAATCACGTAGTACTCTTCTTTTAGCCCATCGACATGGCCAATTAGCTGTAAATTTCGGTCGTCTTCAATCTCCGACATGTATACGGTCGGTGCCAAGAAAATCACATCATCGTGGTACCGAGCAAAAGCTTTCATCAACGCAACATCATCAAACTCCCCCAGCACATTAGGTTGAAGGCCTTGACGATCAAACCATTGAATAACTTTACGCCCCATAGCCGTTCGGCTCGCGGGAATCAGAAGTTTTTTTTGTTCCAAGATCTCAGGGAATCGCACATTTTCAATTTCAGAAGAAGCAAAAAAGCTCATGCTACTTTCACCTAACTTTTTGCTATAAAGGCCAGGACTTTGAGTAGAATCAACGGGACAATCCGAAAGGATCATATCTAGCTTGTGCTGAGAAAGGCGTTCAAGTAGCAGTTCGTGGGTCGATTCATAACAGCGTAAATGAATACTGTTATCTTCCGGGACGGTCGTCATCAGTACTTTACTGACCAAGCGTTTAGATAATGCATCGGCTACACCAACTTCAAATAGAATGTTCGAGTGCTGGCTGTAATTGACGATATCTAACATCTCATAACTCAAACCGAACATCCGGTCGGCGTACTTAAACACAAGCTGACCTAACTCAGTGGGCTCAACTGTACGACCATTGCGCTTGGTTAACTTTCCTTTCATGCGCTCTTCAAGCGCTTTAATCTGTCCTGTCACGGTTTGCGGTGTCAGGAAGAGCGCGTCAGCCGCCTTAGTTACAGAGCCCTGTTTGCACACCATCCAGAAATAATAGAGATGGTTGTAGTTTAGATGTGACATGATCGAGTCCCGAAAAGAAAGTGATACTTTTTATACCAAATGTGACAGAGACAAACAATAAACTCGACAAAACCATACAATACCTTACAAAAGCATAAGTTTTACCGAAAGTATAAAGTCAACACTGTCATAAAAGTTGAACTGAGGCGCATTTTCTCTACAAAAAAAACGCAAAAACCAAACAAAACGAAATCAAAATTTAACCATTAAAATCAACAAGTTAAAAATTAACTTTCTTCCTCTTTTACGCCATTATCAAAAAGAACAATAAAAATCTCTCACAGCAAGAAATCTGTAATATTACTGAAATATTTATTCTCTAACATCGCCCGCAGATTCAACTACAGACCGAAAAATGAACTGAAAGGTCAACGGAGAAAATTATGATGAACCAAGCTACTTCAACAGTGGCACCAATTTCGAGCACAGCTCGTTGGTTACGCTGGGCTAACTTGGCATTCATGTTATATCTGCTTCTTCTAGCAGTATCTATGGTTGGTAGTGGCTTTAAATGGGCAACTGGCGATCAAGCTAAGGTGCTATTTGAATTTGCCGCACACCCAGTTGCAGGTCTAATGATCGGCTTGGTGGCAACAGCCTTAATTCAGTCTTCAAGTACTGTAACGTCTATTATTGTAGGCTTGGTTGCAGGTGGCTTACCTGTAGAAACCGCTATCCCTATGGTGATGGGTGCTAACATTGGTACCACAGTGACCAATACGCTTGTGTCTCTTGGCCACGTGCGCTGTAAAGAAGAGTTCAAACGTGCATTTGCAAGTGCAACCATTCATGACTTCTTCAACTTGCTTGCTGTCGCTATTTTCCTTCCGTTGGAAATGATGTTCGGCATTTTAGAGAAAGTTTCTCACTGGCTTGTTTCTCCACTGCTTGCTACTGGTGATATGAGCATTAAAGGCTTCAACTTTATTAAACCAATTACAAAGCCAGTCGTAGGCGCAATTAAAGAGCCACTTTCTACCTTCGGTGATACTGTTGGCGGCGTCATGCTTATTGCTTTGGGTATTGCGACTATCTTCGTTGCAATCACAGTGATGGGTAAATTGATGAAGAGCCTAATGGTTGGTCGCGCACGTGAAATTTTGAAAAACGCCATCGGTCGTGGTCCTATTCACGGCATCGTATCAGGCTCAATCGTGACCGTTCTAGTACAATCTTCCTCAACCACGACAAGTTTAATGGTTCCGTTGGTTGGTACTGGCGTGTTGAAAGTACGAGATATCTACCCTTTCACTCTGGGTGCTAACATTGGTACTTGTATTACGGCACTACTAGCAGCGACAGCGGTATCTGGAGAGTTCGCAGTATTCGCACTACAAATCGCTCTAGTCCACTTAGTGTTTAACATCATGGCGACGCTGTTTATCTTTGGAATTCCATTCCTACGTGAGATTCCGGTTAAAGGCGCTGAGATGATTTCTGAAATGGCTATTAAGAATAAAGCTGTTGTTGGTGGTTACCTAATGTCAGTATTCGTTATTCTACCAGGTGCAATTCTAGCCCTAACAACGTAACAACAACGACATACCATCGCTTATTGTTTAGGCTCCACATCGTGGAGCCTTTTTTATGATAATTAAACTGTTCAAATCGATTGTCCGGTGATAATTTGAGCCACATCAGCATGCTTATGCTGAGCTATCTCATTTGGAGTCGACAACATGACGCAGCTTAATGACGCTATTTCTGATCAGCTACTCGCAATAGACGAAAACCTAACCCAACTGGTTGCTGATATTGATATCCTCAGTAGCGTGAATCCTCTTAATTATGCTCAAGAAAGAGAACGTTTCATTAAAAACAAATATTCTCAAGAGCCTAATTTTCAATATTCAATTACTAACGTAGATACCCACAGCGCAAAGCGACGCCTATATGAGCTACCTCTAGAAAACATTCAAGACACCCAACTGCAGAGGCTATACGCGGATGTAATTCAGTCTTATGCAGATAAACTGGATCAAGTGAATACCATCGGCACGCAAGAGTTTCTTTATAACTCCTTACGCTATTATGGGGAACCGAGCGCCAAAGATATTGCCAACGCCCATTTCATATTGCACCTTCCTACAGAAGAAGAAAAAGAACCTCAGCACGATAGCCGTGCAATAGCACGTTTCATGCAAAATTTTGCTCAACGCAATGGGTATGAATGTGAAATACAGGTGTTGGACGGGATGTTAGCAAACGCACTAGTTTCAGGGTCTCGAGTCAAAATTAACCACGCGGCGTACATCACCACTGATGAGCTGGAGGCTCTTGCACATCATGAAATGGGAGTACATCTCCTGACTACGCTTAACGGTCGTCAACAACCGCTAAAAGTCCTGAGCTTAGGTTGTCCTGCCAATACCAACACTCAAGAAGGGCTGGCTATATTATGTGAGTATCTGTCAGGACATTTCAGTATCAAGCGCCTAAGAACCTTAGCCTTACGAGTTCTGGCAGTAGAGTCGATGATCAAGGATCGCGATTTCCGCCATACGTTCATGCTATTAAAAGAACAGTATAAAGCTTCTGATCTTCAAGCATTTACAACGACTGCCCGAGTGTATCGAGGTGGAGGTTTAACGAAGGATTACTTGTATCTTAGAGGATTCCGAGAGGTGCTCAATGCCTATGATAAATTGGGCGATGACTTTTCACTATTGTTGTGCGGGAAAACGGAGCTGAAGTACTTTGAGCTTATCCGTTCATTAGTGAGTAAAGAAATATTCACTCAACCTAAGTTTATTAGCCCGGCACTGTCCAAACCGATGCAGACCAACCCAATTCACCGTTATATTGTCAGTGCACTAAAATAATACCTTCTAAGTACAAAAAAGAAAAAAGCTCCATTCGGAGCTTTTTCTATATCTTGAAGAACGATACTCGTTACACTGAGAATGGGTAACGAATAGGATCGTGATGCTCGTACCCTTCAACCCAAAAGTCATCCAGTGTGACCCATGTTTCCAAATCTTCTAGAGATTTAATCTCTGGGTTGATATGGAACGTCGGCGCTTTTAATGGCTCACGTTTCAACTGAACATCGCGCATCAGTTCAAGCTGGTCTTCATAAATGTGAGCATTCACAATCTTATGAAATGCCTGACCAGGTTTCTTGCCCGTAATTTGCGCAATAATCGCCAAGAACACGTAAACTTGAACCATATTGAAGTTTAAGCCAAGCGGTACATCACACGAACGCTGAGTACTATTCAGGTAAAGCGTATCATCCAGCAATGAAAAATGGTGACTGTACATACAAGGACGCAAGCACCCCATGTGGAACTCACCCGGGTTGTAGAAGTTCAAGATTTCACCGCGGTCATCAACGCCACGCGTTAAGTCATCCACTATCTTACGTAGCTGGTCAACATGACCACCATCAGGTTTCGCCCAGGCGCGCCCTTGAACCCCATAGACACGGCCCATGTCGTCTTCGCCTTTACGGTATGGGTTATTCAACCAGGCATCATTTAGGTTGGCATTGGCATCCCAGGTTTTCGTGCCCAGCTTACGAAAATCTTCCGCATTATCGTAACCACGAATGTACCCTAGTAGCTCTGCAACGGCTGCTTTCCAAAAACTTTTACGTGTGGTGACCAACGGAAATTGATTGTTCGCAACATCGTAGGTTAAATCCGCGTTGATTACGGTCAGGCAGCGCTTGCCTGTACGCTCATTTTCAACCCAAACACCTTGGTCAACGATGCGTTGACACAAATCTAAATACTGTTTCACACCAATACCTTACTTCGTCTTTTGTGGTAATTCGTCTTTGTAATGACCACGTTTGTATGCCCAAACCATCATGAGGACACCGATAACCACCATTGGCAGGGATAAAATCTGTCCCATGGAAATAAAGCCACCGAATAAACCCAAATGAGCGTCTGGTTCGCGCACGTACTCAACTAAGAAGCGGAATGTACCATATCCAGCTAAAAATAGCCCTGAAACAGAACCTAGAGGACGAGGTTTCTTGATAAACCAATTCAAGATGAAGAAAAGTACGATACCTTCAAGCGCCATTTCATAAAGCTGCGATGGATGACGTGGCAGTGGACCGCCATTTGGGAAAACGATCGCCCAAGGCACATCCGTTACTCGGCCCCACAACTCGCTGTTCATGAAGTTACCTAAACGCCCCATACCCAAACCAAATGGCACAAGCGGCGCGATAAAGTCAGCAACACCGAAGAAAGTTCGCCCGTTTTTGTGTGCATACCAGAACATCGCAGTAATCACACCCAGTAAGCCCCCGTGGAAAGACATACCACCGGTCCACACTTTAAATAGATACAAAGGGTCAGCCAGGAAGAGCTCAAAATTGTAGAAAAGCACGTAGCCTACACGGCCACCAATCACCACGCCAAGGAAGCCTGCGAACAACAAATCAGAAACCTGCTCTCGTGTCCAACCACTTCCAGGCTTATCCGCACGTCGGTTCGCTAACCATAGAGCAAACATAAAGCCCACAAGGTACATCAAACCGTACCAACGAACCGAAACAGGACCAATAGAGATTAAAACCGGATCAATATTGGGAAATTCAATATATCCCTGAGACATAAATCATTCTCTTCTTATCACAACAAAATAAATATACCCAAGTAACCTCTAGATGCTTGGTTCAGCGAGAATGACTTGGGTACAAACTTAGAGCAGCATGGTCGCTGCAACAAACATTAAGAACACCGCGAATATCTTTTTTAATACCGCAGTTGGAAGGTTAGTTGCCAGCTTCGCACCCACTTTTGTTGTGAGCATCGAGGCCATAGCAATCGCTAATAAAGCGGGAAGATAAACATAACCAATACTGTATGAAGGTAAGCCTTCCACTTTATAGCCATGTAAGATGAAGCCGATCATACCAGAAATAGCAATCACGCAACCACAAACGGAGGATGAACCCACCGCTTTACGCATCTCTATCCCATGTTTATTTAAAAATGGTACCGACAGTGAGCCACCACCAATACCAGCAAGGCTTGATACGACACCAATTCCCGTGCCGTAAACTACAGTCACAGGGCAGCTCGGCATAGGTTTACTGCTCGTAACTTTAATGGAACGAAACATTTGTACTGACAGGCAAAGAACAATGACACCAAACACTTTCGGCAAATAGTGTGTAGGGATCCACTCAGCAATATTGGCACCAACAAAGCCACCAATGACCACACCAGGCATCAACCATTTTACGACAAACATATCGACATTGCCGAGCTTAAGGTGATTCATCGCCGATGAGCCAGACGTGACAATAATACTCGCTAACGAAGTGGCTAAGGCCATGTGCATACTCATTTCTGGAGAGATCCCAGCAAGAGGAAGCAAATACAACAAGGCAGGAACAACAATCAAACCACCACCGATACCGAGTAACCCCGCCATCACACCCACAAAAGCGCCTAGCGCCAACAATAACAAAAATAAAGAGACGGTCACGATTTCCTACTTTTTACCTGCACGGATAAAGCCCGCAAAGCCCTGTTGAATGAAGAAGTCATGCATCATTTGATGAATGTCCTCCCCATAGGATTTTGTCATTGCTTGCTCCGCTAATTTTTCTAATTCTTCTTGTTGGCTATGACGAATCAAATATTTCACCTTAGCCACATTGGAGGTGTTCATACTCAAACTGGTATACCCTAACCCAAGTAAGAGAAGAGCGCCAAATGGATCACCCGCTAGCTCACCACAAATACACACGGGCACCTGATATTTATCACACACCTCATGGATTTGCTTAAGCGCTAACAGTACCGCAGGATGCATAGATTCATAGACATCCGCTACGCGCGAATTGTTCCTATCTACCGCTAATAAATACTGAGTTAAATCGTTTGTCCCGACAGAAACAAAATCAACACGGTGAGCAATCGTTGGCAACAGATACACCATCGAAGGTACTTCAATCATGACCCCAATTTGTGGGAATTGAATTCTATCATCAAGCAAAACGGCTTCGCTGTGAGCTTGATTAATCAAGCTAATGGCATCGTCTAGCTCTTTTACCCCTGACACCATTGGCAATAAGATACTTAAGTTTCCGCTTTCTGCACTCGCTCTTAACATTGCACGCAGCTGGATCAAGAAAATGTCTGGATGATCCAATGTAAAACGAATGCCACGCCAGCCTAGAAACGGATTATCTTCTTCGATGGGCAAATACGGCAAAGGTTTGTCACCACCAATATCCAAAGTACGCATCACTACTCGTTGATTCGGATAGCTGTTAAGTATTGCTTGGTATTGATGATACTGCTCATCTTCCGACGGAAAGTGATGCTGAAGTAAAAATGCAATCTCAGTTCGGTACAACCCAACACCATCAACACCTGTGTTGATGGCAATATTACTGTCTGCACTGAGTCCCGCATTCAGCATAATTTCGATATGGTGATTATCTTGCGTAACCGCAGGGAGTGCGAGGTCCTTGTTTACCATGGCAAACAATTCAGACTCTTCGCTTACTAAGCTGCGATACTCTCGCAACAACTGACGGTTTGGCTCTAAGAAGATCTCACCCGTATAGCCGTCGACTATCCCGAGTTTGCCATTCACCACATCCGGATTAATGTTGGCGCCCATGACTGCAGGGACCCCAAGAGCTCGAGATAAAATGGCAGCGTGAGAGTTTGCGCCTCCCTCTAATGATACGACAGCTAACAAGAACTCTTTAGGTACAGAAGCGAGCAAGGTGGCAGTGAGTTCATTCGCCACCAAAATAATGGGACGATCAATTGCAGAATTTTCTTGCTCACTGTTGTGCAGAAAATAGAGCAGCCTTTGCCCTAACTCTCGGATATCTTGCGCTCTTTCACGCATGTATACATCCGACATTCTGGCAAATCGATTCGAGTATGACTCTACAACTTGGCGTAACGCCCAGTCTGCCCTATCTCCTTTTTCAATCTGCTTCTTCAAATCACCGCGAAGCATCGGATCATTCAGTAAGTGAGTAAACAGATCGAAGATCGCCAGCGCATCTTTGTTGATTTCACTGTCCAGCTTTTTCCGCATACGGCGAAAGTCATTTAACGCTCGCTCTATGGCCACCAGTAGTGTCTCGTGCTCGCGTTCCTTATCTAACGTGGACGAAGGGAAAACATCCGATAAACTCGGCTGGGTATTGTCGAACCAAAACTCTCCAATCGCGACACCAGTAGACGCAGGCAAACCTTTTAATACCGTGGGTTTAGATGCTAACTGCCAATGCCCAAGATTCTGCGCATGTGCAATGAGCACCGCTAACTGAGCGGATAAGGTAACAAGAAACGATTCTTCCATTTCACTAAACAAGCGCGGCGTTTTTTGTTGGATCACCAACACACCTAAAACTTGTTTACGATGAATGATTGGAGTAGCTAAAAAAGAGTGGTAAATCTGTTCGCCGAGTTGAGGAAAGAATTTGAACTCGGGGTGTTTTGAGGCTTCGGCAAGGTTAAGGGGTTCAGCGCTTCGTTTTACCAACCCAACCAAGCCTTCATTGAAGTTGATATGAATACTATCACCTTCAAAAATAAGGCCTTGAGTTGCCATTAACTCAAGGCGCTGCATTTCTTCATTAGCAAGATAGATAGTACAGCACTCAGTACTAAGGGCAGCACAAGTCTCTTTCACCAATATATCGAGTGCCAGATGCACATCATCGACCCTAGAGACTTTCTCAACTATTTCCCTTAGCTGACTGAGCATGATTATCCTCTACGTTGCTTTTTTCTTTTCCCTTTCGCTTTTCTCTCTCGAAAAGGCATGGCTAAGGATGCAAATTCTTTCATCGCTCGTCGATAAACATCTCGCTTGAAAGAAACAACTTGCCTAACTGGATACCAGTAACTTACCCAGCGCCAACCATCAAATTCAGGGGATTTTCCGCGTTGCATATTAATGCGAGACTCATCGCATTCTAATCTCAGCAGAAACCATTTCTGTTTTTGGCCGATACAAACAGGCTTGGAGTCCCAACGCACCAATCGCTTTGGTAGCTTATATCTTAACCAATGACGACTTGTTGCAATGATCTTAACGTCTTTTTTCGTTAAACCGACTTCTTCGTATAACTCCCTGAACATGGCTTGTTCAGGGGTTTCACCTTCGTCAATCCCACCTTGTGGAAATTGCCATGAGTGTTGCCCGTATCGTTTAGCCCAGAAGACCTGACCATGGTTATTACATATCACAATACCAACATTAAGTCGGTAACCATCGCCATCTATCACTGGCTAACCTCTATGAATAAATTTTTTATTACCGTGATTTTTCCACATATCCCCATTACTAGCAAACTTACTGATGTGATATGAGCAAGATTTATTACCTTTTCAGCATTTTTGGATATCTTTTAATCAAACCATACCTTATCAACACAAGAGTGAGACATTGCCCACATTTATTCACCTTTTCTGTGAATAACTTTGTGAAGAATTCAATTCAAATGAGTAATTCAGTTCAATCCCATCAAATGAAAAACAAATGAATAAACAAAAAAACAAACATAAAACATTGATAAAAAAGTATTTATTTTTAAAAATAACGATAATTCGATCTTCAATTTCTTGATGATCTTTTCACCAAACTCAGATCGGTCAAAGATCCACCAACAGGCTATTTATCCACACTTACCTGCTATTCGTTTAGATGATTACAACAAAATCAACCCCAAAAATGCATTTTAACCCCTGTTTATTCATACAGACCTCGTCAGGATCTTATCAATACCTCCTCCACCTGTGGATAAGTTATGAATTGATCGTTCTTACACCGCCTCGGTGAAATCTTAAACAGTAGATTTGGTCGGAGTTTGATAAACTATATTTTTTGTAATACCACCTTGTAACTATGAAACCAGAACCACAAACAGAAGCAGAGCTATTGGAACGAGCGCATGATATGGCAGGACTCAGTTTTGCTGAGTTGGCCGCCGAGGCGAATATGATTGTTCCTGAAAACTTAAAACGTGATAAAGGTTGGGTGGGTCAATTACTCGAATGGCACTTGGGCGCTCCAGCTGGCAGTAAACCTCAACAAGATTTCGCAAAACTAGGGATCGAGTTGAAAAGTATTCCGATCAGTTACTCTGGCAAACCTTTAGAAACAACCTTTGTTTCTGTGGCCCCCCTCACTGGTGTTCATGGTCTTACATGGGAAACAAGTCATGTTCGAAACAAGCTATCTCGTGTGCTTTGGGTACCCGTAGAAGGAGAACGAGAAATCCCACTCGCTGAAAGACGTGTGGGCAGTCCACTCATTTGGTCACCAGATGAAGAAGAAGAACGGATTTTGCGAAATGACTGGGAAGAGTTAATGGAGATGATCGTCTTGGGAAGATTTGATCAAATTTCCGCCAGACACGGAGAAGCGCTGCATCTTCGCCCTAAAGCCGCAAATGCAAAAGCGCTCACCGAAGCATATAACTCAAATGGTAAGCCGATGAAAACTCTGCCCCGAGGCTTTTACCTTAGAACACAGTTTACTGAACAGATCTTACTCAAGCACTACATTAACACTCAACCAGAATAAAACTATATCAGCTATTTAGTGCGTCACGAGCGATAACTCAATATCGCAGTACGAGGCTGCCTCTTCAGTGCCACATTCGTCATACGCATTACGCAGCCTTAAATACGCTTTATCGACCCCTAGCCTCAATAATTCTTCTTTTACTAAGTCTAGAGAGCCAAAATGTATCGGGTCTTCACCGTCTTTAATCGGCTCAAGTTGATGCTTGTACTCCACAGCTAAAAGATAGTCAGAGACATCAGAACACCCAATCACAAATACTTTGGGAGTTTTATAAGTATCTTTATGTGGACCATGTAGCCACATGTCCAATTGATGCTTCTGCATAACATACCTCCTTCACACGATTATTTAAGTGTAGTTAGGCTAACTGTAGCTTTCGAGTTTGCTCTCCCTTTATACGTAAATCATTTGCGATTGCGGCTAAAAATCCCCTATATTGGAGTCACTTATTTAGTCGGTAACTCTTCAAGGACGTGATATGCAATACACAAAACTACCGCACTCATCACTTGAGATCAGTAAAATCTGCCTCGGCACTATGACGTTTGGCGAGCAAAACACAGAAAAGGACGCCTTTGAACAGCTCGACTTTGCCCTCGATCATGGGGTGAACTTCATCGATACCGCAGAGATGTACCCTGTACCGCCAAACTCGGAAACACAAGGGCTCACCGAGCAATACATCGGTAATTGGTTAGCAAAAAGCGGCAAAAGAGAGAAAGTAGTACTGGCAACAAAAGTGGCAGGCCCTCGCAATGTTCCTCACATTAGAGACAACATGAGCCTTAATCGTCGCCACATCCATACAGCAATTGATGACAGCCTTAATCGTCTACAAACCGATTATGTCGATTTGTACCAACTACATTGGCCGCAGCGTCAAACCAACTGCTTTGGTCAACTCAACTACCCATACCCTGACAAACAAGAAGAAGTCACGTTAATTGAAACGTTGGAAGCGCTTACTGAATTAGTGAATGCAGGTAAAGTGCGCTATATCGGCGTATCCAACGAGACGCCGTGGGGTGTGATGTCGCTATTGCGTTTGGCAGAAAAACACGATTTGCCAAGAATTGTCTCCATTCAAAACCCATATAACTTATTGAACCGCAGCTTCGAAGTTGGCTTGTCTGAAATCAGCCATTACGAAGGCGTTCAGTTACTTGCCTACTCTCCTTTGGCATTTGGCTGCCTGAGTGGTAAATACCTAAACGGGGCAAAACCTGAAGGCGCTCGATGCACTAAGTGGGAGCGTTTTGCGCGCTACTTCACTCCGCAAGGTGTTAAAGCGACCGAAGCTTACGTCAATTTAGCTCAAGAGCATGGTCTAAACCCTGCACAAATGGCGCTCGCGTTTGTCAATCAGCGTCCATTTGTTGCTTCTAACATTATCGGAGCAACAAACCTAGACCAATTAAAAGCCAATATCGACAGTATTGATTTGCAACTTAGCGACGAACTACTTACTGAAATTCAAGCAATAGGTACAACTTACTCGAATCCTTGCCCTTAACAGTACCACCTTCAAACGAAAACAGCTGATCTTCAAGATCAGCTGTTTATCCAATGAAGTCATACTTCATATAAAAAGTTAAGCGTGTTGAATGACTCGTTAGCAACTCAGTCAGCCCAACACGCTAACGATTACGTCATTATTCGCGACGTTAAGACTCGACGAAGGTGACGAACTCGACGTTCAACTTTTACTGCATCCGGAACATTGGCACGTGTAGAACGACCATCGCGATCTAAACCAATATCTCTCAATAGATGAACATTCGTCCATGGAATATCATGAGCAGTTCGGCGTATGGTGCGCTGCCATTGCTTTTCTTCGCGTTTAAGGTCTGCTTTCAATAGCAAAGTGGCCAATTGTAGGTAAATAGAGTGACGCATAATATTTTCTCCGATTATCGATGTATTCGACTGGGAAAAATAGTGCGTAAAATGAACAGAAATATTCTGTTGATACTAAGCCGCTACTTTTCCGCAGCCTAGTAATAAATATGATAGGTTACGGATTAATTTTTATCTTGTGAGCCAGTGGTATTGGTATCATCCGATTTAAGGGTTATCGGAGCGATAGGCATACGATCAGCGCAAGCAGTGGTGTTAACAACGTAATGTTTCATCTTGCGCCTCCTAGCTAAAAATTAATCCGTTTATGAAAGGTATAACTCATTGAGTTACGGTTAAATTGTAAGCTTTGATGGATATATATCAAACATTTTTTGCCTTTTTGATTAAAAACAAATCAATACACCGCAATTTAGTTTCATATACTTTTACGTATAACATATTCACCTGAGGAATATATAAATTTGCGGATTTTATAAATCAAACCAAACAAAAATAAAAAGAGCGGCTCTGTGGCCACTCTCTTTTATTGTATTTATTCGCCTATTTAACACAGGGAAAGGCCAACTACATGGCTTGTTCGGAAATCAAGTTATGTTTATTAAGTAGTCGATACATGGTTGCACGCGAAACTCCGAGCTCTTTCGCCGCATTTGAAACTTGACCAGAATGAGATTCCAAAACAACCAGCAACGCATCACGTTCACTCTTCTCTCGGATTGATTTCAAGCTGCGCTTTGAGTCATTACGTTGAGGTAAATCTAAGTGATGCTCTTCAATCATTACGCTGTCGGACATTAATACCGCTCGCTTCACTTGGTTCATCAGCTCACGCACATTTCCAGGCCAGAAATAACGTGTCAGTGCCTTGAATGCATCCTCAGAAAAGCTTTTTGCTTGCGAGTTGTACTCTTTTGAGAACTCTTGTAAGTAGAAACGAGCCAGCAATGCGATGTCACTCGCACGTTCTTTCAAGCTAGGGACATTGATGCGCAAAACGTTGATGTAATGGTAAAGCTCTTCATTGAAGTCACCGTCAATCAAAGCTTTTTCAACATCTGACGAGTTAGCAGCAAGAATACGCACGTTAACCGCTTTTACGCCATCTTTGGTATCAATGGTGCCTTCTTGCAAGAATCTCAGCAGATTCATTTGCTGCTCTTTTGAAATGGTAAGAATGTCGTTAAACAACACGGTGCCGCCATCTGCTTGTTCAAGCAGGCATGCTTCCATATCTTCATCGGCGTTAATACCAAATACTTCAGCTTGGAAACGTTGTTCATTGAGTGCGCGACAGTTAATTGCCATAAACGGTTTATGAGAGCGTGAAGAGACTTTATGGATGGCCCTAGCAACCGCCTCTTTACCAGTCCCACTTTCCCCAGAAATCAGAATACTGACGTCCGTTGGACCAATGCGCTTCACTTGATCGCGTAAACGTTTCATCGGGATAGATTCACCGATCAAACCCATATCTAAACTGCTACCAAAACTAGGCCAAACTTTTTTCTCCAACTTAAGCATGCCAAGCTGGTGACCTATTGTGCTTAATAACTGTGCATCTGGGATCGGCGCTGTGAAAAAATCGATACAAAAGTTAACAATGAACTGGCATATGGTGTCAGTGCCAAGCTGAGATTCACGAATAAACGCTAACCAACGTACGTGTTTGTGAGAGCTGACTAAGTTCGCCAAACCATTCAAGCTGAACTCGTCATGGCTGAGATCAACAATACCGATACATGGACCAATATCTTCTAACAGCGTATTAGCTTTGCGTAAGTCACCTACTTGGTGACACTTCCAGCCCACTTGCTCCAGTACCGATAACCAAGGCTCATAAGTACCGCCAACTACCACAAGCGATCCCGGGATGGAATCCATCTTAAACTGCCCAGCCATTCTCTAACCCTTTTTCATTGTTAATAGAAATTTTGTGCCACAAACTTATCTTTGCGAGCGGGTAACATTATCGAGACTCCGCCCCCTCACGTCTGTCTCAGTATTAAGACTATGCAATAGATTGAGATTTGGCGAATGTTTATTTGCATATCCCATTAAAAAGCAAATGCAACAACTTGAATTAACTTAACTAAAAGGCAAAAAAAACCACCCGAAGGTGGTTTTTTACTCATCCTATCGAATTACGCTTGCGGACGCATTGCAGGGAATAGGATCACGTCACGGATAGTGTGCGTGTTAGTCAGTAGCATAACCAAACGGTCGATACCGATACCTTGGCCTGCTGTTGGCGGTAGGCCGTGCTCTAGAGCAGTGATGTAGTCTGCATCGTAGAACATTGCTTCGTCGTCACCAGACTCTTTCGCTTCAACCTGTGCTTTAAAGCGTGCATCTTGGTCTTCAGCATCGTTAAGCTCTGAGAAACCGTTCGCTACTTCACGGCCACCGATAAAGAACTCAAAGCGGTCTGTAAAGAACGGGTTATCGTCGCTACGACGAGCTAGTGGAGAAATATCTGCTGGGTAACCAGTGATGAACGTAGGCTGCATTAGCTTAGGTTCTGCTGTTTCACCAAAGATCTCTTCAAGAAGCTGACCACATGTCCAGAAAGGTTCTACTTCAACGTGAACAGATTTCGCGATAGAAACCATTAGATCACGGTTTTGTAGGTCTTCTTCTGTTAGCGCTTGGATTTGCGCGTGGTCTGGGTTGTAGTGCTTGATTGCTTCGAACATGCTCATACGAGTGTAAGTACCACCAAACTCAACCGTTTCATCACCGTAAGGCATTGACGTTGAACCTAGAACTTCTTGCGCCACTGAGCTTAGTAGTTCTTCAGTTAGGTCCATCAGATCTTTGTAGTCTGCGTACGCCATGTAGAATTCCATCATTGTGAATTCTGGGTTGTGGCGTGGAGAAAGGCCTTCGTTACGGAAGTTACGGTTGATTTCGAATACGCGATCAAAACCACCAACAACTAGACGCTTCAGGTATAGCTCTGGCGCGATACGTAGGTACATTGGCATGTCTAGTGCGTTGTGGTGCGTGATAAATGGACGCGCACTCGCACCGCCAGGGATAACGTGCATCATTGGCGTTTCAACTTCCATGAACTGCTTAGAGATCATGAAGTTGCGGATTGCAGACATTACTTTAGAACGTACTACAAACGCTTGACGAGAGTCTTCGTTAACGATCAGGTCAACGTAACGTTGGCGATAACGCATCTCTTGGTCAGTTAGACCGTGGAACTTCTCTGGAAGTGGACGTAGTGCTTTGGTTAGCAACTCGTACTCTTCCATGTTCACGTATAGGTCACCTTTACCAGACTTATGAAGTGCACCTTTAACACCGATGATGTCACCGATATCTAGACCTTGGTATTTTTCTTTAAGTACTTTTTGAACCGCTTTGTCAGCATAAGCTTGGATACGGCCAGAAGTTTCTTGAATTACCAAGAATGGACCACGTTTAGCCATGATACGGCCTGCGATTGCTACTACGTGGTTAAGCTCTTCTAGCTCTTCCTTCGTCTTTTCACCGAACTCTTTCTGAAGGTCGCCCGCTAGTGCGTCACGACGGAAGTCGTTTGGATGGCCGTTCGCTTTGCAGCTCTTTCGGATTGCATCCAGTTTAGCGCGGCGTTCAGCAATCAGCTTATTTTCTTCTAGTACAGTTTCGTTTTGAACAGCATCAGTCATTTTCGATGTATCCTGTTTTTGTCGGTGAAAAGCTTTATAGACCTGATTTCAGGCTAGCTTCAATAAATTTGTCCAGATCGCCATCAAGAACCGCTTGAGTATTACGGTTTTCAATGCCCGTACGGAGGTCCTTAATACGTGAGTCATCCAATACGTAAGAACGGATCTGGCTACCCCAGCCAATGTCAGACTTAGCGTCTTCATTAGCTTGTTTTTCCGCATTTTGCTTTTGCAATTCAAGCTCAAATAGCTTCGCTCGAAGCTGTTTCATTGCCTGATCTTTGTTCTTATGTTGAGAACGGTCATTCTGACACTGAACCACTGTGTTCGTAGGTACGTGCGTAATACGTACCGCAGATTCTGTGGTGTTTACGTGCTGACCACCTGCGCCTGACGCACGGTAAACGTCAATGCGTAGGTCGGAAGGATTAATGTCGATGTCGATGTTTTCATCAATCTCTGGATAGATGAACGCAGAAGCAAATGACGTATGGCGACGACCGCCTGAATCGAACGGAGATTTACGAACAAGACGATGAACGCCCGTTTCAGTGCGTAACCAACCGTACGCATACTCACCAGAGATGCGAACTGTTGCCGACTTAAGACCCGCGACTTCACCTTCAGAGACTTCAATCACTTCAGCTTTGAAGCCCTTCGCTTCTGCCCAACGTAGGTACATACGCAGCAGCATGTTAGTCCAGTCTTGTGCTTCTGTACCACCAGAGCCAGCTTGCAAATCGATGTAACAATCAGAGCTATCGTGGTCGCCAGAGAACATACGACGGAATTCAAGCTTTTCTAGCTTCTCTTCCAACTCAGCAAGTTCTGGTTCAATTTCGTCAAATGTTTCTTGATCTTCTTCTTCTACAGCCAGCTCAAGAAGACCTTCTACATCTTCCACACCTTGCTCTAGTTGATCAATGGTTTCAACAACCGCTTCTAGTGATGCACGCTCTTTACCCAGTGCTTGCGCACGCTCAGGTTCGTTCCATACATCTGGTTGTTCAAGTTCTGCGTTGACTTCTTCTAGACGCTCTTTCTTCGCGTCATAGTCAAAGATACCCCCTCAGGACATTTGTGCGCTGAGACACGTCCTGCAGACGGTTTTTAATTGGATTGATTTCAAACATGTTTACTCAACATTTTAGAATAGAATTTAACCGAGAAATTCTACTGAAAAATGTGACCGAGATACAGGAAAATTTCGGATGAGAAATCAGATTGCGGTGAGAGAGAGCACGGTCATAAAATTTTACACCCACTTCGGGGCAACCGTACTCTATAAGAAAGGTTAATCTAGGTATTACTTAGCTTCGATATGATCGATCATCAATTGCAATGATTGATTACCACGAAATTCATTCACATCCAACTTATACGCGAGACGTACTGTTTTAACCGATGCATCTGGCCATCGGCGTAGATCAACATTGAATGCAATGCCGTCGATCATCACATTGGTAGGGTGACCTTTATAAAGCGGCTCTAACATCAATTTAAGATGCTTCTCACCCACCAGCTTTTGATGCAGTACTTTAAACTCACCATCAAAGATTGGCTCTGGGAAAGCTTGTCCAAAAGGGCCACCCGATCGCAGCTGTTCAGCAACATGCATAGAGAACTCTTCCGGCTTAAGTTCACCATCTGACATGATCACGCCTTTTAGCGCCGCTTCATCGAGTTCCTTTTTTACCACTTCATCAAACAAACGACTGAAACGCTCAAAATCCTGCTCTTTAATCGTTAAGCCTGCTGCCATGGCGTGTCCACCAAACTTGATGATCAAACCCGGGTTTTGCGTGTCGATGAAATCCAACGCATCGCGCATGTGTAGCCCCGGAATAGAACGACACGAGCCTTTAATCGTCCCTTCTCCGCCATCAGCAAATGCAATGACTGGACGGTGAAACTTCTCTTTAATGCGCGAAGCCAAAATACCAATCACACCTTGATGCCAATCACGTTGGAATAAGGCTAGGCCATAAGGAAGCTCATTGCCTTCACCAAACTGAAGGCGCTCACAGAAAGCCATCGCTTCTTGCTTCATGCCTTCTTCAATCTCTTTACGAGTCTGGTTCAAGCCATCCAATTCACTTGCCATGCGACGAGCTGCGTGGATGTTGTTACACATCAGCAGTTCAACACCGAAAGACATGTCATCAAGACGACCTGCAGCATTAATACGTGGACCTAAAGCAAAGCCAAAATCGGACGCAACTAAACGACGCGCATCGCGCTTCGCGACCTCAATTAACGCTTGGATGCCGGGACGCGCTTTGCCCGCACGAATACGTTGCAAACCTTGGTGTACAAGAATGCGGTTGTTTTCATCCAATGGAACGACGTCGGCGACGGTACCCAGTGCAACAAGGTCAATCAGTTCCATCAACTTGGGCTCTTGCATCCCCTGTTCTGCAAACCAATTGTGTTTTCGCATATGAACGCATAGTGCCATCATGAGATAAAACGCGACCCCCACACCCGCAAGCGCTTTAGATGGAAAGCTACAGCTCTCAAGGTTTGGGTTCACCATTGCATCCACATCAGGCAACACTTGTCCTGGTAAGTGGTGATCGGTAACGAGCACGGTAATGCCATTTTCTTTTGCGTAACGCACACCTTCGATTGATGAGACGCCGTTATCCACCGTCATGATCATCTCAGCGCCAAGCTCTAACGCTTGGTCAACGACTTCTGGGCTTAACCCATAACCGTCTTCAAAACGATTTGGCACTAGGTAATCCACATTGTGACTACCAAGCATACGCAGCGCGAGTACTGATAATGCTGAGCTTGTCGCACCATCAGCGTCAAAATCACCGACAACGATGATGCGTTTTTGTTCTTTTATCGCCTGAAACAAAAGATCGACAGCTTGCTCAATCCCCCCGAGTTTTTGATATGAATGCAACCCACGGGCCGACGTTTCTAATTGTGAAAGATCCGTTATCCCACGGTTGATGTAGATACGTTTAAGAATCGGAGGTATGGAATCAGGAAGAAGGGAAAGATCTGGTTCAGGACGTCGTTGAATTTCTATCATGCTTGAAAGAGCCGACAACTTTGCCGGCTCTGCTCCTAAAGGATTATAGTTGCTTTAAACGTTTCAATAGCTCTGCAGGTGGTAGGTAGCCACCAACCATTTCGCCATTCGGTAAGAAGATTGCTGGCGTACCAGAAATACCCAATTGGCGACCTAGATTGTAATGCGCCTGGATGGTTTCTTTACACTGTTTCAAGTCTTTCGCAGGGTTATCAAATGTACGATTCACTTTCGCGTTGTGCATTGCCGACGCCGGATCTTCAGCACACCAAATCGTTGCCATTTGCTCTGCCACAGGGCCAGTTGCACCTTGGCGAGGGTAAGCCATGTAACGCACTGTAATACCTAGATCATTATAGCCTTGCATTTGGCTATGCAGACGCACACAGTAACCACAGGTGATATCAGTGAATACGGTCACAACGTACTTTTCATCGTCGGCTTTGTATTCGATCATGCTATCGGAGAACTGAGCAATTTTCTCGGCGTTAAGCGGCGCTTGACGCTCTGCTATGACATCTTTGTAACTGCCATCATCATTAATGGCATAAAGCGTACCGGCGATAAAATGGCTACCATCATTTGAAGCAAACAGGATCCCGCCATTGGTTTGAATTTCCAATAAGCCAGCGACTTCTGATGGTTGAATATCAACGATAGATAAACCAAGCTTTGAGAACTTAGTTTTTAATGCTGCTTCATCAAAGCCGCTTTGTGCAGCTGGCGCCACTTGTTGCGCAGGAGTCTCCGTTTGAGCCTGACTTTCTTCTGCACCACAAGCGGTAACAAAAAATGGTAAAGTCAGCAGAGTTAGTCGGCGTAATACGCTCATGAAATTCACCTTAATGTAAAATCGTTTTTCCAAGAAGACATGGATGAATCTAACCATTGTTATGCTCTTGGGTGGTGTTGACTGTGGATCTGCTTCAATCGTTCAGTCGCCACGTGAGTATAAATTTGCGTGGTCGATAAGTCACTATGTCCTAAAAGCATCTGTACGACCCTGAGATCTGCGCCATAGTTCAATAAATGCGTGGCAAAGGCATGACGCAGTACGTGCGGCGACAGCTGATCAGTATCAATCCCTGCTATCAAAGCATAGTACTTAATACGGTGCCAAAACGTCTGACGAGTCATTTGTCTTGCGCGTTTACTAGGAAAAACAATATCAGATGATGTATCACCAAGTAACGCAGGGCGCCCTTGTTGAATGAACGTCTCGATCCAATCAACCGCGTTTTCCCCCATAGGAACCAGGCGTTCTTTACCACCTTTACCAGTCACGCGCACCACCCCTTGGCGCAAGCTAACATTTTCCATGGTCAAACTGACGAGCTCTGTCACACGCAACCCTGTCGCGTAGAGTAGCTCTAGCATCGCTTTATCGCGCAATTCTATAGGGTCATTCGGGTCTGGCGCTTCGAGCAACGCGTCCACTTGCTCTTCACTAATATCTTTGGGTAAACGTTGTGGCAGTTTAGGACTAACCAAAAGCGCACTCGGGTCATCAGCACGCACCTTCTCACGATGCAGGTATTGAAATAAACGGCGAATCGCCGACAACATACGCGCACGAGACGTCTGTTTGTAATCTAAATCTACAAGGTGGCTTTGATATTCTTGCAAGCCAGACAAACTGATAAAATCAAGACGGTATCGATGTTTTTCCATCCACACGAGCAGCTTCATTAAATCGTTTCGGTAGGAAGCCAACGTGTTCTCTGATAGGCCACGCTCCATCCACATCGCATCTAAGAATTGCTCAACAAGCGAAAAATCTTGTTGATTGACAGGCTGTTGTGCCGTCATGAATGCTTCCTTATCTGTTTATATTTACAGTATTTAGATTAAAGCACCTGCCAATCCAATACCATAAAAAATCATCCCACATAGGATATTCGCTGCAATCTTCCTCAATTTATGGTTAGAATCTTCCACAACAGCAACACAAATAACGACGAATATAATGAAAATCGGACTCTTTTACGGCTCAACGACCTGCTACACCGAAATGGCAGCAGAGAAAATTCGTACCCTTATTGGTGAAGACCTTGTCGACATTCACAATGTGAAAGAGACACCGTTATCACTAATGGCGGACTACGACTTATTACTCCTTGGCATCTCAACTTGGGATTTTGGTGAAATTCAAGAAGATTGGAACGCGATTTGGCAAGACATCGCGACCACACCACTGAAAGGCAAAGTTGTAGCGCTGTTTGGTCTGGGTGACCAAGAAGGTTACGGAGAGTGGTATTTAGATGCGATGGGCTTACTTCACGATGAATTGCAAGCCACAGGCGCAACCTTTATCGGTTACTGGCCAAATGAAGGCTACGAATTTGAAGCATCGAAAGCACTGATCGAAGATGGCAGCAAGTTTGTTGGACTTGCGTTAGATGAAGACTCACAGTACGAACTGAGTGATGAACGCATCGAAAAATGGTGTGAACAAGTTCTTGTGGAATTCCACGACACGCTTTAATAGCGCAAACACGTCATCATTAAAAAGTAAAAAGCCCGATGAAGTAATTCATCGGGCTTTTTATTATCTTGATAACGCGAAGTGATTACGCGGTTTCTTGTGCTAGCTCTGGGCGAGGTTTCGCGATGAAGAACATGCACACGATAGCCGCAAATGTTGGAAGCACCCAACCCATGCCGACTTCGAATAATGGCAACATGTTAAACGCAGAAACATCAATACCCGATACTTTTGCCGCATCAACCAACGCAAACAGCAGAGATACAAGCAGTACTGCACGGTAAGCAAAGCGTGGATTCGGCAGTTTGCTGCGCACAAATGTTAGTGCAACCAACGCAATCGCCACAGGGTACAGCGCAAACAATACTGGCACTGACAGAGAAATCAGCTGCGCAAGACCAACGTTTGCAACCAATGCACAAACAGAACCATTAATCAGTACCCATTGCTTGTATGACAGTGGTGTTTTCGAGCTGAAGAAATCTGAACACGCAGAAATCAAGCCAATCGCGGTTGTCAGACACGCTAGCAATACGATGACAGACAGAACGATTTGACCGTATGGACCAAACAACGCTTGAACGTATTGGCTAAGCACTAGGCCACCATTATCAGCACCAGCAGCAACCGTTGCACTCGTCGCACCTAAGTAAAATAGTGAGATGTAAACAAACGCAAGACCAGCAGCAGCAATACAACCTGCATAGATCAGATATTTAGTAGTTGCAGAGCGCTCAGTAATGCCTTTACCGCGCAGTGCATCAACCATCAGCATGCCAAACATCAATGACGCGAACGTATCCATTGTGTTGTAGCCTTCTAAGAAGCCTTTGGTCAGAGGCTGCGTTAGGTATTCACCGTGCGCGCCAATCATATCGCCCTGAGGATCAAGGAAGACAGCGACAGCAAGAATGATCAAACCAACGAACAATGCTGGTGTCAGTACTTTACCGATGAGATCGATCAAACGGCCTTGGAACCATGAGAACATCATTGCTGCGATAAAGAAGATCACTGAGAACGCTGTCAGATGCGTTTGTGACGCCTCAAGGAAGAAAGGTTTCACCGCCATCTCGTAAGCCACTAGGCCAGTACGAGGCGCTGCAAACGCAGGACCAATGATGATGAAAATCAGTGCAGCCATAAGAACTGCCGCTTTTTTCGGAAGATCTTGCGTCAAGTGATCCCAAGAACCACCAGCAACAGCAATAGCAACGATAGTAATAAGAGGTAGACCTACCGCTGTTAGCAAGAAACCAAACATAGCTGGCATTAAGTTTTCACCCGCTAACTGACCCGCTAGAGGTGGAAAGATAATATTGCCCGCACCTAAAAAGAACGCAAATAGCATAAAGCCTACTGCGATAATATCTGTTAGTTTTAACGTCTGCTTCACAGATAACCCTTGTCTTTTAATTAATGAATGTTGTGTATGCTTAGACCACTTTTTGTATACCTAAAGTCAATAAGTACACGTGGTTCAATCTATAAAATTTTCGCCGCATAATGACGAAAGACTCATCATTTGGCAACCTTTAAGAAAAAAACACCATATTAATTTAGTTTTCAAACTTAAAAGCAGTGGATATAACCAGATCCAAATAACAGACCAGTTCTTTATCTCGATCAATTAACAATACAATTTAATAACCAACAAAACAACAATCTATACAATTAATAAACAATAGAGCAATCCACTTAATTATTGAGCAAATATAAAACAATCATGAAGAACAAAAAACTGAAAACTAAAGGCTTCAATTTTAAGCAATTTTGTATTGAGGGCGGCGAGAGTGGTATGCCAGTCAGCACAGATGGGGTAATGCTTGGTGCTTGGATTCAAAGCCCTAACGACGCTAAAATTCTCGATATTGGCACTGGCACTGGCCTGCTTGCCCTGATGTGTGCTCAACGCTTTACAGAAGCTCAAATAACCGCGGTCGATATCGAATTAACAGCCGTTGCTGCCGCGCAAAAAAATATGGCCCAGTCTCCTTGGTCAGATCGTGTAAGTGTGCATCACACCGACATACTGCACTTTACGCCGACACATCCATTCCAACGCATCATTTGTAACCCGCCCTACTTCAACAGCGGCGAGCAATCGAAACACAGTCAACGTGCAACCGCGAGGCACACTGATACGCTAGGCCATAACGCATTGCTACAGCGTTGCTATCATTTGCTTGATGACGAAGGGAGAGCTAGTTTTGTGTTGCCAATCACCGAAGGCGAGCAGTTCATTGAGCTAGCATTAAACCAAGGTTGGTATCTATCGCGGATCTGTCGTGTGCAACCATCAGAAAAGAAACCAGTACACCGACTGTTATTTGAACTGTCAAAACGACCTTGCGATTTGCAGACGTCACATTTAATTATCCGTTCAAATGACGGCTATAGTGATGATTTCATACAGTTAACTCGCGAGTTTTATCTTAAGATGTGAAATAACATGTGATCCTTATCACCAATCACTTTATAATGTGCGACCTTTTTGTATTCTATGCTGTTGTGGCGAACCATTAACCAAGCTTTGCTTGTGGAGAACTCATTGTGATCAGAACCTTTGATGAACTTGATCTAGACCAAAACCTACTTGAAGCCATTGAAGAGATGGGTTACGAACGCCCAACAAAAATTCAGGCAGAAGCGATTCCACAAGCGTTGGACGGTCGTGACATTCTAGCGTCAGCGCCAACAGGAACTGGTAAAACGGCCGCCTTCGTCCTGCCAGCATTGCAATACTTGCAAGACTTCCCTCGTCGTAAGCCTGGGCCTGCGCGTATTTTGATCCTAACGCCTACTCGCGAACTGGCGATGCAAATTGCCGATCAAGCACGTGCTTTGGCAAAAAATACCAAACTCAACATTTTCACCATCACTGGTGGTGTTCAGTACCAAGAGCACGCCGACATCCTTGCAACAACACAAGACATTGTGGTTGCGACACCTGGCCGTTTAAAAGAATACATTGATGCAGAACGTTTTGATTGTCGTGCAATCGAATGGTTAATCCTTGATGAAGCAGACCGTATGCTAGATATGGGTTTTGCTCCTACTGTCGATCGCCTATCTAACGAATGTCGCTGGCGTAAGCAAACCCTTCTGTTCTCAGCAACGTTAGAAGGGAAAGGCGTAGAAGGCTTTACCGCTGATCTGTTGAATGACCCAGCAGAGATTGATGCAAAATCGCCGCTGCGTGAGCGTAAGAAAATTGCTCAGTGGTACCACCGAGCTGATGATGCTGAACACAAACTGGAATTACTAAAACACATTATTACTCAGCAAGCTGAGCGCACTATCGTCTTTTTAAAGACTCGTGAGCGTTTGGCTGAGCTACGAGCGCAGCTTGAAAGTGCACAGATTCCATGTTCTTGGATTCAAGGTGAAATGCCGCAAGATCGTCGTAACAATGCGATTTCTCGCTTCCGCGATGGAACTGTGAACGTGCTGCTCGCGACGGACGTTGCTGCGCGTGGTATCGATCTTCCGGATGTATCACACGTTATCAACTACGATATGCCGCGCACGGCTGATGTTTACCTTCACCGTATCGGCCGTACGGCTCGCGCAGGTAAGAAAGGTAACGCTATCTCAATCGTAGAAGCACACGACCAACCAATGATGGATCGCGTTGCACGTTATGTGAAAGAAGACATCAAAGAGCGTTTCGTGAAAGAGATGCGTCCTAAACACAAAAAGCCTGTGTTTAAGAAGAAAAAGAAAAAAGACGACAAGAAAAAAGTAGCGAAAAAGAAAACCGCTAAGAAGAAGTAATCTTGTTGGGGCCAAGTAGCTCAAGCTAGAAAATAACAAAGGGTTGGCAATGCCAACCCTTTTTCGTTTGTGCTGATAGAGATTAACGTAGACTACGTCTCAATCAGCTTTATTTTTGCTCTTCGCGTTTAAATACTAACTCTGTTGGCGTCGATTCATCTTCCACAAAGTAGTAACCCACCGTATCAAACTTAGTCAGGTCTGCAACGCTCTCAACACGGTTTTCAATGATGTAACGCGCCATCATACCGCGCGCTTTCTTCGCGTAAAAACTGATGACCTTGTATTGACCATTCTTACAATCTTTGAATACTGGCGTGATCACTTGCGCATCTAAATTCTTTGGCTTAACCGCTTTAAAGTATTCATTTGATGCAAGGTTGATAAGGACATTATCACCTTGAGCAGAAATCGCTTCGTTAAGCTTGTCCGTAATAACATTGCCCCAAAACTGGTACAAGTTCGTACCCTTGTCGTTTGCAAGCTTGGTACCCATTTCAAGACGGTATGGCTGCATCAAATCAAGTGGTTTTAGTAAACCATAAAGACCCGATAGCATACGCAGATGATCTTGAGCATATTCGAAGTCCGCTTCAGATAAACTTTCGGCGTCTAGCCCTGTGTAAACGTCACCTTTAAATGCAAGAATGGCTTGTCGTGAGTTTTCAGTGGTAAACGTTTCACTCCACTCTTGGAATCGACCTACATTTAAATCGGCAATCTTGTCGCTCACTTTCATTAAAGAGGCAACATCAGCAGGAGTCAGTTTGCGGCAAACATCGATAAGCTCTTTTGAGTATTCGACCAACTCAGGTTGAGTAAATTTTTCTGTCGCTAACGGAGACTCGTAATCAAGAGTCTTCGCTGGAGAAACTACGATAAGCATGACTTTCCCTTCTCTAATTTTGTTTTTAATAGGGTACAAAAAAAGCCATGCATTGTCTGCATGGCTTTTTACATCGTACTAATAGCTTTCAACTATGAGTGATAGCTCACTTAGTCTTTTTTATCGTTGTACCAAATGCCTTCTTCAAGCTGAGATTTCAGCTCTGGGAAATCATTCGCATCAAATGTTGGCACTTTGCCTTCACCAAGCTGGCGATTGTAATCTTTGGCCAGTTTAATCACGATGCCAGATAGCAAGATGATCGCCACCAAGTTGACTATCGCCATCAGACCCATAGAGACGTCAGCAAGCGACCATACGACTGGTAACGAAGCTAGTGCACCAAACATCACCATACCAAGAACAATAACGCGGAAAATGCTTAAGCCCGCTTTATGATTGTGCTCTAGGAAGATTAAGTTCGTTTCAGCGTACGAGTAGTTTGCAATGATTGAAGTAAACGCAAAGAAGAAGATTGCCACAGCAACAAAGATGCCGCCCCAATCGCCAACTTGTGAGCTCAATGCACGCTGAGTTAGCTCGATACCCGTCACTTCTGTTGCTTGACCGACATACTCACCAGACATCAGGATGATAGCCACTGTTGCAGAACAGATAACGATCGTATCCATGAACACGCCTAGCATCTGTACGTAACCTTGAGACGCTGGGTGTGGTGGGTAAGGTGTTGCTGAAGCTGCCGCGTTAGGTGCAGAACCCATACCTGCTTCATTCGAGAATAGACCGCGCTTGATACCGTTAATCATTGCCTGTGCAATTGCGTAGCCAAGACCACCTGCTGCTGCTTCTTGCAGACCAAATGCACTCTTAAAGATAAGCATCAATACATCAGGTAATTTCTCTAGGTTAGAGAACATGATGAACAGCGCTAGAGCTAGATAAAGTAGTGCCATGATCGGAACGATCATCTCAGCAACTCTTGCGATACGCTTGATGCCACCAAAAATAACAATTGCAGACAGTAAAACAACGGCAATACCGACATACAGGTTATTCCAACCAAATGCGTTGCTCATTGCATTGGCAATTGAGTTAGCTTGTACGGCGTTGAATACCAAACCAAAAGCGATGATTAGGAAAACTGAGAACAACACGCCCATCCAACGCATGCCCAGGCCTTTTTCCATGTAGTAGGCAGGGCCACCACGGTAGTTGCCATCATCATCTTTGGTTTTGTATAGCTGCGCCAGTGTGCTCTCAGCAAACGATGTTGCCATACCAAGCATTGCAATCAGCCACATCCAGAAGATCGCACCAGGACCACCCGCAGTCAATGCAACTGCAACGCCCGCCATGTTACCTGTACCAACACGTGCAGCAAGACTAGTACAAAGCGCTTGGAAAGAGGAAATACCAGCTTTGTCTGCTTTACGGCTGTTCTTAAGAACAGAGAACATGTGGCCGAAATGGCGGAACTGAATGAACCCTAATCGAACGGTGAAGTAAATACCAACACCAACAAGAAGATAAACCAGAATCGAGCCCCAGAGGAGATCGTTCATCAAATTGATTAAGTCTGTCATGTGTACCTCAAAGTGAGTTGCGCCAGTCTATGCGTCCTAGCCATCCACCAAATTGCCTGCTAAGTGTCAAAGTGTGCTTAGCTTTTTAAGTAATGTTTATGGGCAATCTAGAATCGTAAACGTCGCTTCATGCATCCATTTTACGTACCAGCGTATTTTTTGACGGGCGGATAATGCAACCTAGGAGCGCAAAAATCAATATGCAACAATAAGAATAACATTGTTATTTTTCACTATAAAGTCACCAAAAAATAACATAAATAGAAGACTTAACACTCAAACTGCGCAACATTTCAATTACCAAACACCAACATAAATAATTATTCTTCATTAAATGGAATGGTAAACCGTATAAATAAGAACAAGCTAGTATTCACAAGGTGTTACATAAATTTACGCTAGTGACTTACCATCTAATTGAACACTATTTCATCAAACTGATTTTATGCAACTTTAACCTTTGCGCAGTGCACCCATTCATCAAATCGAATTAACATAGAAAATCTCTCTATTTAATCGTTTTCTTGAGATCGTTTGTGCATTTTTTATCCACATCGTTGCAATAAAAAGTGTGATTTTGAGAATATTTTTGCACGAAAATGTCATGCTACCGACACAAATGCGAAATATATCATGGTTATTCTCACGGCTATTGTGGTACTTAAAAAACTCCACAAGGACTGGTTACAACAGTTTAGCTTAAGAAAGGTAAAGGTGGCTTATGGAAGGCTTTCAACTAGATGACATTTTTAATCTGGATACTACCTCAACAACCAAATCTCGTGCCAAACCAGTAAAGCGAAAGTGGCGTGAAATAGAAGAGATGAACGACAGACGCAATTTGCTTAAAGAGCTGCGCGAACTTGATGTCTGTACCGATTATAACTTGGAAGACATTAAACTCTAATTCAAACAAAAGGCACCTTACAGGTGCCTTTTGTTTTTTGTTTACGGTCACCGTAAACACCGTGAGTTTATGTACCAAGGTTTAAGTATGAATACCATTATTACTCAATGAGAATCTTCCGTACTTTTTGCCGAGAAATATGCACACTAAATTTTCGGTTGATTCCCAATAAATAAGAAATGTATCTCACAAACCCGAGAGACGGCTTTCGCTCGCTCAGATTTCATCATTCAGTCTTAAACATACTCAGTATCACTTTGACGAACACGTTCGGCCAACTGCTTATAACGATCAGCAATCGTGTCACCAAACACAGGATCATCCTCACTGACGCTCCATAAGCTCTCGACATGCTGCCAATCTTCTGTGGTAAATAACTCTTCAATGAGAGGCAAAATTTTTCGCTCTTCTAGCTCCAAGTGGTGCCTTTGCGATTCTATGAAATCTTCTAGGTGAGCGACAAACATGTCTTGTGGCACAACAGCATCCTGAAGGATCATCTCTATCACGGATGAAAACTCTCTGGTTTTACTCGCTAACTCTAGATGTTCTTTCTCTAAATTTTCCATGGTTTGTTGCTTGCCATAGTGTTCAAGAAAGTGGTGATAGAGGATATCTTCTTTCGGGTGGTGTACTTTCTCCGAATGATTAGAGAGGTAATCAACAATCTCGCTTACTAACGCATAGTTGATTACACGTTCTTTTTTTATCTCATTAAGCTTATGGCGCAGTATCGCCAACAGACGAACCATATAACCATGTTCGCGTCGAATTCTTTCGATCATCATAGCGTCTCTCCTTAACACCTACTTTTAGTAAGTGTACATGAGAAATTTACTATCAGCCTCGAGCATGCTCAAAAAAACAGCGATCATAGCATCCATGATCGCTGTCTCTTCATTTATACCGTTAATGGCAAATGCCAGTTAATTGGTGCTTTTTCTTGTGATGTAAGCAACTGGTTTGCTTGAGAGAAATGCTTACAACCGAAAAAGCCTCGATGTGCTGAGAGTGGCGATGGGTGTGGGGCAGCTAACACATGGTGCTTGTTGCGATCGATAAAGCGCCCTTTCTTCTGCGCGTGTGACCCCCACAGCAAGAACACTACACCTTCTTGATGCTGATTAATGGCTTCAATCACTCGGTCAGTAAACGTTTCCCAACCTGTCTTTGAATGTGAATGCGCTTTACCTTGCTCCACCGTTAATACCGTATTGAGTAACAATACGCCTTGTTCAGCCCAGCTTTGCAAAAAACCATGCTGAGGGATTTGGAAACCTTCAATATCTTGCGCCAGCTCTTTATACATATTAACCAGTGACGGTGGCGTTTTAATGCCAGGAAGTACAGAGAAACACAGGCCATGCGCCTGATTTGGGCCGTGGTATGGGTCTTGTCCTAGAATCACGACCTTAACGTCTTTGAACTCGGTAAAACGAAACGCGTTAAAGACATCTTTTGCGGGAGGAAAAATAGCTTTGCCTGCGGCGCGTTCGGCTTCAACAAAATTCAAGGTGTCTACAAAGTAGCTCTGCTTTTTCTCTTCGCCGATCACATCGTGCCAAGTGGGTGACTGATTCATGGAAAGTTCCTGTCCTAAATTTTGCTTCTATTCTAACGAGCGAAACTCAAACAAACAAAAACTTACCACGAACTTGAGACAAGTAATAAAAGACTAATGCTTCTGTGGCGTTCGAAAATGCCCCTGTCCGGTAATGTGACGATTAGGCATCGGTAAGCGAAGCACACGACGAGTGTAAGTATAAGGAGTAAAAGAGAATGGTCGAGACATGTTGGCATCCTTCTTTGCTAATTCAGAGATTGATGTTCAATGACTAAGAAAGAAAGGTGCCAACTTTGTGGTTACGCCATTAACTGTCAATGGCCGCTAAATGGAATTGACGCAACGTGTTGATCTCTTGCTGCCAAATATCTGGATCAATTGTTTCCAAAATCAGAGGGATACCATCAAAACGAGGGTCTTTCGCGATGTACTCAAAGCAATCCCACCCGATCTCTCCTTTACCTAGAGAATGGTGGCGATCTACTTTGCTGGCAAACTCTACTTTTGAATCATTTAGATGCATTGCTCTTAAATAGTGCATACCTACGATACGGTCGAACTCTGCAAAGGTGCGCTCGCAATCTTCTTTTGTACGTAAGTCATAACCAGCCGTAAAGGTATGGCAGGTATCAATACAAACGCCGACACGATCTTTATCTTCCACTTGCTCGATGATTTCAGCTAGGTGCTCAAACTTCCAGCCTAAGTTAGTTCCTTGACCTGCCGTATTCTCGATAACAGCGATCACATTCGGCACCGCTTTATGCGCAAGATTGATCGACTCGGCGATCGTCGCGAGACACTCCTGTTCAGAGACTTTCTTTAGGTGACTGCCCGGATGGAAGTTAAGCAAAGTCAGCCCCAACTGATTACAACGCTCCATTTCATCAATAAATGCCGCGCGGGATTTATTCAGCTTTTCTTCTTCCGGCGCACCCAAGTTAATCAGATAAGAATCATGGGGAAGAATATGCTCTGCTCCGAAACCCAGCATTTTACAGTTCGCTTTAAACGCACTGATGGTTTTTGCTTCTAAAGGCTTCGCCACCCACTGGCGTTGGTTTTTTGTAAATAGTGCGAAGGCATTCGCGCCAATTTCACGAGCTCTCAACGGAGCTTGATCGACCCCACCAGCAGCAGAGACATGTGCACCAATGAGTTTATTCCCAAGCTTGTTTTTCATGTTTGTCATTTAATCACTTTAGACTTTCAGTATTGCTACCTAAATACAGATAGTTGCGTTAACCAGTTTAAACTTTAATCTCAATTTGTAGTAAATTTACAACAAAACCAGTTATTAAATATTTTTTATATTCTCAAATAAATTGTAATTAGTTTGTTTTCAAAGGTTTTATTGATTTAACTCAATAAAATCACCTTAATAAAAATAATGTTTTTGGTTGTTTTTTGACTTAAATCAATATTAAAATAGTGGATATTAGCTATATAATACTCAGCTCAACGAAAATTCGAAAATTAACACCAATAATCACCACGTAAGTGGTCTAGGAGATAGTGATGATCCAAGGTATCCAAATTACAAAAGCGGCAAACGACGACCTACTAAACTCTATCTGGCTATTAGATAGCGAAAAAAATGAAGCTCGTTGTGTTGCTGCAACTGCTGGCTACGAAGCAGACCAAGTTATCGCAATCAGCGACCTAGGTGAATACGAAAGCCGTGAAGTTGCAATCGAAACTGCTCCTCGTATCGAAGGCGGCCAACACCTAAACGTGAACGTGCTTAAACGCGAAACACTAGAAGATGCAGTTGCACACCCAGAGAAATACCCACAACTAACTATTCGTGTTTCTGGTTACGCAGTACGTTTTAACTCGCTAACTCCAGAGCAACAACGTGATGTAATCGCTCGTACTTTTACTGAGACTCTATAATCTCTCAGTAAACTAGCTCGCTAGAATTTAAAAAGCTTGGTCAGCAATGACCAAGCTTTTTTGTTTCAGAATCCTTCTAAACCCTTTCTATAATGGAAAGCAACTCGCCTCTAAGGTGCATTTCTTTGCGAAGGATCTTTCTGAAACGCTTGCGCTAAAGAGGTTGGATCAAGCCTATCTCTTTGCAGTGACGCCCCTTCTGCCCACCAAATCAATTGATGCATAGTGCGATTCATATAGTTGTCCCACTGCGTCTGCTCCGACTCATCCTCAGCAACGCCCTGTTCATCAAACACTTCTTGCGCTTTCGGAATGTGGATCATCGCAGAGACAGGTAGACATCCAAGTTCAGATAAGAAGGTACGCATAGAAACGGCAGCTCTAACACCACCCCATTGTCCGGCAGAATAGGTCACGATAGCACTCGGCTTGTAAGAAAACAGCGAACTGCCGAAATGGTTAAGTATGTTCGCCAAAGCAGGACTCATCGAATGGTTATATTCCGGGCTAACCATCACATACCCATCGGCCTGTTTGATTTTGTCTGCCAGCTCACTTAGGTGCTGCGGAACTTTAGAGCGGTGATAAGCAAACTCGGGCTTAAACACATCGCCAAAGTCGTAATTCAAAGGGTCGATGATTTCGACCGTATGTTGCGAATGTTGACTCGCGATGAGTTTTTCACACGCTTTACTGACTCGCATTCCTAAACGGGCTGGTCGTGGTGGCGTGCTGTTTCTCACTGAGCCAAGAAAAATCAAAAAATGCATGCTTCTCTTTCCATCTCATTTAGTTAAGTTCGTTTCTCAATCATAAAGAGAGTCAAAACTTACCGACAGTAAATTACCACCTTCTAAAGAAGGTGGCTTTGTGTGAGCCCCCTAAAAGGGGGCCTTTGTTTAGTCCAGCGCCAA